>JADGFE010000120.1 GCA_016744085.1 Kiritimatiellales bacterium | reverse complement strand
CAATTAAACAGATCAAAGCTGGCTCCGTTTGTTGCCGAGAAGCCGCCGAGCGATACGATATCCAGCAGTCCATCGAGTGTAGAAAATCCGGTTATGGAGAGGCGGTCATATTCAGCGCCTAAAGCATAACCGGCTAGTTCCATTTCAAGCGTTCCGTCAGAGGCGATGGTTAAAGCTCCATCTACAATACTATCCGCCGGACTCGTGCCCGGAGCAAAGATGCCATGCACCGTTAAGTCGCCCAGCAAGTCAGGCGTTTCCAAACGTCGGCCTGATTCTAAATTAGAGAGACCGGAAAGTTGTCCCTCTACAGAAAGCTCGCTACCTGAGTTAAAATTAAACCCTGTCATCGATGCATTGAAGTCTGTGCCGATTTCGAGGCGACCGCCGGAGTTCAGGTTAAGTGAATTCTGCGTGCCGTTAACAACTACACCGCCAGTACGTACTGTCCCTCCGCCTTCTATCGTTAGGCTATTTCCATAATCATCTGGCAAAGCATTTCCAATAGTAATTTGACCGGAGTTATGCCAAAAGGATTCTCTCCCTGAAACCTTCACTTTGTTTCTTGTTGCCCTCCAATTCGAGATCACAGACGTTCCAATGAAGGCACTGGCAGATTCAACGTAACCTCCATTCTCGATGGTTAGGTTATTTGATTCACTATCGCTCCCAATGATTAAGTTACCGCTTACTTTCCATTGAGAAGTTGATCCAGAAACCACAGCCTGATTGTGAAAAGATCGTTCATCCCCAATTAAAACTTCTGCACTCAAAACTTGGCCACCATTAGTGATGACAATGCTACTACCTGAACTAGTAGAATAGCCCATATAAATATTGCCTGAATCCCATAAAGATCCTTCCCCAGTTACCACAACCTTATTTTGTTGACCACTGAATTCTCCGAGTGAAATACCTGTGCTCAGCAGTTGTCCCCCATCTGAAATTGTAATATTTCCGCTTGAACTGTTCATCTTCAGAAAACCTGCATTCCACATTGATCCGCCACCAGTAATGGCCACAACGGAATTGCGCCAGTTGTCGGCACTACCCGTTAAGGTTCCTCCGTTTTTAACCGTAATAGATCGACCCATGGTATCTGACCGCTCAGCATCCAGATCCCATCGAGCAGCGTTTCCATTAAGAATAACGGAAACGCTGGAATCATAATGATACTCTGGCATTTCAGATAACACTCCGGAAACTTCAAGTATTCCCGCTTCTTGGGGGAAAATATCGGATCCGTATAGACTAAACCCATTCACTGAAGCATTAAAATTACTAACCGAAAGGCGGCCCGCTCCTAAATAAAGCTGATTACCTATGGGCAGAGAATTAAAGATTTCGTGATGCAAAATTGCTCCTGCGCCAATGTTTAATATCTTCCCCGTACCGCTATTCAAACCATAGGTTGTTAGGTGAGTTCCTCCATTTAAATTAAGCAAACCGCTGTTCCATGTAAAATCAGGCTCGTCAATGGCCGACGCATTTACAGTTCCTCCATTTAGAAATACTTGATTACTATCAAAAATATCATCTAGCTCTGTACCACCAGCCTCTAAAATAGCCGTTGGATTAATGTATAAGTTTTTAGTCGTGGCCGGGTCATAGATTTCTACACCATAGCTGGTGTTGTGGATTCCGTTGGTCAAATAAATGTTAGGCCACGCTTGAGCCAAGACATCAGTAATACCTGAGAAACCAATCATAACATAACAGACTAGCTTGATTATTTTTGACATTCTAAACCGTCCTTTTCCCTATTTTTCGCAACCCAAATACTTGTGTTCGCCAGATTTTAACTCATCAATATACTTGGACTACATCCCAGCAATATAGCCGCTGATTCAAAAGCCTACATTAAATCTCTTATTACCACACCAACTTGATTATCTTGAAATTAACATCCGCATTTATTTGATCTGCACATATCAATACAGCGTTAAAGTATAGTGATGCTGTTCTCATTAGTGTACGTGTGCACTCCGTTATCGGTTCCCATAATATTAGTCGCTGTTCCTGTATTAAATTCAAATACGCTCATATTAGCAGAGAAGGTTTCGTGATTAGCCCAAGGTGCTATCGCTATGTCTACGTTGGTTACCGTGTTATTTCTGAATACCGTACCAAAGACAGCTACAACAGGAGTATAAGCTGATGGATAGGGATTCCCTAAAGAAGTTACCATATAGCCAATTCCTCCGCCCGTTTGATGTTTATATGAATCAATATTACTATTTTCTTCGAAGACGTTGAAGTATGCCGGATTAGCATTATATTCAGTCGCATACTTATCTTTTTTAGATGTAAATGCCCAACAAGCAAAACCATCCTCAAGTTCGTGTCCAGTATTACCTACTACCAAGGTTTCAGACGGCCCTCCGTATAACGAAACTGCTGCACTGGCAGTATTGTTATTTACAGCATCCTTGATACCGTCTAGGTAATTGTCAACTGCCGCAAGCCGCCAGCCCGATCTGTGAATACATATGTCACTATTACTATCTGGAGGAATTAACCAAGGTTCTACTAATGTAGCCGTGCTACTTGAGATTGACTCAATGGGGCGTGTCTGCCCAAAACCTTTACCTTTGACAATGGTAATAGCTCTACGTGAACTATCAAGTGCTCCAAGTGTTGGTGATGTTACAGTATCAACTGTTGCGGTAGTAACACCTTCAATCTTGTCTGGATTGGTGTTCTCAAAGAGAATCTGTTCTCCTGCATTCCGATTGTAAGAACTTGGGTGAGGTTTATAGTCTAGAGTAGTGTTATTTCCGACGTAGTCATAGAAACCAGTTAGAGCCTGCAGCACTACAAATCTACCCTGACAACTCTTATCTAGGTTACCGACTTCAAGATGAGTCGCAAAATTATCGCTAATATCTGAACGAATAGAAGCTCCCATGCTAATGGTTTTTCCCAGATAATCATTGCGTCCGTAGTGCTCATTAAACCTCCATTGGACATGCGTACCGATATTGGCCCTAACTGTTTGAACTAGAGTGTTGGAGGTGAACCACACAGGGGCTCCTAGGTGCCCATTTATGCTAACTATGTCGGAACCACCCTCCGTATTTGGATAAGGCAGGTTAATATCAGTAAACTCACAGTTTGAAATCCGACAATTATATCCACTTATCTTAAAAAGTCCCGGGCGCAGTGTACCCACAGTGCCTCTATCAAAAGTAATACCAGTCATCTTCAAGCCTGTGATGGTATGCAACTCTCCATTGGCATATTTGTATCCACAGTCCATAAGATATGACTCTTGTTCATAAGAAGGAGAATCCACATACGAAGGGCTTACCGCAAAAACAGTCTCACCAGTCCCCGCCCCCTTTAACCAAATGTTATCTGAAATACCTAAAGAGGGATTGTTCGACGGGTGTGGTATGCGAACCTCACTTGTAAAATAGTAAGTTCCAGCCGGCACAATAACAGTCGTATTGGGTGTGGCAGCATATAGATTTGCTTTAAGATCTCCAAAATCTCCAGATGTGATATTGGTAATGGTCGATTGGGTGTAATCAACCAAAGGAGCAATCGTAAGATCGTGGCCCTTGCCCCAGCCGTATTTTCCGCCCAGTCCATTGTGGGCATAAACCGTATACGTGCCGTTGGATAGGTTATCGGGCACATCAAAAGTAGCCTTTTGATTGTTACCCCAGACATTGGTAATCCATCCATAGCCATCAATATAGGCATGGGTAGTTTCTCCATATGGAGAGAGGCTATTCCCATAGATCGAAAACTGTTCATTGGTATCGCAAAGGTCAGGGCCAAGCCACCAAGCTATCGTGTTGTTAACCCGTATCGGCAATCCCGTTTCAGTCGCCGTAATAGGCCAGAGCATTTTCATGCCGTCGGCGGGCATTTGGGCGTGGCCGTAGCCGTTGGTAAACCAGTTTGCGGCTACGGCATTGGTTGACGTGGAGTAGATGGCCAATGCTTCGATTTCCTCAACTGAGGTCATTACAATGGTTTCATTCTGGTCAGCTGAACGAGTCCATTCTGCTATCATCGGCGTGACATATATTCCATTGGATACCGGCGGGTTGAAAGCGGCAAATCCGGCGGGATAGTTCGTGGTGGGTTCGTAGATATCCAGGTCGGGAAGGTTCTGGATGTCCAGCGGGTTTTCCGGGTCGAGCGGATCGATTCCGTGCGCCACTTCCCAATCGTCAAAAAATCCATCGTCGTCTGAATCGGGATCCTGGGGATTTGTTCCGTAAAGCATAACTTCATAAGAGTCAACAAGACCGTCTTCATCTGAATTCTGGTCGGCATTTCCGGAGCGGAAAAAGTTTTTCATTGGCATCGGCACCACCGGATCAAGCAGGAAATAATTTGTCAGCCCGGTGGTCACCACGTTGGTATGTGTTAAATGCCAATTCACCAAATTTGTCGAACAAAACAGGCAAATCCGGTCCAAATAGTTTGTTGGCCAGCGAAGCTCCAATTCAACCTTGCCGTTGGTGCTGCTGCTGATCCCGACCCATAAATTCGTTACCTCCGCTGACGAAGAAGACATCATCATGGACGGGGGCGTTAACTGCTCCTGTGATTTCTGATAGGCCAGCTCTTCCATAAATGCGGCATGCAGAGAAACCGGAACCATCCGAATGGATGCCCCGGTATGGGCATAATCAAAAATCCACAGATTCCAGACATCAATCTCCAGATACGAAAACGCATGGCCTCTGTTCTTCCACCATAAATAGGGATCGTACTGGTCCGCAGATTGAACGATGCGGTATACCTCCACATTCCGGTCATTATAGAAAATTGTGTCCCGTGAAACGGGATCGGTTATGAGGCGCAATTCATACACCGGGAACCCATCGACCAGGGTTGCATGCATTCGCTGCTTCAGTTTTTCAGGGAGAGTAGACCAATCAACGGGATGGACGGTTTTATCCTGATGCAGGTAGATTTGATCGGAAGGAAGGAGACCCGCGAACTGCTCCTGAATCCTCCAGAGCACATCCTCAACCGCATAAACATCCGACAAAACACCGGCAACTTCTCCGGCTTCGATAGAAGCCGATCCGGCTACCTGCAGCGTAGCGGCCAAACATACCATGGACACAATGATTCCAGCTTTCATACTTCCTCCCTTGCTTCTTTCCTCATTCTTAAAATAACTACCATGTTTCTATAATTTAGAATGTGAAAGATAATGATTTTCTTATTGCCTGCCAAGCGTGCGAACGCATTTTGCGAGCAATAGAGTTGGAACGCATTATGCGGTCATGAAAAAATCAACTCACTCAAAGGAATACCCGGCCATTCTTGATAAGCTTGTTGAAATGCGTCGAGCAGCAGGAATGACGCAACGGCAACTTGCTGAAAAATTACAACGGGAGCACTCTTTCGTTTGGCGCATCGAAAAAGGAGAACGCCGCTTAGATATGTTGGAGTTTTTCTGGGTGTGCAACGCGCTTGGATACGATGCGGCGGAAGTCTATGCCGAACTTTGCACCTGCTTTAAAAATACGTAGCCACTACACAGCGTAAAATATTTAACAGTCCCGAAGCTGCTATCCCGAGACTGAATATCTCGCTGTGATGTTCATGGTATTCATCCATTTTTTTCTTACGGTGGTTATGCTCCGGTTGTGTTAACAGGCTCTAGATTAATCAAGGTCATTCGGTCGAAGAACTCCACTATTCATCGTGAGTTTCCTTAAGTCAGGAAAAACACTTATAACGCAGAAGAGTTGACTGATTCAGCTTAAAATGGATGATTCGGCCTGATTTTGTAATCGCTGGAAGTTTGAAGTGGAAATAATAGGCATAATAGACCAAATTAGTGCCAATTAACGAACAGGTAGGTTTTCAATGAGTGAATTTATCCAAGAACGCATCACCGATGCTCAAGCGCTGGACATGCTCCAAAATATGTCGACCCCCGAACTAATGGCCCGCGCTGATGCCATTCGTCGTGCCCGTCATGGCAATAAAACCTACTATGTACACAGCCACAACCTGAACCCGACCAACCTGTGTGTTGTTGAGTGCAACCTCTGCTCATTCTGGCGGCCGGAAGGCGCTGAAGATGCGTATATTACAACACTTGAGGATGCCCGAAAAAACCTCGAACGCGCGCAGAATTGGAACCTGACCGACCTGCATATTGTCGGCGGCATGATTCCTGAGCTCGACATGGAATATTACGAAAAACTATTTTCTCTTTCCCGCGAAATGCTTCCGGGCGTTTTGCTGCAGGGTATGACTGCGGTGGAAATTCACTGGATTGCAGGCAATGCAGGCATTTCCATCAAAGAATGTCTTCAGCGGTTGCAGGCCTGCGGGTTTGGATCCATTTCCGGTGGCGGGGCTGAAATTTTCCATGGTGAAATCCGCAAGAAAATTGCAACGACCAAGATTCTTGCTGAACATTGGCTGGACGTTCACCGCGAAGCACACGGTCTGGGAATCCCCACTAATGCAACCATGCTCTTCGGGCATATCGAAGAAGACTGGCATCTGATCGATCATCTTTCCCGTCTGCGTGAACTGCAGGATGAAACCGGCGGATTTCAAGCGGCGATTCCGCTTCCGTTCCAGACGAATGGAACCGCACTAGGTCTGAAATATGGTCCATCCGGTGATCGGCAGGTCCGTGTGGCGGCCATCACCCGTATTTATCTCGATAACTTTCCGCACGTTCGCATGCTGGTAAACTACATGGACCGTAAGCTCCTTGGCGTATTGACGCATAGTGGAGTCGATGATATCGGTGGAACCAGTCTGGAAGAACGTATTGCCAAAGAAGGTGGAGCGCCAACGAGTCAGAAATTCTTTACTGCGGAGGAAATGGAAGAATTTCTTTCCAATCTGGGACATACTCCGGTTTTGACCAACAGCATCTATGCGCAGGTGGAAGGGCAACCTGATGTTAATGCGCTACCTGAAGCGCCGGTGATTTCAAGTCGCTGGAAAACAATTCTCGACCGCGTGGAAGCCGGTGAGCGGATTAATTCTGAAGATGCCGCGATCATTTACGCCGAAGCGCCATTCCAGGAGCTGGGCCGTGTGGCAGATATCTGCCGTCGTCGCGCCGTACCGGGTGATCTGGCAACGTACGTCTTTGATAAAAATCTAAACACCACCAATGTGTGTGTAGTGGACTGCAAATTCTGTGCGTTCTATACGAAGCAGGAAAAAGACAATGCTTACGTTAAGAGTCCTGAAGAAATCGTTGCTCAGGTTAAAGAAGCTGCCGCAGCGGGAGCGACTCAGATTCTGATTCAGGGTGGACTTCATCCTGAGCTGAAGCTCGATTACTATGAAGCTTGCTTATCCGGTATCCGCGATAATGTAGATATCTGGATTCATTCGCTTTCGCCCACAGAAATCGAATTCATGGCCGCGATGGAGCACATTTCCATTAAGGAAACCCTCCAGCGCTTGAAAGATGCCGGGCTACAATCGCTGCCTGGCGGCGGCGCTGAAATTCTAAACGATGATATCCGCAAACGCATCAGTCCAAAGAAAACCCGCTCTAAAGCATGGTTGGATCTGATGGAAGATGCGCATGATATTGGCCTAAAAACTACGGCCACCATGGTGTACGGCTTTGGTGAAACCAACGAGCAACGTATTGAGCATTTCATGAAAATCCGTGACCTGCAGGATAAGACCAACGGCTTTACGGCATTCATTCCATGGAGCTTTTCTCCGGATATGACGGATCTCGAATGCCCGCGTATTCAGAACGGGGTTGATTATCTTCGACTGATTGCCATGGCTCGTATCATTCTGGATAACGTGCCGCATCTTCAGGCCGGATGGGTCACGGAAGGCCCCGATGTATCACAGCTGGCCTTGCAGTTCGGTGCTGATGATTACGGTGGTGTCCTTATGACCGAAGAAGTGGTGAGTGCAACGGGCGTTGATTATCAGGTGGACGAAGATCTGGTGGTTAATCTCATTCGCGAAGCCGGATGGATTCCTTCGCAGCGTACGACGCAGTACGATACGATTAAAATCTACGATAAAGAACCTGCTGCTAAAGCATAAATGTATTGCGTATTGACTGAAAAGAGAACCCTGAATAACGGTCACGCAATACGCAATGGAACATGAGGATTTTTACACATGGCTAAAAATGTATTAGGCGGATCGCTCATAGCCTGTAGTGAAGACCCCATGACAGGATTTTTTCGGAATGGAAAATGCGACACTCGGTCAGATGATCAGGGTATGCACACTATTTGCGTATTGATGACGGATGAATTTCTTCTGTTTTCAAAGGAATGTGGTAATGACCTTTCTGCCCCGATGCCGGAATATGGATTTCCAGGCCTGGTTGGTGGAGATTATTGGTGTCTTTGCCTGTCCCGTTGGATCCAGGCTTTTGATGCGGGCATGGCCCCGCAGATTAAATTGGAATCAACGCATGCCTCGGTTCTTGAATTTGTAGAACTGCCTCAGCTACAGGAATACGCGGTACGCTAGTGGGTGGCTTCCCAATATCTGTAGTTCTGGATGCGGCGATTCTTCTTTTTGGAGTATTCTCCAAGAGCATAGCGCTTCATTTTATGCTGAAGCTGTTTGCTCGAAAATTGTACGATCGAAAATTGTACGATCGAAAAATATTTCGACTCGTATTTCTTTCGTTACTCCTCACGATCATTACTGTTTTAACGAGCCGTATTCCGTGGTTTTCCATGATCGTGGTGAAGGCTGTTGTGCTGTTGCTTCTGACGTTTCCGATGATTCTTAAATTTAGCCTCATCCGCAGAATCGGTGGGCCGATTCCGGCTCGGGCAACCCTCCCATTGTGTGAAATAGGGCGATTTTCAGCACTTCGTAGCTTCGAAACC
>JADGFE010000119.1 GCA_016744085.1 Kiritimatiellales bacterium | reverse complement strand
ACGGGTTTCGAAGCTACGAAGTGCTGAAAATCGCCCTGTTTCACACAATGGGAGGGTTGCCCGAGCCGGAATCGGCCCACCGATTCTGCGGATGAGGCGTAATTTTTTAGATAGCACAATAAAGCCGCCCAGGTTCAGGCGGCTATTTTTTAAGTTGCGTGCGCCAACGCCGGTGCATCCAGATCCACTGTTCCGGATCTTCTCGAACCACATCTTCGATCACTTTCGTATACGCCTGAGTAGCCTTTACGATACTCTCGGGCTTGCGATCAGCAGGAGGATCGATCGGTGGCAAGATACGGAGGACGTGCCGGTTCTGATCTCTAGGATAAATAAACATAGGAACCACTGGAGCTTTTGACTGAGCTGCCATAAAGGCCAGCCCAGGAGTTGTGCTGGCTGAATGGCCGAAATAATCAACAAAGACCCCCTCACCTCGTTTCATATTCTGATCTAATATAAAACCAACGATCTCATTTCGCCGAAGAGCCCTTAAACAGTCCCGAATCGAATTACGAGCGGGAACAAGTGTCAGCCCTTCCGTTGCCCGAGCATCCATCCAGATGTCATTTATCGCCTGGTTCTTAATATCTTTTGTAATGA
Organism: Kiritimatiellales bacterium; assembly: GCA_016744085.1. GTDB lineage: Bacteria > Verrucomicrobiota > Kiritimatiellia > Kiritimatiellales > Pontiellaceae > Pontiella. The sequence continues at coordinate 8,238 of JADGFE010000119.1, read as the reverse complement.
CAGTCAGCTTGTGACCAAGGGCCACCGTTGCAAGCGGCGCAATATCAAAATTTCCAAAATGAGCAGTAAGAACAACCACCCCGCGCTCCTGTTTCAAAGCGTCTTCAAGGTTTTCTTTTCCCTCAACATCAACGGCAGCGATTGCCACTGATCGATCCTTCATAAAATACCAGATCGATTCCATGAGATATATACCCTGCCATGTATACATTCTACTGATAATTCCACGACATTCAGCAGGTGTTTTTTCCGGCAGCGACCGTTGCAACGCATGCATAGCATCCGCCCGATGATGACGTATTATGCTCCCGAAAATAAAACCAAGCACACGACCAAGCCCGCGCACCACAGAGATCGGCAAACAAGACAACAGCTTTAACAGCCCTTTGAGTAATCCTTTCAACATAGGCGTATGTTCGCAGAAATCCTGAACCCGGCGCAACGAGATTATTCAAAGGAAGCATTTGCTTTTGCTAACCCCTTTCATTCGTTAAATTTGTTTCATGATAAAAATACGTTCATTCGAAAATACAGAATCACTGATTTCAGAAACAGTGGCTCTTCTTGAAAACACCTTTTCCAGCGCAGCAAATGTAATGCTGAGCGGAGGCTCAACTCCTTACGTTATCTATAACAGGCTTGCCACTGCCCCCTGCGCGATTCATCCCGACCTGAAGATTTTTCTCAGCGACGAGCGTATGCAGCCCTTCGCTTCCGACAAAAATAATGCAAACAACCTAGAGCCGATGCTTAAGGCTCTCGACTGCGAGCAACAGTTTATCCGTGTAAACACATCGCTTCCGATTCAAGACGCTGCGGTTGACTTCGAAAGCCGAATCGAACCGCTGAACAGCATCAACCTCGGCTTTCTCGGCATGGGCAATGACGGGCACACTGCTGGCTTTTTCACCCCAGAACAAGCAAACACAAAGACAGGTCCCCTTACTTTACATACTGATCGCCCAGATGGAATGCAGGGCATTAGCGTGACTCCTGCCTTTTTAAAAAAGGTCCGGAGAATCATTTTACTCGTAGTCGGCGAATCGAAGCGAGAAATCATCAATATCCTGCTCAATGAACCTCAGACGATTGCAGCAGGAATCGCGCTTAGTGATCATCCAAATCTTGAAGTTTGGACCGATCTCAGCTTTTAGAACCCTATAAAAAGTTACGGACTCGTGGACGGACGGATATCCTGTACCTGAAGCTGAAGTGTTGTGTTTCCATTCCAGTAATTTTCCTTCAGCGTGAAAGCCACATCTATTTCTGCGGCTGGCAAATTACTCAAGGGATAATTGAAAGCAATTGCATCAAACTGCTCTCCTCCGCTAACAACAGATAGTTTTAAATGTTTTTGACCTACCACTCGAGGTGAACCAGAAACTCGCGCATTCATTAGCCCCCACACGGGTTCCGGATTTTCCTGACCAAACGGCCGAAGTTGTTTTAGCTGATTCAGAAAACTCCATCCCACCTCAGCTGGCTCAACAATCGCATCGACATGCTGAACCGGGGACAAATCCATCGATGAAATTTCCGATGATACCGCTTCATTAAAGTCCTTTTTAAATGCGTCCAAAGCCCCCGGCTTAACTTCCAGCCCAGCAGCCATCATGTGGCCGCCAAATTTATTAAGGTGTTGCGCACACGCCTGCAGACCATCAAGCATATTATAGCATTCAATGCTGCGACATGACCCTCTGGCATGACCTTCCTCTTCAATTCCCATAACGATGGCCGGACGGTTGTAATGCCGCGAAATACGTGAGGCAACAATTCCTACAACTCCGGGATGCCACCCTTCGCGCGCAACCACTAATCCAAAATGCTTTGCTGGATCAAAATAGGCATCGATTTCCTCGAACGCTTCATCGCCCATCTTTTTTTCAATAGCTCGGCGTTCAATATTATTCTGATCAAGAAGTTGCGCAATCTCACGGGCTTCAGCGGCATCATCTGTAACCAGCAACCGAAGAGCCTGCATCGGTTGTCCGATACGACCCGCGGCATTTATTCTTGGACCTAACTGAAATCCAAGATGATACGTGTCCAGCTCCCCTTTTACGCCAGCAACGCGTTTTAGTTCTTCCATTCCAACCCAACTGGATTCAGCAAGCTTAGCAAGGCCATGACGAACAATAATTCGATTTTCCCCAACCAAAGGCATAATATCGGCAACCGTTCCGAGAGCGGTGATATCCAAATAATTTCGCAGATCAACACCGGCAGCCGACGGTTTTTTCTGTTCCCGACCCCGCTTAACTAAGCCATGTGAAAGTTTAAATGCAACGCCAGCACCGCAAAGGAGCTCATGCTTTGGAATTGTGCCCAGCTTAGGATTGATGAGCGCAAATGCAGCCGCTGTTTTTTCATCAGGCTCGTGATGGTCGGTTACAATAACATCCACCCCTTTACTATGAGCAAAGGCAACCGATTCAACCGAGTTGGTGCCGCAATCGACGGTAACGACCACGGTAGACCCATGACGCTCAAGACAGCGTGCAAGTGCCTCTTGAGACAGGCCATACCCCTCATCGAGTCGGTCGGGAATAAATGCTTCAACCGCAGCCCCCAGAGCCCGAAGAATTCGCGTTAGCAATGCCGCCGATGTCAGCCCATCCACATCATAGTCGCCGAATACCGTAATTCTTTCGCCCGCATCAATTGCACCCCACAAGCGAGTTACCGCTGTTTCCATATCCGGCAATTCAAATGGGTCTGAAAGATCGGACAGGCGCGGGCTTATAAACCCAGCTATCTTTTCTGCTGAATTAAAATCGCGCTGAACTAGAATTTTTGCAATTGAAGGTGAGAGCTCGGCGGTTGATGCGATCATTTTGACCAACTTTTCATCGGCCGTTTTTATTTTCCAACGCTTGGAAGTCATTTTTATTTTTTACTCATCAAGAATCTATTGCCTTCCTGCACTGAGGAATCGGGTGATCAGCGCTTTAATCAAAATCTTTGTATCTTCAAATAGCGACCGAATATGCGCATACCAAAGAGAATCGGTCAGACGATCTGAATCTTTATTGTAATCCTGATAACAGAAAACACCGGGATAATATTGCGGAAGCTGCTTGATTATTTCGTCATCGGTCGGGTGTCTCATCGGTGGTTGTCCGCACAGAAATAAGCGACCACGCAGAACCAAAAGAAGCCATGGAAAACGATCCAGCGAGAGCGCCCTAAAAGCACGGTAAATGATCGACTTGCGATTCTTAAGTTTTGAGTAAACCGGTAATGTGATGTAGCCCGTTCGAGGATCATGGAAGAGCACTTTGGAAAATCCACCAATCCGAATGATCACCGTTAATGGGTACAGGACACAGAACGGAATCAACAGAACGGAAACTAACAGCACCGTAAAGCACCACAAAATAACGTAGCGCATGAAATCTTCCGTACGCATATCGGGTCTATTTTGTGCAACCAACCACGAATCTTCGATTTGAATTACCGTTCCGTCTGAAGGATCAATGACTCTATTTCCTGCCACAATTTTATTTCGAATTTCAAGATTACGACCGATATACGTATCCTCTAGAATCAGACAATCCGCCAGTTCACAGAAAGCATCAATAATGACATGATTAGCCACAACAGCATTTGGACCAACGGTCGTCATGGCACCGAAACGGCAGTCGTCACCAATTATTATAGGTGTAACAAGATGACTTGACGGCGGAGTACGCACATTGAAGCCGATTGAACTCCCGTCCTTTCCCGAAAACCCTGCCGTGACATATCGTGAGAGTTCTCCGTCCACCATTTTCATATTCAGATCAAAATAGGCTTTTATGCTATCGAATGAATGAGGATTGACATGCACCTGCTCAAGTCCATGCATCGCCCCTTCACCTCCATCCAGCAAAGAAGCTACCTCTTCAGCAGTTTTTCCGTAGAGGAACCGGGTCTCTCCACATGCTTCATGCCTGCACGCACTAAGTGATTTAAATTCTTCCGATGAAAAGGCCTGACGACGTCGCATAAAGAACGGGCCACCGATATAAAATAGCCCGTTTTTCCAAAGTGACGGGATTGATTTCAGATAGTTGACCGGATTTTCACCACTCCGAGCAAAAACATATTCAACGGTAACGTTCCATCGTTCTCCCGAGCCGATGAAATCTTCAACCTGCTTTGCATCTTCCCCAAGAATAACATGTATCAAACGAATGTTCTGTTCCGTGCATGCCTCCAACCAATAGTCGATGAGAGGACGATTCGAAACGGGTAGCAGAGGCCACGGCGTATCGCTCATTTGCTTCGCCCAGCCATGGAGTTTTGCAGTATTGAATACGGCAATCATAAGACAATGGAATATCCGTTAAAACAGAAGGTCTTTAACCGGATACCGTTCCTTTGTGCGGTTCTATTTTAGTCGAAGCCTTTCAACGCATCATCTACTGTTTCGTAGATTTCAAATACCTTGTATGCACGTGTAATTTCAAAAACCATACGCGGTTTTTTCTGAAGGTTGGCAATTTTCATATCTCCACCCCGCTCCGTCACACGTTTTAGTACCGCAATCAAGGTTCCCAAACCCGCAGAGTCCATGAAATCTACCTGTTCGAGGTCGATTACATAGTATTTGATATCTTTTTCTGCTTCCTGCCAGCTGGAAAGCTGATCACGAAAAGAATCCACTGTAGCAGCTGTCAGCGCCTTACTTACCTGAACTACGCCAATACCATTAACCTTTGAACAGTTCACCAACATTTCTTTCTCCCTAATAGGCCCCGCGACCAAACAGCACTGCGGGAATTGTTTTTAACACAATTACTAAATCCTTAAATATACTTTGACTCTGAATGTACTGCATGTCGAGACCGACCTGTTTATCAAACGGAATATCTGAACGCCCACCAATTTGCCACAGGCAGGTCAGCCCGGGTTTAACATGCAGGCGTTTCCGATCGGACAGCGAATAGGATTTCACTTCCTCTGAAAGCGGCGGTCGTGGACCAACGATGGAAATATCGCCAATGAGCACATTAAAAAACTGTGGTATTTCATCAATACTGTATCGGCGGAGAAAGCGGCCACACCGAAGCAACCGAGGGTCATCTTTCATTTTAAAGGTCACACCATCCCTAAATTCATTCTGACCCAACAACTCCATTTTCATTTTTTCAGCGCCTTTAACCATCGATCGAAATTTATAGAAACGGAATTCCAAACCATTCAACCCCACTCGTTTCTGCATGTAAATTACAGGATATCCATCCTCAATAATTATGCAGATAGCGACGCCGAGAATTAGTGGAGATAAAATAATTAAAGCAATAGAACTTACTAATATATCGAAAATTCGTTTTACAACAAACAGGCTCCGAAGCATGCCTTCCCACAAGAATAGGCGGCTTCGTTGCTTCCATTTCAGAATTTGAATATCCGCTTTAGTAACCGGAATCTCCATACGCTCAAATAACTCCCGCCGAGCTCTATATACCGGACGCTCCATTACGGCTCCTCATCAATAATCGTACAATAGGTGAGGTTCTGTGACTGAACCCGATATCGCTCAATTCGGTCGGTAATAGAGTTGGTTATAGCAAGCCCACGACCGCGCTCACCCATGTAAGCCGGATCGAGCTCCCGATTCAGCGCCTCTTCGAGGTCCCATTCTGTTCCCTCATCACGAAGCACAACCTGACATACCTTTCCATCAACCCGAATCTGAAGCCAAAATGAATCCTCTTCATCCAGTCCACCATGATCAACCAGATTTGCCCCCAACTCCATGATCAACAACCTGAGCATGGCTGCAGTATCTTCAGAAATCCCTTTGGATATAACGACACTTTCAGCCTGCCTGGCCGTCTCGGAGACGAGATAAATATTCCGAGGAACGGTTTGTTCGAGCATAATTTTCGCTGGATCAAGCATGTGAATCGAGATAGCGGTACAATCATCTGCCGAGATTTGATAATCTTCGGCTTCAAGTGCATCAAGTAAATCAACCGCCTTATTCGGTCGAGATGGATCCTGTACAACGCGCTCATAAACCTCAGCCATATGATCGCCACATTCTTCCTCTGTCTCTTTATGGCGTGCTTCCAACAAACCGTCTGTATATAGCAAAAGATATGAATTTCCATCATCCCTAAAGACCATTTCATCCATAACGGAATAGGGGCGTTCAGATCCAAAAGGAAATCCAATCGGAGCCCCTCCCCGCCGACTGAACGCTGATGAATCAGCATGCTTACCATCTCTAATTATAACAGGATTCGGGTGCCCGCAATTCATACAACGCCACTCCAAGCTTTGCGGATCATGCACGGCAAGAAATAGTGTAGAGAAATAGGAAGGATTATCTATCCTGCGGCGAATCACCATATTAATTGCATTGCAGACTGCTGCCGGGCCCTGATCCGCGTACCGATGAATCATTTCGCTGGCGGTTGCCTTAAGCAACGATGAAATCATGGCAGGAGCCACTCCATGCCCCGAAACATCGGCTACATAGACACAGTGTTTTCCATCCGGTAATGAAACAATATCGAACGCATCGCCTCCAACATCCATACAGGTTCGGTATGCGATACGGACTTCAAAACGATGTGAAAAATGTGGCACCTCCGAAAATAATGATCGTTGAATTGAACCGGCCAGTTCCAGATCGCGTGATACACGATTATTCCAGATCGTTATTTCGTCATTACTCTTTTTTAAGGCCAACGCATTTCCCACACGCAATACCAGCTCACGAGGATTAAATGGCTTTCGAATATAATCCATTGCGCCAAGTTCAAAGCCGGTTTCAATATCTTCAATCTTTGACTTAGCCGTTACCATGATAACCGGAATATCGGCCGTGCGGGCCTCATCGCGCAACCGACCACAAAGTTCGAATCCATCCATCCCGGGCATCATTACATCCACCAGAATAAGATCGGGAACTTTCTTAAATGCAATAGTCAGTGCAGTCGGCCCATCAGCAGCAGCAAAAACTTCACAACCTCGAGCCTCAAGCAACTTTCGCAGATAGAGTCGGTTCGGAAGTTCATCATCCACCACAAGAACACGGCCGGATAAGGGTTGAAGAAACCGGGATGTCGTTTTATCAATTACAGGATCTTGTTCGGCAGGACTCATTCAGGCTCCTAATTCAATGAAGTCATCCACTGTTCCAGAGCAACAATCAAAGGTGTGGAATCCTGAAGGCAACCTTCTTTGGTGCGAGTTTCGATTTCCAATCCTAAAACAGATAATTCTGGAAGCCCGATTGTTCCTCCCATTCCCTTAATGGAATGAGCAGCCATGCGGACCATTTCAGAATTATTCTGCTCAAGGCCAACCGACAGTTCGCCACTAAGCCGTTGAAGTTCTTCAATAAAAACTTCTATCAATTCATCATCTACCTCATCGGTATCAACAACAAATAGGCTACGACGCCCTTCAAGATCAGGAATCAGCTCCCCCACCCACTCAGTATTTCCAGGAATATTAGCCATCAAACTCTCCGTCAGAATAAATAGTCACCATTTACTGCGTAAAGCATACCAGCATTCATCTCTGAGGCAAATACGCAGTCGATCATTTTCCGGCAACAGCAATATCAAATTTTTCCCGCATCATCGGGGCACTTTCAACCGTTGCTTCAATGCCGATTTCAACATGGTTGACCCGCTCACCGAACGCTTCTTTTACTGCGTTAAGACAATGCAAATACAACGCATTATAATCACTGCGACTGGTTTTCATATCGGTGACCAGATCAAAGGAAATAGCATACGGCATTTCCACCCCATAAGCCCGAAGGTCATGAACATCCACCAATCCCGATACCTCATGAATGTAGCCGTGCAGCATAATGTTCAGCTCCTCAAATAAAGGATGGGTTCGATCCACCGGATCCACGTGAGCAACAGCTCGCCAATGAAGTTTAGATTCCACCGCTTCTTCTGCGAGTTCAGAAATTGCGTGCGCATCCACTAAGCTCATTTTTGCATCTACTTCAATATGAAAGGAAACCATCTTCACATCACCATACTGATGCACCATAATCTCGTGCGAGCCCATCACACCATCGACAGCAATCACGGCATCATATATCGCACGAACTTCTGTAATATCCGGTTTTGTTCCAAGCAGGATATCAATAGCTTCGCGAGCATAGGCTACACCCGTATATAAAATAAAACCGGCCACAGCGAATGCAGTCCAACCATCAACAGCACTCCAGCCCATTCTCGAACACACAAGGGCCACGATCACCATCAATGTGCT
>JADGFE010000118.1 GCA_016744085.1 Kiritimatiellales bacterium | reverse complement strand
GGTTAAGCCGACATAGCCGTCGGACTGCAGCAGACCTTTATAGCCTTTGAGCATGGGATCGAGACATTTGCCGCTTCCCCCACCGAAAGCCGACGATTAGGCCACGGAATATTTGCCACGAGCACGGAAACGAGTCCAATAACTTCTTGCGAACCTCCATTGCACTCCAGAATATTTTTTTCCACGGCGAACCATCCGCGGATGGTTCGCGTAACTATACAGAAAGTATAATAATGGTATAACGGTAATTTCTGTCGCTTTTAAAACTTAACTGTAATCTTACCGCTAACCACGTGTTCCCCGTAGGTGTCTGAAAACAGGCCGTCATAATCGATTTCAAACTTCGTGCTCTGATATTTCCAGCTCCACATATCAAAACCGAATCCGAGGCGAAGCAGGTTTTCATCCCGCGAACGCACCGCGAACGGAGTTGGTGTTCCGCCGATGATGTAGGTGAAATCATCCGGATCCGCATTGAACTCACGAATGTAATGAGCACGGACTTCCGGAATGAAAGCAATGCCGCGGTTTAGCCAGTCCAACTGGTGTTGGGTTGCAAAATTCAAACCGATGGAACCCAGATAAGACTGCGTTTCATATTCCTCAACCGTTCCGATACCCAGAATGCCGCTACGATCGTATTCGTCTTGCTCGTAGTACGAAGCCAGAAAAGAGACTTCCGGTGTAATGGCGAGTTTTTCACCCACTTCGAAGGCATAACCGGCACCCAGATAGAAGCTGTAGAGGGACGAGTCAAAACTACCCGCACTTATTTCATTATTTTCATCCGTGCTGCTCGAACCATAGGTCAGAGCTAAGTCAACGAAGAAGGATTCTCCGCCGAACGTGGAGTAGATGGAGCCATGGTAGGTGTCAACATCCGCTTGGTAGGTTGCTCCACCATCCAGATCGGTGCGGGCATAACCGCCGGCCAGACCGATCAGCAGATTACCAAAGCTCTTGTCGATTCCGATGACTGAACCCCAGGAAGTGGTATCGTAATCAGAAAATTTATCGGTTGCATCTTTGCTTCCTTTTCCGCCGTACGCTCGAACCCAGCCCTGCAGTGTCTTTTCGGTATCGGGGTTATTTTGGGGTCCAGCAGCACCAGTCGGAGCCGCCTTTCCAAATTTTGGTTTGGACGATGCAAAATCATTCATGGAGCGGAATTCGGTGCCACGAGCGGCAATCTGCTCGTTCAACTGCTGGCTGATCTGGAATGATGATTCGGAAACATCCGGAAGCTGAGAAAGCGTAAAGCGGAACTGCTTGTCGCCGTTCTTTTCACCGGCCCCATTCAGAGCGTAGAATTCAGTGTTGGTGAGCCCCAGAATCACATCGTCGACATTGGTTAGGATATTACCCAGATCACTCAGCGAGGTATTGGTAAGCGAGTTGTAAACATATCCCATCTTGATGCCGCTCGTCAGGTCGGTTTGGTTGGTATCGATCTGGGTGAGCCAGCCAAAGTCAACATCGACGACATCGCTGACGTCGTTGGCTCCAAGCTCAACCGATGCAGCAGTGGCAACCTGAAAGGTTCCGGTGGGTGTGTCGGAAATGCCGGATGCGATAATTCTTGAGTTTTTATTGGTTGCGTAAAGTACTCCGGTAACGGCCAGAGAACCTCGTACGCCAGACAGAGAATTAAAGCTGAAGCCAACACTGGCATTTTCGCCAATGGAAAAGTCTCCTGCCGTGGTTACGTTGTTGTCGCCTGCACTAATGGAGGACCCTTTTCCAAGTTCCACACCGGCAGCACCAAAGTTCAGCGTATTGCTTACTCCGCCTATGGAAAAAGTCGAGTTATCAGCTGTAATCACTTTGCTTCCGCTGAAGGTCATGTCGCCGTCCATAATTTGTACATCAGAGAAAAATTTACTCTGGTCCGAGGAGCTGAGGGTAATCGCAACATTACCTTCGCGCTGGATAAATGCGCCGGAGTAGGAGGCATTTTCGCTGATCGTCATACTGGTGGTTCCGGAACCCTGTTTGTAAATGTCACCTTCGATTGATGATCCCCCAGAAATGCTAAGGTTCTTTGCCGCGCTATTTTCAAATACCAGATCACCGTGAACCACGGTATTTGTGACGGAATCATTAATCGTCAGGTTTGCCTCCGTTGCCCATATGCCGACGTTTCCTTGCATTCTCGCTCCGTTGGCTGAACCTCCAGTCCCTCCGGTGAATTCGCCTCCATGAATGGTTAAACTTCCTCCTGTAGCATAAGCGCCAGCTCCGCCGTACGCAGAGACTCTGCCCGCACTGGTGGCTTGTCCTCCGTTACCACCGTAATACATTCCGCCATTCACGGTTGTTGTGGAATCTTCGAGCAATAATCCTGCGCCTCCTGATGCTTCGGCCAGTGCAGAGGCGTTTGCCGTAGCTCCGCGCCCTCCGTAACTTTTGATAGCGCCACCAAGAACTACAGAACTGCTATCTTTGATTCGAATGCCAGCACCGCCCATTGCAATGGCTGTACCATTTTCATCGGAAGTACGTTCAATTTCTGTGGTCGGAGTTATTTCCTTCCATTTCCCCGCTGCAATTTTGGCAGTTCTACTTTTCCCTGCCTTGAATTCACCTCCGGTAATATTGATCGATCCTTGAATGGCGACTAGTCCAGATCCGCCAACCGTTTCTGCATGGCCGTTGGGACCGTTAATGTGGGCCTCCATGGCATCTCCTCCAAAATGACGTCCTCCCGTCATGGTTAGGCTGGTGTTCAGGTTTACGCCATGGCCTCCGTTAGCAATTACCGATTGATCGCGAGTGCCGTACTTTGTTGCACGGACAATGGAGGAAGCATTGTTGTTTCTTTCTTGGCTTCCATAGAAATCGCCACCGGTGATTGTTGCTTCTGCTCCACCATTTTTGGTTAATCCGTCTCCTCCGGTTTGGTAGTGCGTCTGGTTGAATCCCGCATCAACTTCAATATTTTCTGAATTATAGGTTGCGGCTTGGAATCGATCGTTTGCAACGCCCGTACGATTACTAATGGTTAAAGTACCCCGTTGTCGACTTACGATAAGTCCCGATGCTGCGTGACCCTTGGCGTTTGGATCGGGGGTGTTGTTGTCGACATATAACCCAGCATTATATGTATCTGTAAATTTCCCGGCCACAAAGGAAGAGCCTTTAATTTCGAGTGTTCCTATATTCTCAAAATGTCCGCCGGCAAAGCCATCTCCCCCAAAATAGTTGCCTTCCTCAAAGGTCCAATTGCCCATGGGGGTATCGCGGGCCCATGTGATGGTTATTGCGTTGTCCGCGAATCCAGCATTTCTCGTTCTGGTTCCCGCAGCGACTCCTGTTATTTTGGATTCTTCCGGCTTATCCAATCCGATTACAGTGGTATGTTGTGTTCCGGTTGCCGTGCCCCTGTCATCTCGGCCTGCAGCATAGATACGCCCTTTGAGCACATGGTCAATGTAGAATGTTGCCTCATAATCTTTCGATCCCCTCATAATGGCGGTTGTTCCTCCGCCTTTTGTTCTGTTGGTTATAGAGTTGGCGGGGTTGTACCAAAGTTCTTCTCCGGTAGGGATCATGATGTCGGCCAAAAAGCCTGGTTCATCCTTTACAAGAGGACGGTCACTTGCAGCGGTGTATAAAAACGAATTAGGGCCTATTTGAGTCTGCGCAGCATAGAATCGCCAATCGTTGTATCTATGCCCCCAATGATTGATGCGCAGGCTAGGTAATGTAACTTCATTCTGAGTATACGCACCCTGCGCTATACATACGGAGAAAAGTATCAGTATAAACTTTTTCATTGGTTGTCCCCCTTGGTCGTTAATCAAAAACTATTCTTTAAAAAGATATTCCAATTTATCTATAGATGCGGTTTTGATCAATTTAAATCGACTCTAAAATATACCTTGCTCACAAAAGGTAGACTGTAAATCAAACGGTCCAAAATTGGAGAGCGAAGACCATCTGCAACATGGTCGACGCGGGAAAGGTGCCCGGCGTTACCAACGAATCGTTATGGGAAAAGCGGCAGCGAAACAAAACCCGCAAGTCCCTGTGCCGGCAGCGTAAGCGCGCCGTGGATCCCGGTCGCGGCATCAGCGATCGTCCGGCGGAGGTCGAAGGGCGGCGGGAGGCCGGCCGCTGGGATATCGAGCTGGTGGTCAGCGGCCAAGGCGAAGGGGCGGCTGCATTGCTCACCCTCACCGAACGCAAGACCCAGAAAGCCGTTGTCCGGGCCATCAACGGTATCGAGCGGCAGATGGGGTCGAAGCATTTTGAACCATCTTCAAAAGCATTACGGCGGATAACGGTAGCGAATTTCTTGACTACGAAGCCCTTGAATGGTCGGTGTTCAGCGGATCGCTTGCCCATATCTACTATGCCCATTCCTATTCATCCTGGGTGAGATGGAGTAGTGAGAGTGCCAACCGTATCATCCGGCGCTTTATCCCCAAAGGATGCGACATCTCCAACTATACCTGCAAGCAGGTCCAAGCCATCGAAGATTGGATCAACAACTACCCCTAGAAAATGGTTCTACGTAGATTTTTGTGGAGAAGTTTGGGAACTCAAGCGCCCGGTTCCTGCTCGATTAGAATTTTATCCCCAACACAATTGCGGAAAAGCAACGAGTTCTGTCGCCCGAAATAGGCGTTATTTTTCCTGCATTCATTGTCACTCATTCTTTCCGCTTTCAGAGGTTCCATATGTACGAAAATCGAAGAACCTTCTTGTTGCTTGGCAAAAAGTCGTCGCGAATTCTTCCTCTAAATTCTACAAAGAACCTTAATTGTGTCAAATTTTGGAGTTATTTAGATGCGTTTTAATCATTAAAAATTGAGGCACCTGCTTTCTTGTCAATTCAAGGGCCAATCGCTACATTCTGCGCTTCTTATAACGCATAGGGGTAGACGAATGTTTAAAGAAATTTCCAGCAAAGTCAGTTTTCCAAAAATGGAAGAGGAGATCATCCAGCTCTGGGAGGAGCAGGATACCTTTAAAAAATCGTTGGAAATACGAAAAGATTCCGAGGAGTTCGTTTTTTATGACGGCCCTCCGTTTGCCACCGGTTTACCGCATTACGGCCATTTGCTGGCCGGAACCATCAAGGATATTATCCCGCGCTATCAGGCGATGCGGGGGCATTATGTCTCGCGCCGCTTTGGCTGGGACTGCCACGGCCTGCCGATCGAGGCACTGGCTCAGGAGGCTCTTGGACTTGCGGGCGCGCCCGCCATTCAGGAGGCCGGAGTAGACGTTTTTAACGAGCAATGCCGTTCAATGGTGACCACCTATGTAGAGGAATGGGAAAAAACGGTCACCCGTATGGGCCGTTGGGTTGATTTTGAAAACGACTATAAAACCATGGATACTCCGTTTATGGAGACCATCTGGTGGGTGTTTTCCGAGCTTTGGAAACAGGGTCGTATTTATAAGGCTCACCGAATCATGCCTTACAGCTGGAAGCTGAACACTCCGCTTTCTAACTTTGAAGCGGGCCGTAATTATCAGGACGTGCAGGATCCGGCCATTACTGTCCGCGTTCGTCTGCTTGATTTTGAATTTGAGAATGCTTCGGCCCTGATCTGGACGACCACCCCTTGGACGCTTCCGTCCAACCTGGCGATTTGCGCGGGTCCGAATATCGATTATGTCGCTATTAAGGATAAGGAAACTCACGATGTTTTTGTTCTGGCGCAGGCCCGTCTTGCTGCCTATTACAAAAAGGAAGAGGAATACGAAATCCTTAAGACCCTCAAGGGTTCGGAGCTGAAAGGCCTGAAATATGAGCCGATCTTTGATTTCTTTGCAGATAACGAAAATTCATTCCAGATTCTGAACGATGATTTTGTCTCGACCGAAGACGGCACCGGCATCGTGCATATGGCTCCGGCCTATGGAGAGGATGACTACCGCATCTGCCGCGAAGTCGGAATCCCGCTGGTGGATCCGCTCAATGAAGACTGCATCTTTACCACTCAGGTGCCCGACTATGCCGGTCAATTCTGTAAAGACGCGGATAAATCCATCATCAAGGCGTTGAAGCATGGCGGAAAACTGATTCATCAGAGCACGATTCAGCATAGCTATCCGTTCTGCGAGCGCACCGATACACCGCTGATTTATCGCGCTATTGATGCCTGGTATGTGCGAGTGGAAGACCTGCGTGAGCGCATGCTTAAAAACAATGAAGAAGTGCAGTGGATGCCAGGCTACGTCGGCGAAAAGCGTTTTGCCAACTGGCTCGCCGATGCCAAGGATTGGAACATCAGCCGCAACCGGTTCTGGGGTTCGTGCATTCCGCTGTGGGTGAATGTTGAGGATCAAGACGATATCATTTGCATTTCTTCCACCGAGCAGCTGGAAGAGCTCTCCGGCCAGAAAGTAACGGATCTTCATAAGCATTACGTGGATGAAATCCTGATTAAGAAAAATGGTAAAACCTACAAACGAACACCGGAAGTACTCGATTGCTGGTTCGAATCCGGTTCCATGCCATTTGCTCAAAATCACTATCCCTTTGAAAATAAGGAACATTTTGAGTCCAACTTCCCGGCCGACTTTATTGCGGAAGGGCTCGACCAGACCCGCGGTTGGTTCTACACCTTGATGGTGCTCTCAACCGCCCTGTTCGATAAACCGCCCTTTAAAAATGTGGTTGTGAATGGAATGGTGCTTGCAGAAGATGGGCTGAAAATGTCCAAACGTCTGAAAAACTATCCCGATCCGACGCTCGTGATTGATAAATACGGGGCCGATGCACTCCGCCTTTACATGATCTATTCTCCGGTCGTCCGTGCGGAATCGTTACGCCTTTCTGAGGATGGGGTGAAAAATTCGTTGCGTCATCTGATTCTTCCTTGGTGGAATGCCTACAGCTTCTTTATCACCTATGCCAATATCGACGGCTGGACGCCGGAGCAGTCAGTGCCGGAGCGCGATAATCTGATGGATCGTTGGATTCAGAGTTCGTTGGCCCGCCTTGAACAGGAGGTGACGGATGCGATGGATCGCTACGATCTGCAGGCATCCGTTCGCCCGTTTGTGGCTTTCATTGAAGACCTGACAAACTGGTATATTCGTCGGTCGCGTCGCCGTTTCTGGAAAACCGAAGACGATACTGATAAGGTACAGGCCTACTCGACGCTCTATGACGTGCTGCTCGGTCTCTGTAAAATCGCCGCACCGTTCACTCCGTTTATTTCGGAAACCATTTATCAAAACCTGAAAACCGACGCCATGCCAGAATCGGTCCATCTGAATGATTTCCCGACCGCTGCCGATGCCAAACGCGATGAAGTGTTGGAAGGACAGATGGCCATGGTGATGAGCGCGGTGGAGCAGGGGCGTACGCTCCGCGCCGAATACAAACTCAAAAATCGCCAGCCGCTGGCGAAGATGCATGTGGTCTGCGACGACTCCAACCTGCTGGAAACCATTCAGCCGCTGGAAAGCCTCATTTCAGATGAACTTAATGTGCGGGCAGTAGAGTTTTCCACCGATTCATCTGAACTGGCCACCATTCAGGCCAAGCCCAACTTTAAACAGCTGGGTCCAAAGCTCGGCCCATTAATGAAAAAGGCTGTCCCGCTGATTAACAGCCTGTCCGATGAGCAGATTGCTGCGATTTCCGGCGGTGAGACTGTTTCAGTTGAGCTCGAAGGGAAAGCCATTGATCTAACTTCCAGCGATATCGAAGTGGTGCGCAATCCGAAGGAAGGATTGGCGGTAAGCGCTGAAGGGTCTCTGGTGGTCGGTCTGGATACACAACTCAACGACGACCTGCTCACTGAAGGGCTGGCGCGGGAGTTTGTAAATAAGATCCAGAGTATGCGCAAAGAAATGGACCTGGAAGTAACTCAGCGAATTCATATCCTTTATACGGGGGATGAGGCTATTGGCACTGCGGTTGCTGAATATCGGGATTATATTGAAGTTGAAACGCTTGCGCTGTCTTGTGAAGAACAGGATCAGGCCGGTGGAAATGGAACCCAATGGGATTTGAACGGACACGCCTGTTTAATCTCTCTAAGAGTAGCTTCTTGCTAGGTGACCTTTTTCCAGAGTCGGCGAGTCGAGGCGGCAATGTTGCCAAGAATAAGGTCGCATTTTTTCTGGAGACGACTTCCGCGCTTTTCATTCAGGAAAGCATCAATAATGCGCGCAACTTCAGGAGCCCGCAGATAGCCATAACTTTTATGCGGGTTGGGCTGTTTGTTGACTTCATAATCATTGGTCACCAGTAAATCGACCGCCTTCAATCCCTTATCATTGGGGGCATAATCATCTCGGAGCGTATGATCCAACGCAACGGTGTCGCGGAGATCGGAAACATTATACCAATGGGGCCAAATGCAATCGGGTGCGTGGGGGCGCTTGATGTGAGGGCTTAATGCGTGCTGATCCTGAAAGTTGCGGGAAACAATCGGGGGAAGGCCTAGCGGGGAACCCATGCTTACAAAGGTATTGATTGCCCATTCCTGTTTTGAGTCTGAAAGCACGTCAAATGCAATAATGGATCCCATAGAATGACTGATCAGCAGGATTTCGTGATCGGCATATTTTTGTAGCATGGAAATGAGCCGCTCCTGAATATCGGCTTTCGCCGAGCAATTCTCTTTCTGAAGCGTTGTGCATTCCTGTGTGTAATAGGTATCGAGATCGGAAAAATACCGCTCCATCATTTTCGTGCTGGCACCCGGAAATGTTTCCGTCATATTTTTATTTAGAAACAACCAATCCAGCCGGTTTTCGATAAATTGGAGTGCTGAAAGATAGATGCGATTTTTCTTATGTGGTATGCGTCTCTTCCTCGACCCCGTAGGCAGACGCGCTGAAGCCTGATAACGTTCGGGGCATGGATACGAATGAAAATAATACGCAGGGTCGGGCTT
>JADGFE010000117.1 GCA_016744085.1 Kiritimatiellales bacterium | reverse complement strand
GTTCCGGAGCAGGTGCGTTCTGTTAATTTTATTATCGGAAGTGTGATCGCTTTTATCGCTTCGAATATGACGGCCTATATTCTGAATGTTTTATTTGTGTTCAAATCGGGGAAACACAGTCGGTTAAAAGAACTTGGACTGTTTTATTTGATTTCAGGCATCAGTGTGGGAATAGGTATTGCGGTCGGAGTGATTCTTATTGGGGGATTCGGATTATCGACGACATTTTCCTATGTGGCTAAAGCGATCTCAACAATGCTAATCAACTATGCTGCCCGGAAATTTTTTATTTTCCAGGGATGAGAATTTCGATTCGTTCGAATATTCGCTTCGCACAGTTTGACTTGCTGATGGATCCCCAGTTATCGAAGTGCTTGTCTGAAGAAGAAATAAAACTGAAGGTTCCGTTTGATGCGCCAAGCGATGCAGGAGTATTTAAAATGATCGCATCCAGATTTTTTTCTTTTAGCTTTCGCAACGCATTTAATTCACCGTCGTTAGTTTGCAGTGCAAACCCCAGGGTCAACTGATCCGGCCGTTTGAGCTGGCTGATTGTTTTGGCAATATCTGGAGTCGCGCATAAATGCAGCGTTAAGTCATCAGTCGATTTAGCCAGTTTTTCCGCATGCTTTTCTTTCGGCATATAATCCGCGACTGCGGCTGCAAAAATTATCAGGTCTGCTTTCGGAAAAAGGAGTGCTGCTTGTTGAAGCATTTCAGCAGCGCTGGTGACGGAGTATACGGCACCGCGTTCTTTAAGAAGCGGCAGGCTGTTGACTGCAACAGGACCGCTAACGAAGTTGACGATATAATTCTTCTCGAGAGCCTCCTCGGCAAGTGCTTTGCCCATAAGGCCACTACTGGCATTGCCAATGAAGCGAACCGGATCGATGTATTCGTGGGTCGGACCCGACAGGATAAGAACATTCATACTCATACAAGTCGGTACTAGAGGACAGAGTTTAAAATAATCTGTGTAATAACCGTCTGCGTGCTGAGTCGACCGAACCCAGAAGTTCCACAGGCCATTCGGCCTTTTTCGGGGCCAACCTGATGCCATCCATATTGAAGGAGTTTATGAACGTTGTCTTGAACGACAGGTTGTTCCCACATTTGAAAGTTCATGGCAGGACAGAAGATTCGTTTGCAATCTGACTTAAGCGATAATGCACTGCAGGAAACAATATCGTCACCCATGCCGTGGGCCAGTTTCGCGACCGAATTGGCTGTTGCGGGCACAACAACAAAAGCATCAGCTTCAGTAGCGGGGTAGAGGTGCGGATAAATCACGTCCTTCTCGCCGGAAGCAGTATCAGGGAAAGTTGACGTGATTACTTTTTTCTGCGTAAGTGCGGCGAAAGTGAGAGGGGCCACAAATTTAGTGGCGGATTCGGTCATAATTACCCGAACATCGCAATTAGTTTTAACCAACTGGCTAACGATATCGGCAGCCTTGTATGCTGCTATACAACCGGTAACTCCGATCAGCACTTTGGGTTTCATGGTCACATCTCCCTGTAAATTTATCACCCGGTCGCACAATGCAACCGGATAACATGAGACCAACTAAACTTCCATAATGTCGGTTTCTTTTGCAGCGAGCATGGTATCCATTTTTTTGATGTGCTCATTTGTGCCCTGTTGAATCTGTTCCAGAGCGCTGTCACGGTCATCTTCAGTAATATCGCCGTTTTTCTGTAAACTCTTAACCTGGTCATTCGCATCCCGCCGAATATTACGCACTGAAACGCGTTGTTCTTCCGTTGTGCGGCTGGCCATTTTAACCATATCTTTACGGCGGTCTTCCGAAAGCTCAGGAATAGGAACGCGAATCAGGCGACCGTCATTCATTGGGGTGATTCCAATATTGGCAGCAACTATAGCCTTTTCAATTAGGCCCAGCGAAGAAGGGTCAAATGGGCTGATAACGATCAGGCGTGGTTCGGGTGTTGAAATGTTTGAAATATCACGTAAGCGTGTAGGGGTGCCGTAGTAATCTACGGTAATATTTTCCACGAGTGCAGGATTTGCTTTTCCCGTGCGCAAACCAGTCAACTCCTGCTGGAGAAATTGAACGGTCTTGTTCATTTTGTCTTCTGTTTCCAGTATTACATCATCAATCATTTTTGCTCCTCTGAATTAACCGTGGCTTACGATGGTGCCGGAATCTTTTCCGTTGAATACTTCAACCATTCCGTTCTCTTTGAAAAAATTAAATACCACAATAGGAATATCATTTTCCATGCACAATGAAAAAGCGGCGGCATCCATAACCTTCAGCTGAAGGGATAAAGCCTCTTGATAGCTGATTTTGTCAAATCGAGTTGCGTCCGGATCTTTCATTGGGTCTGCGGTATAGATGCCATCCACTTTGGTGGCTTTCATCAGAACATCAGCATTAATTTCTGATGCGCGCAGCGCAGCGGCACTGTCGGTTGTGAAATAAGGATTTCCTGTTCCGGCACCAAAGATGACAACTCGGCCTTTTTCCAGATGGCGTACTGCTTTACGGCGAATGAAGGGTTCGGCAATAGCCGGCATCGTGATGGCCGTCATCACTCGGGTATGAATGCCTTCATTTTCGAGTGCATTTTGAATCGCCATGGAATTAATAACTGTAGCGAGCATTCCCATGTAGTCGCCAGTGGTACGGTCAGTTCCGGTATCTGAACCGGCAAGGCCTCGGAAAATATTTCCGCCACCTACTACGACCGCAATTTCGGCACCCATACTCAGCATTTGCTTAAACTGAGCTGCAACCTTGGAAAGAATTTCGGGATCATGGTTCAGTCCCTTTTCTTTGTTCTGAAGTGCTTCGCCACTAATTTTTACTAGAATACGTTTATACTTCATAAATTCCTTTGTATGTAATCAGACGAAAAGACTAGAACATGTATTGCACTGTGTAAATTTCCAATGTCTGGAATCTGTATCTGATTTGATAAACGATGAAGCGTTTTAGAATTTTACTAGGAACCTTGCTGGCAGTCACCGCTTTGGTGGCTGTTCTCTATGTTGTTATTAATCCGGTGCCAGAAAACTTGCCGGAAGTCAGGTCCATCTGGGTAACCCGCTTTGATTATTCCACACCGCATGATATTCAGCGCATCATACAGAACCTTGGGAATGCGAAGTTTACAGATGTTTTCTTTCAAATTAGGGGTAATGGTACCGCTTTTTATAAAAGCTCAATAGAGCCCTGGGCCTACGAACTCTCTGATAATAAACTCGCCAATTTGAGCGAAGATCCCGGCTGGGATCCATTGCAAATGGCAATTGAAGCCGCTAAGCCTTCCGGACTTCGCGTTCATGCCTATATGAATGTGCTTCCCGGATGGAAGGGAACGAAAGATCCTGCAAAAAACATTAATCAGCTTTGGACGGCGCATCCAGACTGGTTCATGATCGATTCTCTTAAACAAAAGATGTTACCGACTTCTGGATGGTATTCCTTTTTGAACCCGGTCATTCCTGAAGTGCGCCAGCACATAAAAGGTATTGTTTTCGAACTCTGCGCTTATGATGTTCATGGGATTCACCTTGATTACATTCGTTATCCGCATGATTACCATATGGTGGCGGATCAGCATTATCCTGAAGCGGACAAAAAGGAACTGATGAGGCATGCGGACTTTTCCTATGACTCCTATTCTCAGGGAGCGTTGTTTGATAAATATGGATGGGATGTATCGGGCAAAGAAGTAGCCGAATTTCGATGTGAATCCGTTTCGCGTTTAGTTCGCGATATCTCTTATGTCGTGCAGTCTGAGAAGCCCAAAGGTTGCGTACTTTCTGCCAGCGTGATGGGCGACCCTATTGATGGGAAGAGGTATGCTTATCAGGATTCCGGTTTGTGGGCCCGGCAAGGGCTGGTGGACTGGGTTGTGCAGATGAACTACGGGACCAAATATTTTCTCGAACACCTCAACGCGATGAAAAAAGTAGTCGGCCGAAGAAAGTTTAAAACATCGGTAGTAGTCGGAGTATACTGTAAGAATTCTGCTTCAGAAGTTATAGAACAGCTCGATCGCATTAAGAAGTCCGGTAGCCGGGGGTGGGCAATATTTTCGTATAGCCTACTTTTTGATCGAGATCATAATCCTACAGAAAAAGGCCGCATCCTACTTCCAGAGATACGGCCTTAAACTCGTTTTTTCAGTACGGGAGTATTAAGGAATGGCTAGTTCTTCAAGCGATTTCTCTTTAACCTGAATATCTTCAAGTTCCGGAGCATCCTCTTTTTCGACTTTATTGCGTTTGGATAGCTCTTTGGCTTTTTCTATTGCTTTGTCTCGCTCTTCTGTAAGCCCTGCATATTTACATGCTGTTGCATAGCTGACCCACGCCATAAAACTGTTCGGGGCCTGCTGGGTTGCCTTTTTAAGTGAGATTACGGCCTCGTCGAATTCTTTTAGGAGTAACTGGCTGTTTCCCAGACCAATCCATGCTGCCGGTATTTTTCCATTACCTTGTAAAAGGAGTGAGAAGATCGCTTTGGCTTCAACGGGACGGTTAAAGGCTAGGAACGTTTTTCCTGATCCAATTAATTCGGCTGGGTTTCCTGCACGCGGGCTACCACCGCTGGCGGCATAGTCTGCCCGTGCTTTTTCCAGCTGGGCAAGTCCAGCTTTCTGCACGGCGTCATTATTGAGTAATTCTGCAAATTTTTCTTTGTTCTGAATCAGGATGGCTGTCGTTCCATCAAAGTAAGCCAGCTTCCAAATGCTACGCGAAAGTAAGGTAACAATCCCTTGAGCTGCGGTAGGAGTCAGCGTGTTAATGATGACCGCTTCGGGACGATAGTTTTCATATATCGTATCGTAGGCCTCCCGGTCGCCCAGCATCATTGAATTTAGATTTTTCAGTAATTCTTTATCATAGCGACCGGAGCGGTAGTCGATAAAGCACTTGCGGCCATATTTAAAAGCGAGGTATCCACCATCAGCAGGCATATTGATGACGCTTTCCGGAAAGGCCGGATCGGTGATCAATGCTTCAGCTCCATCTGGGTACAGGTTTTCCTGAATCCCCAGTCCAAAATTTGAAGCGCTGCCGGTTGCAACATAGGCACTGTTGCTGACGATAGGAATCAGAGAAAGGGCAATGAGCAAAACAAAAACAATGCCGGTTACTGGAGCAAGCAGTTTGGCTTGTTTGCCCAATATATTATTCATGGTGGCGCTAATGTATTCGCTGATTGAATTCAGACTAAGAACAATGAAAGGGAATGCCAGTGCCGCGAAGAGGAGTGAGATATAGGGTGACGTCCAGATAACGAAGGCGCCGAAGATAGCCAACGAGGTTAAAACAATCGGCAACTTCTTTTTCAGCGTAATCAGTCCGCCTGCACCCAAAACGATTACGAAAAGAATCAAAGGCCGTAGGGCAGGGATCTGAAAATATTCGATAAATAAAGAGGACCAATAAATCGGGGATGGCGACTGAATGTTTGCAATGACCTGTCCGTGCAGTTTAAGGGAATATGGATTGGCCAGAGTGGCAATAAGCAGAGAAATCGCAAGTATGCCATATGCGCTGGCAGAAACCGTAGCGGCTGTTTTGTTGCGCCCAGAGCCTTTTCGCTGCTGGCCGGCTTGAGCTATTGCAAGGGCGGCAATGATTGGGCCGAAAAGGAATGATCCGTGCATATTAGTCCAGAGAATTTGCAGTGGAATCAGGACAGCAAAAAGGATTGCTGGACTTTTAATAGAGGTAACTGCATAAACGAATAGGGCAATGAAGAGCATCATAGCCACTTGCGGGCCCACATCGAGTGTTTGGAAAAATAAATTAGCAACAATTAAAAGAGCAAAGCCCTGGCTGAGCCCGCCTCCCCACTTTTTGGCAACCTGAATCAAGAGTAAGAAGGTGCCTAGGAGTCCGAGAATGTTGAGAATAATCAGCAAGGGTGCTCCACCAATATTCCAGACCATATAGGCCAATTTATCGTAGAGGTACGTTGTGTTTACAGCACCGGCTGATTCAAGTACCGAGAGGGCCACATTATTTTGACCCTGAGCCAGGTGAGTCCAGATTTCGGGGGTACTGATTGTTCGAAGGCCACTAACGGCGATCAATAGAAGTCCAAGAATTACATATATGGTGGATGCTTCAAACGGCTTCTTACTCATAACTTCTCCCTAACAGTTGATATATAAAGATCTAATGTCATTTGTAATCGTTTTGCAAGTGGCGATTCAGCGAAAATCAGAACAGGTCCAGTTGTGATACATGCGCTTTTAATTTATGCGGACGTTTCTTCGCAATTTTAGGCTGTCCGGTTTCTCCAAATTCACCTTCTTCCAGATTTTTAAGAATATCCGTTGCCCGTTCAACTACGGAATCCGGTAAACCTGCCAGTCGAGCAACTTGGATTCCGTAGCTCTTGTCGGCCGATCCTGGGACAATTTTCCGAAGAAAAGTTATGCTGTCTCCTTTTTCCTTCACTAGAACACTGAAATTCTGGACATTCGGTAGGATCATTGCGAGATCAGTTAGCTCATGATAGTGGGTGGCAAAAAGGGTTTTGGCCTGCATGTCAGGATTTTTGCAGAGAAATTCAGCAACAGACCAGGCAATGCTGATTCCGTCGAATGTGCTTGTGCCCCGGCCGATTTCATCGAGAACGATGAGACTCTTAGGCGTAGCGCTGTTCAGAATGTTGGCGGTTTCCTGCATTTCCACCATGAACGTTGAGCGACCTCGTGCTAGGTCATCGCTGGCTCCTACTCGGGTGAAGACGCGGTCAACGATTCCGATCTCCGCCTTTGCTGCGGGAACAAAACAACCCATATGCGCCATGATGGTGATTAGCGCAACCTGTCGAATATAGGTCGATTTACCCGCCATATTTGGTCCGGTAATAATGATCAGCTGATGGGTTTCCCTATCCAGCTTTGTATCGTTCGGAACAAATCGTTCCGCATCGGGCATCTGTTCGACCACTGCGTGACGTCCATCGTGAATATCCAGGCGTCCGTCGTCGCTCATAGATGGCCGGTTGTAATTATTGGAAAGGGCACGCTCCGCAAAAGTGGCTAGAACATCAACTTGTCCGATGGAAAAAGCATTTTTTTGAATGGTCTCCAAATGTTCCACCGCTTGTTGGCGAACCGCTGTAAAGATTTCCTGTTCCAGTCCAATAGAGCGTTCCTGAGCGCCGAGAATCTTATTTTCGTATTCTTTTAATTCGGGTGTAATAAATCGTTCCGCATTCACGAGCGTTTGTTTACGCAAATATTCCTCTGGTACATTCGCCAGATAGCTTTTGCTGATTTCAATGTAGTAGCCGAATACTTTATTATGCCGAACCTTGAGCGACTTGATACCTGTACGTTCGATTTCTGACGCCTGGAAATCAGCCAGCCACTTCCGGCCCTGAGTTGCGGCATCGCGCAATTCGTCGAGTTCTTCATGATACCCAGAACGAATAACCCCGCCGTCTTTCATATTCATCGGCGGTTCATCGACAATGGCGGTGTCAATCAGCGCAACCAGTTCCGGCAATGACGTAATTTTTTCGCCCAGCGATTCTAGAATCGTTCCTTTGCCGGAAAGCAGTGCTTTCACCATAGGCATTTGCTGCAGCGATACGCCCATTGCCCGTATGTCGCGTGGATTGCCGGAAGTTGATCCAATACGCGAAATCAAACGCTCCACATCTTTAATATCGCCGAGAATATCCCGTAGCGAACGAAGATAGGACTGGTTGCTTACCATAAGATCAACAGCATCGTGACGGGCGTTGATTTGGGCCAGATCATTCAGAGGACGCAATACCCAGTCGCGCAACAAGCGCCCACCCATAGCCGTGCTGGTAGAATCAAGAATATTCAGCAATGTGGCCTTATAGGCCTGACGGTTCGAATTAATCGGCGCCACCAATTCCAAGTTGGTGGCTGTGGTTTCATCCACCAACATGTAATCCTGAGGGTTTTTAACGCGGATGTTCCGGACATGGGAGAGGTTACGTCGCAGCTCGGTCTTTACATAATAGAGCATGCCGCCTGCGGCACCCAATCCAGCAATCATCGCCGCGCATCCGAAACCTTCCAGCGAGTGAACGTCAAAATGCCGTTGCAGATAATCGACGGCGGAAGCACACTCAAAGGTCCATTCTTCGCAGGCAGTCAGCAAGGTATTGGTGGTATCAAGGTCCAGTTCAGCGATTTGATCTTCGGGAACAACGCATTCAGCAGGGGCATAACGCAAGAGGTTGGATTCAACGCTGGAAATATCATCCGATTCTTCAATCCAGAATTCACCAGTTGAAAGGTCAAGCATCGACATGCCGAAGCCGTCTTTATACTTAAAGAGGCCCGCCAGAAAATTGTTCTGATTCCCTTCCAGAACAACTTCATCGAGAATCGTGCCCGGCGTCACAATACGAGTTACAGCGCGTTTTACGCAACCTTTGGCAGTGGCCGGATCTTCGACTTGTTCGCAGACCGCTACCTTAACTCCTGCTTTGACTAATCGTTCCAGATAACCGGGGGAAGCATGGTAGGGGATGCCGCACATGGGCGTGTTATGCCGTTTGGTCAGAGTTATACCGAGGATGTCGGAGGCCACCTTGGCATCGTCAAAAAACATTTCATAGAAATCACCCAGCCGAAAAAAGAGGATCGTATCTTCGGGCAGATCACGCCTGATCGAGCGATACTGAGTCATCATCGGTGTTTCTTTCTTTTCCGCCATGCATACTCCCTAAAAATCAAAACGACCATTTTATCGATCGGGCGCAAGGTTTCAAGCGAGAAGCGAATTGAGATTCGGCAGCGCTGGCGAGACGGGGCCATGGCCTTTGTGGTTCTTCACGGAAGTGCGAACTGATCAGTACGGATAAATAATTTATTTCTTCCAAAGGAAGAATTCCTGCGCTTCGCCGGAAGGTGGAATGCAGATCA
>JADGFE010000116.1 GCA_016744085.1 Kiritimatiellales bacterium | reverse complement strand
GGCACAATCGAGTAGGACAAAGCTGAGTGATCAAGCTCAGCTTTGTTCCTCTCACAGAACCGTACGTACGAACCTCGTATACGGCTCCTGTCTATTGTTATCGCTCAAATGAGCGTAAGCTGTCCTGTTGCTTCGACGTATTCATCTTCCAAATCTTCGACTGCCTTCGAATCCTTCCGCCAAGCTCCCCCTGCGTGTTATCCGCATTGCGGCAATGTACAGCGTCACCATGACGTACTCCGATAAAGAACAGTTAACCCCCAGTACCTCTGTTCCCAGATTAACCATCGGCCACTTGCCCGCTCCGGCGAACGGCTTACTTCCTTAGCAATCGACTTCCATGAACTCCTACATCTTTCCAATAAACGTCCCCCCTTCGCATTCAGCCGACGCTTTTGGCCATCGACCGCCCCCGTAGATTAAACTACGGGTCATCTCGGTTTTATCCTCCACACCCTCACGGGCTTTCATCGGCCGAGACTTCAACACTACTACGGATCCATCTGCACGCTTCACCCAACCCCTTGAGTTTCCTCTTGAGGCCAAGCTATTCCACTTTCGCGGACGCTCATACAGAGCTTCTCCGGTTAATACACCGCTCCCTGTGAATCATTCCATCCTCAATCACAAATGCAGTCTGTTCGAGTATTGGGCATCGCGCCATTTTACACGCTTACCGCACCACACCTGCTGAATCAGGCTCGCTTACGCTATGTATCATTCACTTCCTATCGCTTCCTTCCCACCCCGCTGTCACCAGCGACGCAGTTGCGATTCGGATTAACTTCCCCTCGAACGGGGTGTTATCGACCTCTTTCAGTCGATCGGATTTGACGGCTTTGCCGGACAAACAAAAAGACCGTCGAACTTTCGTTCGACGGTCTTTAAATAATGGCGGAAAGAGAGGGATTCGAACCCTCGGTAGGATAAATCCTACACCGGATTAGCAGTCCAGCACCTTAAGCCACTCAGTCATCTTTCCGCACTTAAAATCGAGGGAGGAAGATAGTTGAGCCCCCTTCCCTTTGCAAGCGGTTTTTCGAAGGAAAACAGAAATAGGAGCGCCCGCAGATTACACAGATAGACGCAGATAAGTTTTTCAGGAATTTACTTAACTAAAATCCCTTAGTTCAGATACCAGATAGATCTGCGTCGACCTGCGTAATCTGCGGGCACCGACCTACCAAAATTGATAGGCATTGTATTTGATGACATACAGTCCCAGAAGGAAGTTTGTCGTGCCGTGGGCAATGATTGTAGCCCAAATATCCTGCGTTTTAATATAGAGCAACCCAAAGGCAATGCCGCAGATAATGCCAGCCATCCATTCAAAATGCTCAATACCAAAGAAGCAGGAAATCAGTAGCAGCATCGGCCAATGCAGCTTTCCGGCATCAATTTTAAAGAATGGACTCCCCATCATCCAGCGATAGAGAAAACCGCGGAAAAAATATTCTTCGATCACGGCAATAACCACCGAGGTTCCAAACATGTGAATCCAGAAGTTAAACCAACCGGTAACCTGCGGGTGATACACATGCAGCCCGGCGTGTTCACCTTCTTCAATGATATCGAACGGAAGCATGGTCCGGTGGATATTCTCGGCTCCGACCGCAATGGCTTCCTGAATCTGAGCAGGCTCAGCAATCAGCGGCAGTTCGTACAGTTCGCGCGTTTTAAAGGGTTTGGTTAAATCTACGAAGAGGCGATCGTACCATTCCATGATACCCGGGGAATTTTCTGCCATCCATGGGGTTTCAAGACCAACCCAAACCACGAAGATCAATACCCCGACACCAACAGCAGCCGGAATATTCTTTAGGTTAAGCTTCGGATACCAACGCCATGGCCTAAAGAATGCGAGAAGCAATAAGCCGCCTATGGTTCGGGCATTATAGTTCCAGGCGGGATCATCCAGCCAGACCATCATAGTCAGCCAGATGGCGAACGGAAGTACATGGGCAAGAACTGCCGTCGTATTTTCGCGCTCTTCTTCTGGAGTCAGCTCAACGCGCTCTCGTTCGCTCATGGGCTACTTACTCTTGTCTGAAGAGTCAGAATTAATTTCTTTCTTTTCGATGTCATCTTCTGCATCCGGCTCATTGCCCTCTTCCTGCCCCTTCTTAAACTCACCAAGGCTTTTTCCTAGTGAGCGGGATAGTTCAGGAAGCTTCTTTGCGCCGAAAAGTAGCAGAATAATAAATACGATTACTAAAAGTTCCGGTCCCCCGGGCATGCCTATTGCCAATGTGTTCATCTGCTTATTCCTCGGTTAGATCTTTGGTTTCTTCATCGGCCACTACTTTTTCGGCCTTATTTTCAGGATCTGCATCTTCAACGTCATCTTCCGACGGAACCTCTTCTTCAGCCGAGGTTACCCGATTACCACTAAAGTGAAGGAACCATATACAGAACTCGTACAGTAAAATCAAGGGAGCCGCCATCAGAAGCTGTGTCATGACATCCGGAGGCGTCAGCGCCATCGACAAAATCAGGAGGCCAACAATCACATGCCGACGCTTTTCCCGCAACTGGGTTGAGTTAACCAATCCCATTTTTCCAAGAATCAAAATTACGACTGGAAGCTGAAAGGCGAGACCAAAGCCAAGGAGCAGTTGGAGTGCAAAGGCGATGTATTTATTATAGAACCAGATTGATTCACCGCCCAATTGGCCGCCGATCTTAAGCATCAGCCCTAACGCGAGCGGCAGTGTGACCTTGTAGCCCATTGCAATGCCCGCAATAAATAATCCGCCGGAAAAGAAAGAAACACGGGTCATTAGCTTGCGTTCCACCTCTCGTACACCGGGCATAACAAACATGCCGATGAAAAAGACCAAAAAAGGCAAACTAAGTAGGATTCCTCCGAAAAAAGTAACCGTCAGCCACATCTTAATTGCCGCAGCTGGTTCGGAAAACTGAAGACGTATAACCCCGCTTTTTACTTTCTTTGTTTTAGTCGGCAGTCCGATCTCAGCTTTAACTTCGTAGTAGCGTTCGCCATCGTCATCTGTCATGAGTGCTTTTTCAGAGAGAGAATTCGCTTGTATGCGGAGATGTACCGAGGCATCGTTCAACACTTCTTCAGCCGTTTTTTCGATATACGGTTCAGCAGGGGCACGCAGAATTGCAATCAGGTGATCCGCAAAAGGCAGACAAATGAGCATGCCCAAAACCAGCGCAATAATTACACGAAAAACTGTTTTTCGGAATTCCTCGAGATGCTCAAGAAACGGCATTTCGTCATCATCGTAGCGAAACTTACCTTTCAGCGATTTAATCTTTTTTAACATCGCCGTCCTCTTTTTCTGACTTCTCTTCAGCCACCGCTGGTTCAGCCTCGGGGTTCAGTTCCGATTCGATATCCTTTTCAATCTCCCGAAACGTCTCGTTGCTGTCATCATGCTCAGCATCTTCCTCCCCATCACAATACTGTTCGTCAGTATAATCATAACCATCGTCGTGATTATAGTCATCAGCATAGGTATCGTCTGGGCTACTGGACTGCTGGTTCAGATCGCCATACATGATTTCGCGTTTAAATCCATCCGCCGTATTACGGATCTGATTAATCATTTCGTTAATTTTACGAAAAATACGGGGTGCATCTTTTGCACCAAACATCAGCAACAGCACCAGCATGATGACAATAAACTCAGGTCCGCCCGGACCGATAAATGCGAGATGGATCAAACTATTTAACATAATCAGGCTTCAACAATTTCCAGATTTTCAATGGTTGCCGCTGCGCGAAGCTCGTCCGCGACCACGCTAATGGCTTCATTTTTTCGGTCATCATACAACATGCTTTCAATGTCATACCGAACTTCTTCATAGGGGCGTAATTCTTCAGGGTTCTGATCTATCACTTTCAAAATATGATAGCCGAACTCCGTTTTAAAAACATCACTGCATTCACCGACCGCGGTCGTAAATGCTACCTCTTCAAATGAGGGTACCATTTGGCCTCGGGCAAAAACACCCAGATCGTGCCCGCCATCCTCGCAGTGGGAAAATTCTTTAGCCAATGCATCAAAATCGTCCCCTGCATTCAGCCGCTCTCGAACATTAAGCAGTTCGGCATAAACTTTTTCCATCGGCATTTCCGGCGAAGGGTGCTGAACGATATGTGCCGCATGTACCGTTTCAGGAATTTTAAATTCGACGGTATGCTCGGCATAATAGGCCCGCGAATCTGCTTCATCCGGGCGTGCAGTATCTTTGCTCAGTTCATCAAAATATTTTTCCAACCGCACGCCGTCCTCGATATCAGCCTTAATTTTGGCTTCATCCTCATCTGTCAGATCAAAGCATTTTGCGAACTCTTCCTCACCGCCGTGCTGAGCTTTGAGCGCTAGAAAATGGGCTTCGATTTCTTCAGGCCGAACCGCAGAAATCTCTTCACGGGCTTTTTGCATCAGCAATACGCGCTCAACCGCATTTTCGCAAGCATCGGATTCAATCTTCGCCTGTTTATCATCTATTTCCTGCCAGGACATTTCCTGAGCATACCGCTCGCGCAGTATTTGCAGCTCCTGATCAATCAAGCCTTGTCCAACTTCTTCGCCGTTAACCAGAATAGGATTCTTCTCTTCTTCGCTCATCATATTATTTTCCACAGCACTTCTCAAAGTTTAACCCACTTCCGCACGGACAGGGATTATTTCTGCCAATCTGGCCAGCAACTGAGCCCGTGCCACCCTTATCAACCCGATAACAATTGTGAATGTGCTCCGACCCATCAATGCTTAATCCAACTAAAAACCTTCCCGCTCAACGAAGCGGCATCAGTCGTCACCCATATTTATTCCGTTGGTCTGAAACGAGTTGTTTACTTTCCGCCCACCGGCACACTGCCGCTGAAGCGCAATCACCTTGCGGAAAAAATCGAGCCCCATCAGCGAGGGCTCTCCCCCTGCCATGCAAAGTTAATCTCGGGCGTATGCTGGCTTTGACTATAGTTGCGGATGTAGGTTTCCAACACCTCATCGCTCTTTTTATAGTTTCACCTTCGGGAAAGAACTTTTCTTTCTCGAGATAAAAACAATATTGGCACTCGAGATTACACAGCGGCCCAACCGGCTTGGTCATTACGTGGAATGAGCGAGGAATACATGGTTGGTTTATTTTCATATTACTGCTCATGAATACAACCCCCGTGAAAAGTGACAATTGAAACGTGAATTTATCTCACGTCTCACTCCTCATTCATTACGCCTTCCGAAAGGCCTGTCGTTGCACAAAATCCATCAAGACCAAGGCAGTCATGGTTTCGATAATAGGGATCGCCCGTGGCACGACGCATGGATCATGGCGACCTTTAGCTTCCAGCACCGCACCTTCCCCACCGAATGTGGCTGTTTCCTGCGCCATTCCAATGGTGGCCGGCGGCTTGAAAGCAATGCGAAAAACAATCGGTTCGCCATTCGTGATGCCCCCTTGAATGCCTCCACTATGATTAGTCGTTGTTCCCAGTCGTCCGTCTTTCTGCACAAACGGATCGTTATGCTGCGAACCGAACATACGCGCACCGGCAAAGCCGGATCCGATTTCGAAACCTTTCATCGCAGGAATGGAAAGCATTGCCTGAGCAAGCTTGGCTTCGAACTTATCAAAAATAGGTTCTCCCAGACCAATTGGAATATTTTCGGCGACGCAGGTCAGAATTCCGCCAACGGAATCCTTGCGATCGCGCGTGGCCTTCACGAGCTCAATCATTTTTGCCGCCGCCGCTTCATCGGGACAACGGATAATATTGGAGTCGATCTGTTCACGCGTAAGATTTTCGAGCGTCATATCACGAGCATCAATATTGCCTACCGAGCTGACCCATGAGGTGATTTTAGTGCCGAACTGTTCAGACAACCACTTTTCAGCAATAGCGCCGGCCGCTACTCGACCGATGGTTTCGCGGGCACTGGACCGTCCGCCACCGCTGGCGGCCCGGTTTCCATATTTCATCTGATAGGTAAAGTCGGCGTGCGACGGACGTGGAATGGTACTCATTTCGCCATAATCGCCCGGCCGCTGATCTTTATTGTTAACCATCAGGCCGATGGGCGTACCCAGTGTTTTTCCATTTTCTACGCCGGACAGTATTATCACCTTATCGGCTTCATCGCGCGGCGTGGTCATATCGCTCTGACCGGGACGACGGCGGGTTAATTGAGGCTGAATATCCGCTTCGCTGAGTTCCAGATTTGCAGGACATCCGTCCACAATGGCGCCCACGGCTTTCCCGTGCGACTCCCCGAAAGTTGATACCTTGAAAAGGGTTCCTAGTGTACTCGACATGGTAATTCCTTGAGTTGGGGCATTTCCGTAGTTTGAAGGCCCGTTCAGTTTATATAATTTAAAACGCGTGTTTATACCACCAACCCTAGACAGAATGGACTAAAAACCTAAGGAAAGTTACATCCAGATTATTCTTAACCCGTCCAAGCTGTACATATATTTGAATTGCATTTCCGGCACCTTTATGGACAATTCGTTCCTCTACGTCGAAAAATAGGAAAACAACTTTTATGGATACAGGAAAACGCCAACATTTACAGGATATCTACGCAACGGATCAAAGCACCAAAGATGATTATACGCCTCAGGTTGCTAACGAGATAGTTGAAGAGCGTAAACGTGAGATCCGCCGTCGTCAATTTACCGGCTTTCTTCTCGGTATGACGATTCTCGTTCTTGCGGTTTCACTCGTCTTTGTGGTTGTGCGCGAATACATGGACATTCTTAAGGAAGGCTCAACCCCGACTGCAATCACGCAGGAATATATCCCTCGCTATTCACTTCCTGCTGAATCGCAATGGGTACTTGATTTCCAAAAAAGTTACGGCGATCCAAAATGGGATGGCGAAGGCGAACGTCCCTTTAACGCAACTTGGCTGAAAAAGGCTACATTCAATCTAGTTCTTGCTGAACAGGCGATTGAAGTGAACGAGTTCGATGAAGCAGCCAGGCTCTATGAAGCCGCTCTTGAAATCCTCCCTAATCTTGAAGGAATTAAAGTTCCGCTTGGCATGGCTTATTTTAAGTTGGAACAATTTGATAAAGCACTGGCTCTGCTCGAAGGCGCTGCCGATACCGATCTAACCTTTACCATTCTCAACAATCTTGGTGCGGCCTGTATTGAGGCAAAAGCCTATGCGCAAGGCGAAGACTACCTTAAACGTTCCCTTGAATTAAAACCGGCCTATGTGGAAGCCTTGAAGAATCAGGCTATGCTATACCGAAAAATGGAGCGGCCCGAAGAGGCGTCCAAATCCTACGAGCAATATCTTGATCAGCGCCCGCTCGATACCGACACCCGCTACGACTTTTCGCTGTATCTGACTAAAATCGGAAACTGGGATCTCGCGGGAGAACAATTGCGTATTCTTACAGCGGAAGTAACCGATGTTGCCAACCTGTATATCGTACTTGCACGTGTGGAAACCAAACTGGGCAACTTTGATGCGGCAACAGAAGCGACCAGACGGGCCATACAGCTAACGGATCCAAAACTTGCTATCGCCTGGATGAACGAAGCTGAATTCGACCGACTCCGTGAGCACGAAGATTTTCAAGCACTCATCAAATCGATTGACGTCCGCTAACCGATAAACTGGAAGAGCAGATGATTCAGCCCTAAGGCGATCAGCGCGGCGAGAAAATCGTCAATGGTTATGCCAAATCCTCCGTGGATATGCTGAAGCTGTTTGATCGGCGGTGGCTTGGTGATATCAAATATGCGATGAAGTACAAATCCACTTAGTATCGCCCATGGATTCGCTAGACCAATAACGGTAATCGGCAAGGTTAGGTATTCATCTGCCACAATGCAGCCCGGATCTTTTCCGCCAATCACCTTTTCCGCCACTTCACAGATAGGGACTGAAAGCAGCGCTAGCGCAATACAGATGATTATCTGAGTTCCAACGGCAGGAATCTGCATTAATCCCCAAGTCAACGGCAGGCCGACCAGCGTACCCACAGTTCCCGGCATAATCGGGCTCAATCCGCTTCCAAACCCAATCGCAATCCACGTAATAAATTTTTTCATCCTTACCTCCCTAGAAGCTCATTCAGTACCGAAAGAAGCCCTATTGTTGCCGTATCTGTTCGAAGAATACGATCTCCCATTCCAACCAATTCAAAATCCCGCTCCTTAAGCAGTTCCAACTCATACGGAGTCCAGCCGCCCTCCGGTCCGATGGCCAAAAGCGTACGTCGTTCTTTTTCCAATGGTTGAAAATACCGAAGACGTTGTGCTCCGGAAGGATCGGCCAACAACTTCCAATGCGCGGAAAATTCGGAACCCAGTCGGTCTTCAACATAGGGTTTAAACAGCGGTTCAATCTGCACTTCAGGCAGATGCGTACAACGCCCCTGCTGTAATCCCTCTATCAACTGTTTATTGTAGAAGTCCGGATTAATCACATGGCTATCAAAATAGTAGCGCTCCACCTTTTCAGCGCGCAACAGAACAATCCGCCCTACTCCAAGGGCGGCAAGTTGCGCCCACAACCGCTTTAAGACTTTTGGCCTCGGCATTGCGAGAATAAGATCAATTCGGGGCCTGGGAGGCGTTTCGGCTTCAAATTTACATTGGAGCACAACCTTATCTGAATCAACTCTCTCGACCGTACCCTGCCCCAAAGGGCCATTCAGCAAACCAATGCGAACCTGCTGTCCCGACACAGCCTTCAGCACGTTGTGAATATGCTTACTTCGCGCATCCGAGAACACTGCCCGCCCGTCTACATCCACTTCTGTTGATTGAAGAATAATCAGATTCATTTAACACAGCATGGATATTGCCATGCTATGATGCAATCAAATCACACTTTGTTTTCACCTGAATTCAGAACACCTGACCTCGGACACTTTTAATCTGATACCAGTTTGTAGATCATCCGTAGATTTGTGCCAGGATAGCAGGTTTTCGTTTCGCTGAGCT
>JADGFE010000115.1 GCA_016744085.1 Kiritimatiellales bacterium | reverse complement strand
TCATTGCCGCTTCGCTGCCGTCGCGGGCTCCAGCCTCACTTCGTGTCTGGCATGGGGCACTCGATTTCCAAACTGGGCATTTTAATTTACAGTCTACCTTTGCCAAAGTAAAACCTCCTGAATCTTGACGTTACGGCGACTTATGGTACATTCCGGAGTTTTATCGCAGCGTAGTATAAGTGTGTGTCGAGGGTAAGGATGCTGCTGAGGGTAAGCAGTTTTTGCTGAAGACTTATGCTGAATCATTGCATGTAATTATGATACTCAAAGGTGTTAAGCCATTGAGAAAAGAGGGGATGGGTATATGAATATAAGGGTAGATGGGAAGGGGATGGCCTCTTTAATATTGATGGTTTTGATGGCGGCGGGGATCTCGTTAGCTTCCGGCAACGATGAAGTTGAATCCGTTGGTATAGAGCTTCAGCTGGCCTCGCCTTTTGGCGAGCACATGGTTCTTCAACGCGGGATGCCGGTTCCTGTGTGGGGGTGGGGAAAACCTGGTGTGCGAATCGAAGTTGGGGTTGCCGGAAAAAAGGCTACGACCCTTGTGGATTCTGATGGATGCTGGCGCTGCGAACTGCCGGCTCTGAATGCGGGGGGGGCTTATGTTTTCACGGTGAGTGATGGATGTGAAACTATAACCTATACCGATGTTTTGGTTGGTGAAGTGTGGATTTGTTGCGGCCAGTCCAATATGGGAATGGGTCATCGTTCGATTCCTGATATCTCGGAATTAGTGGCCGATACCATCGCAGCGAAGCGTCCGGTACGCAGTTTTAAAGTTGAAAATATGATTTCCTTCGAGGAGGAAGCGCGCTGTTTTAAGTCGGAGTGGAGTCTCTTGCCTCCTGATAGCGCCGTGGCCGCTTCTTTTGCAATTCATCTTCAGGCTGCAGTTGATGTTCCGGTTGCGGTGGTGATGGTTAGCTGGGGTTCGTCGTCGATTCAGGGTTGGATGCCAGCCGACATGGGAGAAATCCTTCCTGAATTTAAAAGAAAGCTTGATGATGAGCTCGGTGGAGTTAAGGGCGATGTTGCTCGTGATATTATTACTATTTCCCAGAGCAATGGAGGGATGATCCGAGACCGGAAGGAGTGGAAAAATAAAGATCGGGTTCCTGAATCCGATCCAAAACTTGAATCGCTTATCCAGCGTGTAAATGAGCACAAGCTTCGTTCTATCAATGTTTTTGCACGCACTCGCCCTAATCTTCTTTACAACGCAATGCTGCACCCGTTGGCTCCCATGGCCTGTCGAGGAATGGCTTATTATCAGGGCGAGGCAAATGGGAAAAGTCTTGAAGAGATGCTTCGGTATGGCGAGATGCAGCCCTTGTGGCTCAAACGGATCCGGGAGGAGTGGGGTCGCGAAGGTTTCCATTTACTTAATGTTATGTTGCCTAGATATACTACAACGCATAAAAGTGGGCCGAACGTTGGAGACCTGGAAGCTGTGGATACTCATAGTTGGGCCATTATTCGTGAATCGCAGATGAAGGTTCTTCAGCTTCCGAATACGAGCGTGGTCAGTACCATAGATCTTGGAGGAAAAGAATTGCATCCAAAAGATAAGATGCCAATCGGTCGCCGGCTGGCTCTGCTGGCCCGCCGCGATGTGTATGGGGAGGACGATCTTCAAGCCGCAGGGCCTATGTTCACCGGTTTCGAAGTCTTAGGAAATAAAGTGCGGGTCAGTTTTAAGGATGGAGAAGGTCTGAGGACGACTGATGGAGCACCGCCTCGCTCGTTCTGGATAAGTGAGAACGGTAGTGAATGGGTACCGGCTGCGGCTCAGATCGCAGGTGAACAGGTGGAACTTTCGGTTCCTGACGGAGTTCGTGTTGGAGTCGTTCGCTATGCCTATGCTGCTATACCTGATGTGAATTTAGTGAACGGGAGCGGTCTTCCGGCTTATCCGTTCAATACTAGTGAAAGGAATTAAAATGATGAATAAAAAACAGGTGTTATGTATACTGAGTTTACTTACTTTGAATGCCCTGGCGACGACAAGGGTTGTCTGTGTCGGGGATAGTATTACAGCCGGTTATGGCATGCCAAAGGAGAAACGAGCAACGCATTCTTATCCCAGCGTGCTCGCGTCCCTCTTAGGGAATGGGTATGACGTTAGTAATTTGGGTGCCTCTGGGCGAACCTTGTTACGTGATGAAGAAAAGGCTTGGATAAAAACCTCACATCCGGCGAAATTTCAGGAATTGAAGCCGGATGTTATCATTTTTATGCTCGGCACTAATGATTCAAAAATGGACCATTGGAAGAATAAAAGGAACTTTGAGCGGGATCTCAAAACGTTTATAGAAGATTTTCGGAAGATAAAGTCCGACGTTAAGATATACCTCTGTCTTCCGCCTCCCGCATTTAACAGAAAAACGAAACAGCTTAGCTCTGGAGAGGGAATTAGTGGTGTTCGCATTCTTAATGAAGTGATTCCTCTGATTAGGAAAGTCGCCGATGAGCACGACATTCCAATCATCGATCTCAACACACCTTTGATGGGGTATCCCGAAGACTTCCCGGACGGGGTTCATCCGAATGAGCAGGGTGCTGCGTACATCGCAAAAGTAGTCGATGAGAACATCAAACCTGCTGTGAGCAAGAGATCTTCCGAAAAGGATGATATCGTTCCTAAAAAATATAAACCTACGCTTGAAGATGTTTCCTATGGACCGCATGAAAGAAATAAGCTGGACTTTTGGAAGGCTGATTCAGAAAAGCCGACGCCACTGGTTTTATATATCCATGGAGGTGGGTGGGGCGGAGGAAGTAAAGAGTCCAATAGTGGCCCATCGCTTGGTTTGTTTAAGGAAGGTGTTTCGTATGTCAGTATAAACTACCGTTTAGCCAGGAAGGGTAATGTTCTTCCCTGTAGCCTGCATGATGCGGCACGGGCGCTTCAATTTGTTCGTTATAAAGCCAAGGAATGGAATGTTGACCCCGATCGTATTGTGATCAACGGCGGCTCTGCTGGCGGGTGTTCTGGTTTGTGGTTAGCCTATCATGATGACCTAGCGGATCCCGATAGTGAAGATCCTGTTGCGCGCCAGTCCACCCGTATTGCTGCAGCGGGGGTTATCTCCGCACAATCCACCCTCGACCCTTGGGTCATTAAAGAACGTATCGGTCCTTCTGCTGCGGGGCATTCCATGATTTGGGCTTCTGTAGGGGCGAAAAATTCGAAAGATGTTTTTATAAATTGGGAGCGATATAAGGATTTGGCGTTTGAATGTTCTCCGATAAACCATGTTAGTAAGGAAGATCCTCCCGTATGGTTACTGTATGGAAACGACGAGCCAGTCCCTGTCAAATCCAAGGGCATACACCATGCTGAATTTGGGCGTATGTTGAAAAATAAATGCGAAGAGGTCGGTCTCGAATGTGAGCTTTCTATTGGAAGTCAGAAAAACCGTGATGATCGTATAGATCAGTTTTTCCGTTTAATTTTTAATTTAGATGAATAGCGATAGTTCTCAACTTTCCCGTGTTGTCTAATATTGCAGGGAAAAATGTTGTAAGCATTCGTGGTACTGTTTGGCAGGTCTGTGATCAAAGTATAGAAAAATGAGGTGGGAACATGTCAGAAATAATTAAAAAACTAGCAATTCTAATCATGGTTGTATTCCCTTTTTCAGAAGGGTTGGCTGCAGAGTGTCATAGTAGTATTCAAACCCTTGAAAACTGGGAGTTTTTGAAGGGGGATGCCGGAGGAGTCTGGGAAGCGTTGCGTATTAAGAATTCTAGCAAGCTTCCCGCGTACGAAAAAGTTAAACTACCACACTGCTTTAACGCCACTGATGCGGTCAATCCTTACGAGGCCTATTATCAAGGGCCTGGTTGGTATCGAACCACGGTGAATATTGATAATCCTTATCCAGACGGGCGAATAGTGCTGCGGTTTGACGGGGCGGGACAGAAAACCCAATTGTATGTACAGGACTCCTTGATTGGTGAGCATGTTGGGGGGTATGACGAATTTCAGTTCGATATTACAGATGCCGTTAAGAAACATGCGGTGGATGGAAGGATCACTTTGGTGGTCCGGTGCGATAACTCGCGCGATCTCGAAATGATTCCATCTGACCTATCAGATTTTAGTATATATGGAGGACTTTATCGTCCTGTTCATTTGATTTATCGCCCAGCAGTCGGGGCAACGTGGCCGCAGGTTGATTGCTCAGTAGATGAAAAAGGTGTCGAGGGCTCGGTTTTCTTTAAGATGGAGGTTTTTAATCCGTTGCATCGTACTGGGAATTTGGAGCTTAAACTGGAAATTTTTGATGCCGCAGACAAGCTAGTCTTGAAACGGGAAAAAAAAGTTGAGATATCGAACGAGGCTTCGTTTAGCTTTAGTGCGCAACTTTCAAACCCAGAGCTTTGGTCTCCATCAACTCCGAACCTATACCGTTGGAAAATTACGACTGCCACGGGTGCCGCTGACACTATGCATAGTCAGGGTGGACGGTTTGGATTTCGTAATTTCCGATTTGAGAAAAAAGGGCCGTTCTTTCTTAATGGTGAACGGTTACTGTTGCGTGGAACCCATCGCCATGAAGATCATGCCGGTTTGGGAGCGGCGATGTCTGACGAGTTGATCAGAGAAGAGATGGAACTGATGAAATCAATCGGAATTAATTTCATCCGTCTTGGTCACTATCAGCAAAACCGTACGGTCCTTAATTTATGCGATGAGCTGGGTATATTGGTCTGGGAAGAAATTCCATGGTGCCGAGGCGGACTCGGCGGAGAAGTGTATAAAGAACAGGCACGTCGAATGTTGCGAAATATGATTTCCCAGCATCGACATCACCCTTCGGTCATCATTTGGGGGCTGGGTAATGAAAACGATTGGCCGGGTGATTTTAATACGTTTGATGAAGATGCTATTCGGGAGTTCATGAAAGAGTTGCATGAGCTGTCGCACGAACTGGATCCTTCGAGAAAAACTGCTATTCGCCGTTGTGAATTCTGTGCCGATGTGGTGGATGTCTACTCACCATCCATCTGGGCAGGATGGTATCGTGGAAAATTTACCGACTATCAAAAAGTTTCCTATGAAGAAATGCAAACGGTCGACCATTTTCTGCACGTAGAATGGGGTGCTTCACACCACGCGCGCCGGCATTCTGAAAACCCCGACAAGGGACTGGGTTCCATTCAGGCGGGGGATGCTGATGAGCGAGCGGGGGATTACTTGATGAGCGGGGGTAATCCGCGCGTTTCAAAGGATGGAGACTGGACGGAAACTTATGCCTGCAATCTAATCGATTGGCACCTAAAGGAACAAGAAAAGATGGATTGGCTGACGGGTACAGCTTATTGGCCATTCAAGGATTTTTCTACACCCATCCGCCCGGACAACCCGGTTCCGTATGTTAACCAAAAAGGGATTGTAGAACGAGATTTGACGCCCAAGGAATCCTTTTATGTCTTCCAATCCTATTGGACTGAAGAACCGATGATTCACATATATGGTCATGGCTGGCCGGTCCGATGGGGTGAGGTGGATGAACAAAAAATGGTTAAAGTCTATTCGAATTGTGGATCCGCTGAGCTATTTCTTAACGGAAAGTCGCTCGGTAAACGCGATCGTAATAGTCAGGACTATCCATCGGCAGGACTTCGCTGGGTGACTCCGTTTGTTGCCGGTAAAAATGAATTACGGGTAAAGGGCTTTCAAGATGGTAAGACCGTGATGGATGAGCTGGTGTTTGAATATCAGACGGAGCCATGGTTAAAGCCTGCGGAGCTTCGGTTAGAGTTGATTTCAAAAACGGAAAATAGGGCAACCGCTCAGGTCTACGCGCTGGATAAAAATGGAGTACGCTGTCTCGACGCTAATGATTTTGTGGAATTCTCTCTGGTTGGAACCGGCGAGCTGATCGCAGATCTCGGAACGTCCGCAACCGCCCGCAAGGTGCAACTCTACAATGGCCGAGCAGAGATTTCGCTGAAAATAAACAGCGGGAAATCGGTTGTTACGGTTGAGTCTCCTGGGCTACCCATGGCTTTATTGACCGTTGAGTAAAGAGCCTTTTCTACCTTTGCGATTAACGTAAAATATTATCCCTTGATAAGGGTTCTTTCCGCCGCATAATGGGCGGTTAATAGATATTTGTGTTAAAAAAGGGCGGACCGATTTACACCTGTATGTTTTAGAGCGTGGTATAAAAGGGAATACGTTGATTAGGGATGAATTATGATAACTATGAAAAAAATAACACGACTGGGGAAAGTAACCCTCTTAATCTGTCTTGTATTCGGATCTTTAAATGCATTCTGCCAGACAGGCTCTATCCATCGTATATATGAATTATGGGATAACCAGCCCGCTCCAAACCGAGGGGCTGATTACAATATAGTTCGGTCACGCGGATATCCTTATGATGCGGATTGGGAGCAGGAATCCTATCCCATTGGAAATGGATATATGGGAGCCTGTATTTTCGGGAGAACGGATATTGAACGTATTCAGATTACGGAGAAAACGCTGGCCAATGAAGGACTTTACGGCAAAGGAGGATTAACTAGCTTTGCTGAAATCTATTTGGATATCGATCATCATGATCCGAAAAACTATAAACGCTCGCTCAACCTGAATGAGGGAATCTTACATATCGGGTATGAGCAGGATGGAGTGACGTATCGTAGGGAATATCTGGCGAATTATCCGGATAACATTATTGCCATTAAGCTGAGTGCTGATCAAAAGAAAAAAATCTCATTCACGCTTCGCGCAGAAATTCCCTATCGGAGAAGTGTGAATGAAATAAATACCCGTACAGGAACCACATCTGCTGAAAATAACCTGATCACCCTGTCGGGCAATATTGCGCATTTTAATGTGAATTATGAGTCGCAGATCAAAGTGCTTAATGAGGGCGGAGAGCTTATTGCTCAAAATGCGAACCGCCATTCCGAAATTAAAGTAGTTAAAGCCGATTCTGTAGTCTTGCTCATCGCTGCAGGCACTAATTATGAACTAAGTTCTCACATCTTTTTAGAGAATGAAAATAGCAAAAAACTCGATGAAAATGTCTTCCCTCATGAAAAGGTTTCCGACCGAATTAGCAAGGCTTCCGATTCTGGTTACGATTCATTAAAGGCATCTCACCTGAAAGACTATCAGCATTTTTTTGGACGTGTTCAGTTACGCCTGTCTCCTGATATTCCCTTTATTCCGACCCGGGAAATGCTGGAGAACTATAAGCAAGGAGATGTTCATCCGTTCCTTGAAGAGTTGATGTTTCATTACGGAAGGTATTTATTGATTTCAAGCTCCAGAAAAGGGACTTTGCCCTGTGGTCTGCAGGGCGTATGGAGTCAATATCAAGTCACTCCCTGGACCGGAGGGTACTGGCATAATATCAATGTTCAAATGAACTATTGGGGCGCTTTCAGTGCAAACTTAATGGAAACGTTTACGCCCTATTTGGAGTATTACCAAGCGTACCGTCCGAAGACTGAGCAGTTTGCCACTGCGTATGTCGAAAAGAATAATCCGTCAGTCTTGGCGGAAGACGGTGACAATGGCTGGGCTATCGGCACCGGCGCAACGGCCTATATATTAGGTGCCCCCGGCGGTCATTCTGGCCCAGGAACGGGTGGATTTACCGGGAAGTTGCTATGGGATCGCTATGAATATACACACGACATGGATTATCTGCGTGAAATTGGATATCCGGCCTTACTGAGCATGAGTAAGTTTCTCTCAAAAACCCTGAAGCCTTCTGAAAACGGGTTTTTACTGGTCGATCCTTCTGCCTCGCCGGAGATTCGAGTGGCAAATTCTGAAGGTAAGTTTAATGGAAAACATTATGTTACAACGGGAAGTACTTTTGATCAGGGGTTCGTTTGGGAAAACTATCATGATGTATTAAAAGCAGCGGATATCTTGGGGGACGATGACGATTTTCTTGATGTTATAAGAGCCCAGATTAAAAAGTTAAATCCGATTCTGATAGGCGCATCCGGACAGGTGAAAGAGTTCCGGGAAGAAAATGAATATGGTGAAATTGGCGACCCGCACCACCGGCATGTTTCTCATCTATGCCCGCTCTATCCGGGCACCTTAATTAATTCTAAAACGCCGGAATGGGTAAAAGGGGTAAGCATTGCTCTGGACTACCGAGGCAATGAAACAACCGGCTGGGCATTGGCACACCGCATGAACCTTCGTGCCCGAACTAAAGAGGCTGAAAAGGCTTATGAGGTTTATTCTAAATTTATAAAAGAACGTACTTGCCCGAACCTATGGACCGTTCATCCACCCTTTCAGATTGATGGCAGTCTGGGATGCATGGCCGGTTTGGCGGAAATGCTGATTCAAAGCCACGAAGGGTTTATCGAATTCCATCCAGCACTTCCCAAGGCATGGGAAACAGGTGAGTTCGAAGGCCTGATTGCGCGAGGAAACTTTGAGCTATCCGCAAAATGGGTAAACGGTAAAATTAATGAGGTTAAGATTGTTTCACGGAATGGTGGAAAATGTGCTCTTAAATATGCGGATACCGAAGGTGTTGAAATTCAAGATAGTGCCGGTGAAATTATCCCGTATACAATAAAGGATAAAGGCATCTTCGAGTTCAACACCCATAAATCGGGTGAATATGTCATTACATTCTTATAAACGGCATAATTCACTTTTCTGATCCTTCCTGTTTCCAGTTGGAGCTGCGGTTTGACCTTGCCGATAGCGATAGCGATAGCGATGGTTTGCCGGATGGCCAGGAGCAGGTTCTGGGAAACATCGATCCGCTCAAGGCCGATACCGATGGCCTGTCCGACTTGCTGAAAGCCGGGGAACGATCTATCAGGCTGTATTAAGCAGGATGACATAGCCGGGCTCGCTTGGATGCGGAAGCCCGTGGCGGTCATCTGGCGACCATCACCGGCGTGGCCGAAGAACTCCGTCAGGCATATGTATCCGTTCCGCATTGAGGTGTAAGTGACGTCTGTGCTCCAGACCTAGTTTGTATGCGGTATACGTC
The DNA here is from genome assembly GCA_016744085.1 of Kiritimatiellales bacterium. Classification (GTDB taxonomy): domain Bacteria; phylum Verrucomicrobiota; class Kiritimatiellia; order Kiritimatiellales; family Pontiellaceae; genus Pontiella. The sequence continues at coordinate 109 of JADGFE010000115.1, read as the reverse complement.
TTTTCCTCACCCCCATAGGCAGCCCGGCCAATGCCTGATAACGTTCGGGGCATGGATACGAATGAAAATAATACGCAGGGTCGGGCTTCGTACAGCGAGGAAGAACGCC
>JADGFE010000114.1 GCA_016744085.1 Kiritimatiellales bacterium | reverse complement strand
GGGTTTCGAAGCTACGAAGTGCTGAAAATCGCCCTGTTTCACACAATGGGAGGGTTGCCCGAGCCGGAATCGGCCCACCGATTCTGCGGATGAGGCAAATAAGAAAATCACTAAAGTTCTTAGCAAGCACCTTAATTTCATCACCTTCAGAGCCGAGATGCACAACAGGAAAATCAGTTCCGTTTCCTTTATTCCAAACACAGTAAAGAGAGCCTTCTGCTCCCGCTCCGAACATAGCCAAAGATTTGGAGGCTGCAGAAGTTCCGAACCATTCTTCTACGAAATTATGTTCATCAGCTCTTAATTCAAAACAACCGCTAATGGGATATCCATTCTCCTCTACCCAATCGCACAAATCAGATAATTCAGACGGAAATTCTATATCAAGGGAGAAGTGTTTACTGATTTGATCTTTCAACATGCTTTACAATTCACTCACCTCTTTGCACATCATCTCTATAAATTCCATCAACGATAGATCTGTTTGATGTAGTTCCTCATTCTCTTCAAACCAAATGGATGAATCATTCCGATCAATTAATGCACATCCATCTCCGCCAATGCTCGCAAAAACAAGAAATCGACTACGGACTTCAGAGGGATAACCTTTCAGATATGATGAATGTTCTGGATCATTTATGCGCTCCAAACTGTTCCATGTATTCTTGAGATTTTGTTTGTCATAAAGAGGAAAAACTTCAAACCATTCATAGGTCATTCCATTTGTATTTCTATAGAACTCAATGCCGTCTAAAGACTCGACTCCCAGAGACTTCAACCGTGAAGTTAAAATATCATCTGACAAAGGTTTTTTCGTGCTAAAACCATATTTAGCACGGAGGATTTCTATTTGCAGAATCATGAAATGGCCAATTCATCAGTCAACTTTCGTTCCCAACAGCTTATTTGCAACTATGTTAATAACGTTATATCCCCAAGTGGTAATTTCATCAGTTTCTTCCATAATTTCAGGATAGCCCCACAATGGTTCAACAAACCCGATTATTTCAGCTTGTGATTCTGAGATGGTTTTTATGTGCGCAAATCCTTTTTTCAAAATCTTTGCATTAGAAATGGCGTTAGGCGTTGGAATGGCGTTGCCTTCCCAATCAAGTAAGCCAGCAAGGAAAGACCTTGAATCTTTTTTTCCAGCTTCGTTTTGAATTAATGATATTACCACCCCACAGGCGTATTTTCCTGAGTTGAGTTTGATCGGCCAATATTGTCCTGCATGCATGGATGCTGTAGACTTTGGTTGAAATGGATATGCAGTTTTCATTATAGCTTATCTCCTTCGTCCATATATTTTTGTCTATTTTTATTTTTATCGCTGATCGGTTTTCGTTTGTTCAATCCTCCATTATCAGCTTTTGCCTCAGGATGCTGATCATAAATCTTTTGTTCACGACCTCGTTGAGCAGATGGATTATCGGTTCGCTTATCGACTTCAAACTCCAAGTCTTTGGTATCCTTTCCTCTGCCGTGTTCTCCCTTTCGTCGATTAAGATCGTTCGACTTTCCTGTCCGTTTAACCTGACTAGTTTCAGGATCTTTTAGTTTATAAGTCCCACCCTTGGGTTGTTTGGTTGCCGCTTGAGTAACCGTTTCGGCTGTTTCCCCAGCAGTTTCTTTAACCACTTGTTCCGTAGATTCTTTGGTGGTCTTTTTGGCGGTTTCTTTCGCAATGGCTTCAGCACCATCGGCCAGTTTATCTGCGCTCTTAAGTGTATCTTTTCCGGTATCAATCGCATCCACCATTTTTGCGGCGCGCTTGGCCTTGAGTCCTATTCCGACTCCGCCGGGAACGGCTGGAACCGCCAGCGCAATGACATCCACCACAATACCGCCGGCATCAGCCCATGCACTCTTGGTATTACCTTCTTTAATATTGCCTCGGAGGCTATGAATCCCTAAGCCAATGCTTCCGATTTCAACAAATGACTCTGCATAAAGTCCCCTTGCATCATAGTGCGTGATGGGATTATTCTGGACGTAGACATAGCGGTTCGGCCCGTCATAGTACCCCAAGCGGTCAGGCTGGAACATGACTCCGTGTTCGAGATCCCGCCAGCGCTCGCCTTCATTCAGGCCGTTAAACGCGGATTCTTCGTCCTTGGTGTTTGCCCGCTGCCTGTCGTAGGTGCTGCCGATCTCATGGAAACGGGTGCCATAGGCATAATAACGCGCAAAGTATGAAAGCGTTCCCCGGTTGTCGGTTCTTGCAACCACATCGCCGCGGTGGTTGGAATGGGAGGCTTCAAGCTGTCCGTTACGCACAGAATAAACCATGCCACCAACCCCGCCGCCGTAACCTTCGGTGCGAATGGATTCCGTGGTCAGGTTGTCTGTTGTAAGCGAACTGGATGTCTGCGGAACACTGTATTCCTGAACCGAGAGGCCGTCGCTGAACACAAAGACATTGGTTTCAGCAGGATCGGAACGCGAGATCCGCCGGGTGCGGTAATCGTAGCCGAAAGAATATACTGTCGGCTGCTCAGTATCGCGCAGCATCACCCCGGTCAGGCGGTTATCCTCATCATATGCATATTCGGTTGTTTTGGTTCCGGACGGTGTGTGGATGAATTCCCGTTCCCGGCATCCATTCGCATCGTACGCATAAACGGCGTTGGTTTCACCGGAGGTCCAGCCGGTCATCTGGTTAAGACTTGATGGCGTCTTATACACGGTTTTGGAGACCAGAGCCGCTCCGTTGTATTTCCGAACCTCTTCACGGTTGCCCGCGGCATCCCAGTCGAACTCAGTCGAGGCTGTGGTTCCTCCGGTAACGGTTTCGCTTTCAAGCCGGTAGGCATTGTCATATGTCCAGCTGAAGGTGGATGTCTGCGGAATGGTGTGGCTTCCGGACACCGTATCGGCCATTTCGCGCAAGTTGCCTACCGCGTCATGCTGATATTCAACGGAATGAAGCATGTACGGGGAACTGTTGGTCTGCGTGGCCAGCCGGTTCAGTGCATCGTAGTTCCTGAATTCGGAAACTCCGTTGGGGAACTCCCTCCGGCGCAGATTGCTGTTCCGGTCATAGAAATATTCGGTTGTTCGGCTTCCGGACGAAGCATAGGAACTTACGGTAAGATCGGCTCCTGGGGCAGATGTTACGCCGGATGGGTCTGTGGTCTGGTTTCCTTTATCTGTCCAGCCGTTGGATGTACCTGAGGGCGTGTTGTTCCAAAATACAGAATGCGTAATCTCACCAACCTTGCCGGGATCGACGTAGGTTGAACGATGGCTGTAGGCTGCGCCGGTGTTGGTGGAGGTATTGCTGCTCAGAGTTGAACTGTTGACCTTGCCGCCGTCATTATAAAACAGAACCCCTCCGCCGCCGCGGGCAAAGGTATTGGTGACGATATTGCCATCAATGATTGAGTTGGCCATCCAGCCGCCGTCCTGCATGAAGACACCGCCGCCGCCCATGCTGTCGGCTTCATTGTCCTCAATGGTGCAGTTGCGGATCAGTCCGCCTTTTTCGCAGAAGATGCCGCCCCCATTGAGCGCATTGTTATTTTGAATCAGGCAGTTCTGGGCGGTCGCCCCGGTCTGGAGGAACAAGCCGCCGCCGTAGGCATTAACACCGCCCGCCGTGTTGCCATCAATATCGCAATCGGCGATTAAACAACCTTTCCCTACAAGAGCACCGGCTCCTTTTCCGTCAATAAGATTGCCTCCGGTGAGTGTGAAACCGATCAGCCGGGCATTGCTGGAAAGTTCAGCACAGCGCCCACTCGTTGCCTGAATGGTGGCATTAGCAGCTCCGTTGGCACTTTTAACGGTCACCGGCTTGCTGATGGTGACCGGAGTATAAGTTTCGTCCGCCACAAGAATCAACTCACCGCCGCTTGCACCGTTAATTGCCGTCTGCAGTGCATTCCCGCCACCGAACACGTTGATAGTACTGGAGTATCCTTGGATGTCGGTGATCATTTCAATGCGGTTGAGCGCATCATAATCCCAATCAATGTGGCGGCCGGTTACTCCATAGGTTGCATCTGTGCGGTTTCCGATCTTGTCATATCCATAGGTGTGGGTGATCCCACTGGAGGTTTCTTTTTTCACACGGTTGAGCGCATCATAGGTGTAGGAAACGGTGGCAAGCGCATCTGCTGATTCCGTCACGTTGGTCAGGTTTCCGACCTTGTCATAAGCATAATCGCGGGTACGGTATGGAACGGAGTTGGACAGATAATCGACATAGTCCAGCCGGTTCCGCGAATCATATGCATATTCCGTAACAGTGCTGTTTGCATCGGTGCGGCTTGTTTTATTCCCCAGCCAGTCATAACCAAAGGACTCTTCGCTGCTGTCCGCATAGAAGATTTTCGTATTCCGGCTCAAACCATCATATTCAAACACTGTTGCATTGCCGTTCTGATCCTTAATCCACGTCCGGTTACCTAAAGCATCATAGTCATAGGAAATTTCATTAAGCTCTCCATCAATAGTTTTGCGGAGGCGGTTGAGTGCATCGTACTGCATTTCCATGACGGTTCCATTTCCGTCTTCCACAAAACGCGGATTGCCGTTCTTGTCGTAGGTCGTCTTCGTGTAGGGCTGCGTGGTTCCTCCACCGTATAACGCCACCTCCGGCTTTACGGAGTTGGTCAGGCGGTTGGCCGCATCATAGAAATTCGTAGTCAGGTTTTCCCGTGCATCCAGAATGCCGGTCACATTTCCCACATCATCAAAATAGGTGATGATCACGGGGCGGCCGGAAGTGTTATTTTCCTCATCATGGACTGAGGGAAGAATTTCATGTGTTCGGCGATGGCGGCTGTCATAGCTGTATGCCGTGCTGATGGTGCGGGGATTGATCACGTTCGTAGCATTCCCTGACGCATCATACTGCGTGATAGTAGTCGGCTTGCTGCCGTCCACTTCCGGAAGCTCCATTTTCCATGGACGCTGTGCTTTGTCATAGAAGGTGGTTGTCAGCCGATCCAGTTCATCCCACTGACGATACAGCAGTCCGGTCGAGATATAATCATAATCCACCTCGGTGTTGTCGGCGTATTTGGTTTTACTCGGCTGGTTCAGCGAATCATACTGGGTTTCAGTGACCTGGACAGTTGTCCCGCTTTCCCAGCGCCTTTCATAGCGGAGGTTGCCTACATCGTCATACTCATAGGTGGTCTTGGCATATTTTGAAAGGTCACCATAGTCGGATAGATTGATCTGCTCCAGACGCTCCACTTCTCGGTAAAGCTCGTCGTAGGTAATACGGGTTTCATATCCCCGCGCATCAACGATTTTCGTCGGCTGATACCCGTAAGGTTCGAACAGAAGCGAACCACTGTTATCACCATATTCATACGAGGTTGAGTATGCCGCCCCCCCGGGGTCGACAATCGAGTTGGTCAGTCGCTGGAGGTGGTCATACAGGTTGGTGGTCACCGTGCCGTTTGGATCAGTTACGGAGGAAACCTTTCCCATTACATTGTAGGTGGTTTTCGTGGAAATATCGGCAGGATCAATATTGCCGTTCTGGTTGAGATCGACCACCTCATTGGTGACCCGGTTGAATTCATCATACTGCCAGAAGGTCACATTCTGATTTTCGTTGGTTTCCGAGGTCCTGTTACCCCTCAGATCATACCCGAATGAGCGCACGGTCATGTCGGCATTGGTAACAGCTACAAGACGGTTCAGCGCATTATAGGCAAACCAATTGGTATGGCCGTTGGGACCAATGACCACCGTCGGGTTGTTGTTCGAGTCATAACCGTAGGTGGTTGTAATAGCCAGCCCGGACGGATCGATTACTTCTGTTTCCACCTGTCCAAATGCGTGTGCCGTATAAGTAATGTCCCGCTGTACAAAGGAAGGATCACTGCTTCCGACATCGTGTTCGGTTTTTTTGGTCATAAACGCGGGCCAGGTCGTGTCGGTGTATTCAAAAGATGTTTTCTGCACAAGTGCGCCGCCCGAAGACTTGACTCTCTTTTCCTCCAGAAGGCCGATCTGATCACTGCCCAGCTGACCCAGCCAGTCATACTCTGTTTCCTTGCCTTCCTCATCGTATTCATACTGAGGATTGTAGGATTTATACTCGGTTTGATTGTACCAGTACCGGGCATAATTGTCGTAAGCGTCGTACCGTCTTGTGGGCTTGCTTACATCATCAGGCTGAACACGCGTGCCCGAAACGTACGGATTGTAGGTCATCTGCCCATATTCATATCGGGTCTGGTTACCCCACTGGTCTTCCTGAGCACCGAGGGCGATCACTGTAGGATCGGCATTACTGCCCTGGATCTGTCCATCTATAATACCGATTGCATCAAATCGCAGGGTTTCCGTGAACCCTTTGTTGTTGCTGATCTCCAGCTTCCGCGGTCCGTAGCAGCGCATTGAATAATCAGATGGGTGCCTCCACTCCATCCAGTTGATTTCACCGGAACGCAGAGGATCTTCGTCCTGCATATAGGCATACTCCCAACGGGTTCCGTCCAGATCATAAATGGTCGTGGTCCGGTGCGACTGGATGCTGTACTGTCCCGATCCCAGACTCAAAGAACCTATAGTATTTCTACCCAGCGACACAGCCCCTCTTCCGTCAGGCACACTGACGTTGTTAAGCAGACGGGGAAGCCCCAGCATATGAACATGGACATGGTTCTGGTAGCTCCACGTTGCAAAATTATAATCGTAATTCGTGCTGTATCTGAAACCGTACGTATTGGAGTTTGCATCTGTGATGGCACGGATGTTCATGTGGTACTGGTCTTCTTTGGAAAAACTACTGGAATTCACATACATGCCGTCCGGATACGGTCCGCCCTCGCTTTCGCTGTACTGCCTGTAATCTTCTTCGGCAAGATACCAGTATTGATATTTTGTGGATGCTCCCAACTCCCGCTCAACCTCTGATAATACTGTACCGCTGGGCCAGCCGTATTCATCACCGTAGAGATAATCAATACTCTCATCGTCTAAGCGGATAGTCGCACCGTTATCAACATCTTCGATACCCTCAACGGTGCCGTCATAATGATAAGTGATGGTGTTTCCGTTCGGGTCAGTAATCGAATTAACGCGCCCTCCAGAACTCGAAATTGACAAGGACAGACCGGAAGGCTGGGCCGTGATGGTCGAAGGGATCATACCTCCGGAATAGATCAGCTCGCTTCCATGCCGGTCTTCCACTTTTTCCAGCCGGGAAAACAGATGATAGCGGAAAATACTTACGCTGCTTCCTGCCGGACGGGCCACACGCCGTCCTCCATAGGCCTGGGCAATGGAATCATTAATGTTCGGGTCGGGCAGAGCGGAGTAATACAGTTTGGTTCCGTTTGCCAATGTCAGGGTAAATTTATTATCAGTTCCTTTCACCAGTTTGACCTTCATGGTGTCGATGGCCTGTTCTCCGGAAGTTGCAATCACAAACGGATACTCATAATTTGTGCTGAAGGTCACAAAGGTATACTGCTGTCCCGTATGGTCGGTTACATAATAATAACCTCCGCCCACCCAGTCCGTGTACCAATGTATGGAAGGTGAAAGGTTTGACAACCAGCATCTCCCGAACGGTTTGTCCGGTCTTTCATCTGGCCCGAAACCATGTTCTCCCCAGGTTTCCTGAGTCAAAGTACGGCGCACCTCTAAAGCAAGCTGGTCTGAACCGACCGGAATATGAATGTCCGTTACACTGTGCTGCACATCAACGGAAAAGGCATCCATGTATGTGTCCTCTCTGTAATAATCCGAATCCGCCTGCACTTCCGGAGGATTGTTGGGCATCGGCATCCCCGTCAATGACACCCGCCGCCCGTCTGAAGGCATATGAACTTTCCATGTAATCAGATTAAAACCTGTATCCGGGTCTTCCTCTTCAATTGCCAGCGGCAGTATCTTATTCTGTACAGCTGTCCTTACAGCTGACGGAATAAAAAACAAGCTTGCCTCGGCCAGCTCCGTTCCGGCTAGAAACCCAATCATGCAAAAAAAAACAATCCATTTATGCTTATTCATCCCAATCCCCCTAGAAAATGTTTACTGCAAAATCCAATCCATCGTTTGGATTGGTTGAATCGATGTTCTCAGCCCACTGCGGTTTTCCGTCTGAGTCCGTGTCACCTGACACCGCAGTGTAGGCATCCTTCTCGGTTTGAGTATAGGAATTGAATACGGTGGCTGAGTTGCCCAGCACATTGATTTCATAACCATCCCCGATATCGTCTCCATCTCCGTCAGGGTTGGTCGGGTACGGATCTTGCCAATCGAAAAGGCCATCGCCATCCGTATCCAAATAGGCCGTACTGCCCGGACTTGCTACATCTTTGGAATCGGAACCCATCGTGGCTTCCTCGGCATCACTGAAGCGGTCGTTGTCGTCGTCAGCGTCTGCAATCAGCATCGGATAGCTGGTAGATGTACGGTTCTGATACAGATCGTCAGGCATGCGGTCGCGGTCGGTGTCCTCAGCTCCGGCGGCATCCATCGGCCACGGATCAACGTCGTCGTTCTTGTTATCGCCATCGGTATTGATTTTACGGGGATGGGTGTAGATATCAGCTCCCAATCCAAGGTATTCCTCACGATTACTGAAACCGTCACCGTCCTGATCCACATCACCATCCAGATTCACACCGTCAATGTCGAAGGGATCGTTCGGATCGGTCTTGGTCATCATGAGTTCGAATATATCGCTTAGGCCGTCCCCGTCTGAGTCATCAGAACTATAAGCCTTGAAGAAACCTGCGTCCCGATGCATTCCGTTCTCGTTTATCATCGGTGCGCTCCAGTAAGCCACCCCGTCACTTTCACCAATTAGACCAACTTTGGCGGGCCATGCCGTATAATAACTGGATGTGTTGGTCGAAAACGGTACGTACTGAAGGTTATAGGTAAAGTAGACTTCATATTCCTGACCAATATCCGCATTGTGGATATCCAGCCAACCATCCTCATACGAAGAAAGGTTCTGTTCGATGGTCAGTTCAGTACCCGCACCCATCATCATGGCCATGGGTGCTGACATGCTCATTGCCATTGAAGCCAATAGATTTTCTTGAGCCGTCTGTTCCGCCTCGTACTCCACGTAGGCTGGATATAATGTTTCTGGATAAAGAACCACCTCCGTTGCCGAATGGGCCGGATCAAAGATCCAGCGCATCATTTCGCTATATACTGCACCCCTTAAAAGC
>JADGFE010000278.1 GCA_016744085.1 Kiritimatiellales bacterium | reverse complement strand
ATACCGGAGCATCCGGCAATGGGCGGTCGACATGACCGTTGAACCTGCCTTGCTGGAAACCATTGACAAGGCTGCATCCGAGCCGCCTACAGATTATGTGAATCAGCAAGGGTGGGTGTTGATCGCTTTTCAAAACGCCCTGTACCAATTGCTTCATGCGTCAAGCCTTGAGGCCGGAGTGATCGACACCGTCATGGGTGGAGGTGACACCGATACCAACGCGGCCATTTGCGGGGCGCTGTTAGGCGCTGTGTTCGGTCGGGTTGCAATTCCCGCCCAATGGATCGACTGCCTACTAAACTGCCGCCCAGAGGCCGGGAACCAAAAGGTCCGTCACCCGCGCCCGGAATGCTTCTGGCCCGTGGATGTTTTGGAACTGGCAGAGGGTCTTATCGAGGGAGTTCCTCGCAGGAAATTCAGTTAACTTTCTTTCAGAAAATATCTGACAAATCTTTTCAAACACCCATAATGCCCTTCCTTTACTGTACGGGTTTTCGAATCGGCGCAATATCGCTTGTAAAATCTGAACAGCAATTAATTTTGAGACTGATATGTAAATAATAGATCACACGTACATTTTGAATATTGATTTTGCGTTTTACGCAAGTTGGTTCCCTGAAAAACCGCGAATTTTATATGGAGGAACGAACATGCGGAGGAACGCGCCCACTCGGGCGCGGCCTCTGTTCATGTTCCTCCAGGGGCTTCGCGGTTCCTTCAGGGTGCGTGACAGGGGTCTGCGCCTCTTTTGTTTAGAAGCGCTTTAGTTAGGGGAAAAGATGAAGAAGAGTTTGATAGGTGTCGTCGGAATATCCTTGTTGGGAGTCTTGGCGTTCGGGGCGGTGAAAACCTATGTGGTCGATCCTAAAACGATCTCATCCGCAAGTGAGCTGTTGTCGATCTTTTTTGAAGCTCGGAAATCGTTGCCCCCGCTTCCGTCACCGGTTAGTTACGAGGAAGTGATAAATCAGCTGGCGGAAGAACGTATGGATTTTGTCGCTCATAAAACATGGGCGTACATGCATGAGGCGGGGACCTATTATCTGTCCGACAAATCAAAGTTGGCAAGAGAGCTTAAGCTCCCTATGCATTTGGTAGCGTATGAAGACCTTTTAAGCGGAACGGTCATGCTTGTCGGAACTTCGGACGGATCTGATGAACTACAAATCCTCGCAAAAGTAGCAGCTCCAGACTTTTCTCCATATGATGAGAAGGTTTCTTTAGAGAGCTACTTAATGTGGGAACTTGGTCCCAGACGAATGATCTGGACCGCGACATTGAAATCAGAGGCCGATGCGTGGGCGGATTTGGCTAAAGCGGAAGAAGCTTCTGCTGCTGCACTGTCTGCCGCACCAATGATGATGGCGATGTCGGCACCGGCTGTGGTTACAAATATCCAGTTGACAATCGAAAGTACTGGCAACGGAACCGTTGAGGTTGAAGCGTACTGGCCAGTAGATTTCACCAATCGACTGGAAATATATGCAACCTCTGATCTTGTAACAGCAGATTGGCAAATTGCCCAGACCGAGATTAACACAACTGGAGGTTCCAGTTATGCGTGGGAAGATACCAATGCAAACCTAACGCAGCGCATGTATGCCGCCGGAAACATGGATATTGATACGGATGGCGATGGAATCCCGGATGCCCGCGAAAAATATCTGTATAAGACTGATCCCGATTTAGCGGACACTGATGGTGATGGTGTGGACGATGGAACAGAAATCGCAAACGGGACCGATCCGCTACAGGCAGACAGCGATGGGGATGGCCTGCATGATGGCATTGAGGATGCGTTAGCCACATCCATTCAAGCGAATGGCAGCGGAGGTGTGCTAATTGTAGTCCCTAATAATGGTTGGTATCACGCCACAACCCCAGATCTAAGCTTGGTTTACTTGGGAGATGAGTAATATGTCACGGCGGTTAATTTCTCTTTTACCTCCTCTTGTCATACTGGCAGGAATTGGAATCTTTGTTTTCTATTTTTTTGAGCAGCGGAATACAGAAAAAACCCGTATAGCTCATGAAAAATCCAGGATTGCGGAAAAGACCGAGGTGTTGCCGGGGGCTTCATCTGATCCGGAAGATATGGACAGGAAGATTGCAGAAGCAGCATTTTCTTCTCCAGAGCAGATTGATAGCGCTCCTGCATTTAGCTATGGAAAGCCACAAAAACTCAACAATCTATATGGTGATC
>JADGFE010000277.1 GCA_016744085.1 Kiritimatiellales bacterium | reverse complement strand
AGGAAAGAAAGGGTCTATTTTAAAGGAAAATCTCCTGTTTTCAGGGGTTAGGGGCATAAAAGGGCAGCATACTACCCACCGATTCTGCGGAAGAGGCCATTTTATAAACACGTATGAGATATACGCCGTACCCATTATAGGTACAGGAGTATTTTACCTATTTTGGGTAAATCAAGAATCGTCCCTATCTTCGGGACATGGAAAAGACAATCTACAGCGATGAATATGCCCGGTTGCGGGAATGGCTACGGGATCAACGAAACGAGAAGGGAATCACTATGCGCGAGCTTGGGGAACGCATGGATGTCATGCACTCCTGGGTGGGGAAGATTGAACACGGGGAGCGGCGACTGGATTTGATTGAATATGTCAAATATTGCACAGCCCTTGAAATCGACCCGCATGAGGGAGTAAACCTCATTATCGCGTCTTCTGAAAAGTAAACAGACCACTGCCTCCAGCGTAGTCGCTCGTGCTGTTTAGTACTAACGCTTCATTCGAGTCGTGGAATCAATCAAAGAATCCACTAGCTCACGAATTGTCAATGCAGACTTCTGAATTGAACGAGCAAGTTCACCCATGGTTGAATTTGGAATCTCAATTATTTCTGGGGTCTTTTGTTCCAATGCTCCAAGTAGCGTAGTCCAAGCTGTAATGTGTGTTACGTGAGCATCAATTTGGTCGCGAATTTCTGTTGTGTTTAACGGTTTTTGTTCCATGTTTTGCACCATGGACAGAGTAATTTGCGTAGTCCAGCGGAACCGGACGGAAACAATCTGGGAGGCTTATAGCATCTCGTCGAGCCGCATAAATGATTCTCGAATTTCCCCGAGGTCACCTTCAATAAAATCATCGGGGTGGGATGGAAAGTAGCCCATTGGATTCTCAAAGAAGGTCTGTCCTGGAAGGATATACCCCTGTTGCAGATAGTCAGGAACCACGCTCAGTTCCCGCTCGAGAGCTTCAAGATAGCGTCTGTGATAGTCCTGTTCGCTTTGCTGGGTTGCCATATAGATGAGAGACATTGCATGCGGTCTGAACTCTTCGTTTACGTTCGATGAAATCCCCAAGAGGTGGCTATCTAATGTTCCTTCAGACATTTTGCATGCAAAGTCCGGCACGTTTGGCTCCAGCGTTTTAGGTAAAACAAAATAGCTGAGTTTTTTCCCGTTAAGTTCAGTTGTCATCTCGGAAAAATCCTGACCTCTAAAATAGTTTCTCACAGCATCGATTTGTTCTTTTGAAAATTGTTTCACGTTGGCCTCCGGATATGGAAACGCCAGTGGGCTATAAAAACGTTTTGTTGCCGGTTGTCTAGTGGGACTGCTTGTCGGGGCATCTTGATTCGTTTGATTCATTATTTCGCAGATGAATCAAACAAGAGATAGCAACGTGGAAAAGGAAAAGACGAAGCCTCTTCAAATCGTAGAGAAAGAGCTTTTTAGCGACAAAAATATGCGAGGAATTAACCGAGCATCCATGGTTGGTGTGGTGGATAAAACCGGGAAAAACCCAATGGTTAAGCTTTTGAGTATCGGGCTGTTTGCACACGTTCCAGTCCTTCCGGATGTACAACTGTTAGTAAAGCCAACCAAACGGGGACTGAGCATTTTAATCCCGAAGTGGTGTCCCTGGAATACCACCCAGTTACAGAAGGTCTACAAAAAACCAGACGGCTCAATTGAGGTTGAATTTGTATTTCAGGAAAAGTTGGTGATTCGAAGAGAACGGAAATTAAAGCCGCACGAATGCTTGCTTGAATATAACCCCGAATAATTTTTGGGTCGCTTTGAAAAACTAGCCGGGCTTTTACGCCTAAACGCATAAAAAGCGTTCGTTCAATCACGAGCGCTCATTTTAAGCCTTTCCCCAATTCTTGGGTCGCCTGCCCGAACGATTTGATAAATTGATTCAGAAATATATCAGACACATTCAGGTTTCACATAAACTCATATTTCAAAATACACAACCGCCAAACCCTGGAAGGCATCTTTCACGACATTTGAAAAAGATGCCAACACAGGTATCAGAGGTCGTATAAATGAATAGATTAAAAGTGAATAAAATAACTATGTACATCAGGTCACAAAACGAATTCCCGTTTGACGTAATGGATGGTATGCGTCTCTTCCTCGACCCCGTAGGCAGCCAGGCCAATGCCTGATAACGTTCGGGGCATGGATACGAATGAAAATAATACGCAGGGTCGGGCTTCG
>JADGFE010000113.1 GCA_016744085.1 Kiritimatiellales bacterium | reverse complement strand
GATCCACCGGCTCCACCGCCAAAAACACCCGTAATGATCCGTTTAGGCCAAGCACGTTGCCGCCTCCCTGAACACATCGGCCAACTCCTTCGCTGAACCCACCGGCACGGTCACTTCGATACCGTTGGGCAGATGGACTCTCACCTTATCTTCCGAGGAAGAAGCATTCCCGAGTTCCACCTCGCAAAAAGACACCTCATTCTTTTCCCGCTCGATGCGCAACCATCTGGCCAGCGTTTTGGAATTGAGATTCCATTCCCTGCAAAATGCCGCCTGCGTTAAATCTGATGACTGAAACTCTCCGATCAGCTTCTGGCGTTCTTCCTCGCTGTACGAAGCCCGACCCTGCGTATTATTTTCATTCGTATCCATGCCCCGAACGTTATCAGGCATTGGCCTGGCTGCCTATGGGGTCGGGGAAGAGGCGTATACAAACCTTGGCATCAACGCTGACTTTTTTCGTGTTTTCACACTCCTGAATTCGTGTTTCGCGGAGCGGTTTTGGTATAATACGCGGCATGGTTTCTGCGCGTGAAAATTTCAATAAACTGCTCGCCGAAAATGCGAATCAGAAGGTCGAAATCAATCTTCTCCAAGAGAAAGTTCAGTGCCTGATGAAGAGGCTCTTTGGCCGTGGTTCAGAAAAATTCAGTCCCGACCAGCTGGAGCTAGAACTGGAAGAACTTCGCGATCTGCAGGAGGCGCTGGAGCTGGCCGAAACAAAAGCCGAGCTGGCCGAAGAAGAGCAAAAGGAATCAAAACGCGGCAAGCGCAAGGGGCTCGATGCACGCATCCCCAAAGATCTACCGACCGAAATCATTATTATCGATCCGGATGAAGTGAACGCCCATCCAGAGCTTTACAAAAAGATCGGCGAAGAGCGCTTGGAACAACTCGATATCACGCCGACTCAATTCATTAAGATCTAACCCTCCGCAATAAATACAAGAAGCGTGACGACCGCTTCGTTGCCCCGCTGATTGCATCCGCTCCAAAGCAACTGATTGAAAACTCCTACGCCACGGTCGACCTTGTTCTTCATATCATCCTTGGTAAATACTGCGACCACCTTCCGCTTTACCGGCAGGAGCAGATCTTCAAGCAACGCTTCGGCGTTGAAATCAGTCGCAAAACCATGGGCGGTTGGATGTATCTGGTGGCCCAATGGTTATCGCTTATTTATGAGGCGCTTCGAAATGAAATCCGCGAGAGCGGATACATTCAGGCCGACGCCGAAGCGTAGCGTAGATAATTTCCGAAGGAAATAGGGCGACGCCCGGTTCAACGTTTATCAAACATCAGGACCCGAAAAAGGACTACTGTCCCAACGGATTCGCCAGACCAAGGCGTGCTCTTTGAATGGCACGCCAGCCGTGCGGCGACCTGCCTTGACTCGATGCTGATTGGTTACTCCGGACTGCTACAGACCGACGGCTATGTTGGGTACACCAGCTGGCTGAACAAGAAATCGCATGCGACAGAAAAGGCATCGATCATTCATGCGGCCTGCTGGGCACACGCCGACCGCAACTTCAAAGAGGTCCCTGGCAACCCGACTGCTGAGGACGTCGTAAAACTCATCGCCAAACTTTATCGGATTGAAAGTAAGCTGCGCGACAACCTCGACCTTGATCGCGCTGCTTATCGGCAGGAGCACTCAGTGCCGGTCATGGAAGTAATAAAATCTATCCTCGAAACCGCGCGCTTCCGACAGCTGCCCAAAAGCAGCTTCGGCAAAGCGATCCACTACACCCTCGAGCGCGCTCAAGCTTTACCTCGAACACGGCAGACTCGAAATCTGCAACAACCTCGTTGAGAATGCCATTCGGCCCACCGCTATCGGCAAAAAGAACTTCCTCTTCTTCGGCAGTCCCGACTTCGGCCAGACCAGTGCAGTCATTTACAGCCTGATCGAGACCTGCCGCAAACTCGGCATCAATCCGAAGTTGCCGATTGGACACCTGCCCGCTGGAAGTCATCCCGCAAAAACACCTCTTCGTAATCCTCTCAAGGCGGACCCACCTTTTTTTGCCCTCACGCCGCGCATCCGGCTTCCTCGCTATAGGAAGCCCGCCCCGTCGTATTTTTTTTCAATCGTATCCATGCCCAACAAATTATCAGGCTTTGGGTTGGTTGCCTATGAGGTCGGGGAAGAGGCGTATACGAAATCTCGACATTAATCCCTCTGACTATCTTCGAGAAACCCTCAGCGCCCTCCCAACAATGAAACAGGCCGGGACCGCCGATCGGACGCCTGCCCGTTGGAAATCAAACCGCGAAATCACCTGCAAGTAATTCTGTCAATGCGATCGTCGAAGAGGCGTATACCAGCATGCGTCCTATCGGATGCTTCGGTGTTATTTGAATTTGAGGCAACTCGCGCAATGCGCTCTATAAGGCTGGTTCTTGACATTTTCCTTACTCGGGGTAATTATTCCTCACAACTACGTAGTAGAGAGATGCGTGTAATTCAACTATAAGCGACGGGATAATGGAGATGAGAACAAAGAAATCTTTTTTTGCACAGCATGCGAAGTCAAGTGCGGCGATGATCAGCTTGGGAATACATGCTGTTTTGATTGTTGTGGCGTTGTCTTTTGTGGCGGTCACCGTCATTCAGAAAGAAGAAAGTAGTTTTGAGGCCAAGCCGGTGAGCCGTCCGAGGAAGCATTTGAAAAAACTGCAGGTGCCGGTGACTATCAAAAAAAAGGAGGTTCGGAAGCCGAAGTTGCGCAAGCGAATAGTCGTGCAGCCGAAGCTGAATCAGACCATGCCGGACATTAGGATGCCTGAAATTAGTGGAGTCAGGGGTGGTATGGGATCGGCTGGTGCTGGCGGCCTCGGCGGAGAGGGAGGTTTGGGTTTTACAATGCCCGAACTCAATCTCTTCGGGGTAAAGAGCAGGGGAGAGAAGGTTTTCCTGATTTTGGATTCATCGGCTGAAATTATGAAAGATGAAATGGGAGGTATTTCTGCCTATACACTTGTTAAAGAGGAGTTGATACGGATAATCGACGAATTGTCGCCCACGACGCTTTTCAATATTGCCGTCTATGAGCGTAGTAAGGCATCCATGCTGTTTCCGCAATTAGTTGCGGCATCGCATGAGAGCGTAGAGAAAGTCAAATCTTGGCTGGACCCGCTTAATGTTTGGTCCGAGGGCATGGGCAATCTTAACTATGGAATTAAAACTCTTGGGCCTGGAGGCCAATTGGTGGGTAACGAATTGGTACTTGAGCCGCTTGAGATCGGAAGCGAATGGGTCCGTCCCTCTTTATATGCTATGCAGCAAGGGGCTGATGCCATCTTTGTGCTGGGTACCGGATGGGGGCATCAGGGTCACTTGGTCAAGGGCGGTGAGATGAGTCCTTCGGAGCAGAAGAAATATAAAGAGTATGTTAAAAAAGCGCAGAAACTTCACGAAGAGGAGAATAGTCGTCGGACAAGCAGGGGGGATCCGCCACGGGTTCTTGCCGGAGATAATGGTTTGGTACGGGCTTATTTTCCTGAAGTAAGATTTGCGGAGAAAGAAGAGCGGGAAACCCGTAACTACACGCCGAGAGAAATCACCGGTGTGATGAAGGAGGTTCGAAAGAATTCGAAGTCTACGGTTGTGCAGACGAATAGCGGATTGCGGAAGAGACAAGAGAATAATGGGTACACACTCAACATTATCCAGTTTACGCGCAAGTCAGGTGCGGATGCGCGGCAGACCGAACCCTTTAAAAAAATGGCCGACTTGAACGGCGGTAAATATCGTGCGATTTCGGGGATGGATGCCATAAAAAGGTCCATTTCGGGTGCCGAATAGTGAGTTTTTCGCGCCATGCTCTCAGTGAGGCGCGGAAGTGGCCCTCTTAAAAGAGGGTCAATAGCATGCTTTGAAAGATACAGGTTACTTACGTGGTGATTGATGTTGATTGTTAACCCCAGGATTGCAAAAGAGGCTTAACGAAATGAATAAATGCTTATGTTTATTGATGGTTACGGCAACAATGAATTTTGTGGCGACCTTTGCAGAGGCGACCATCTATACCTGGACGGGTATTAATGATGGTGATTGGAACAATACGGCCAACTGGGATACCAACGGAGTTCCGGTGGATACCGATGCAAGTACGGGCCTCACGTTTGACGACCCGGCCAGTGTCATCGTCTTTTCTGCGGCAACGCTTCTTTCCAGCAATGTGCCAGATTTTGGAGGTGTTAATACTAACAATGGTGTGACGCCTTCCCTTTGATTTGCAAAGCGGAGGAACGCTGGCGGTGACGTTTGATGGAGCTATCGGTGGCGTGGTCACTCAGAAGTGGCCTCGATTTCTAAACCAGTCAGTAGTCAATTTAAGTTATGCCGCATAGGCTCCGGTTCTTTTGGTTTCCTCCCTCCTTCGGAGGAGGGAGGAAAAAATCACGCCGCCAGTTTGACGGCCCCTCCGTATATTTCATCCGGCGTCGCATCCCCTAGCGACTGATGGGGCCGCTCGAAGTTGTAGCGCATCATATACGCATGGATTCCCTTTTCAAGATCCCATCCGTTTTCGTAGCTGTTCAGATAGATGTCCTCATACTTGATGCTGCGCCAGAACCGTTCGATCATGACATTATCGATCCAACGTCTTTTGCCATCCATGCTAATGGTAATATCGAGTTCCTTCAGCCTTCCGATCCACATCATCGGATGTGAACTAACACCCTTGGTCGGTATTGAATATCTCAGGAACCGTTCCCATCGTTTCCACGGCCCGATTCAAGGTTCGCAGACAGAAGCCCGTATCCAGCGTATTGGAAAGCTCCCAGGCCAACACTTTCCGGGAGTGCCAGTCCATGATGGCAAACAGATACATGAAGCCTTTGGCCATCGGAATGTAGGTGATATCTGCACACCAGACCTGGTTCGGACGAACGATGGAGAGGCCTCTAAGTTTGTAAGGATAAATCCCGGAAGGCCCGCCGGGGATCGTGGTGCGCTTGCGCGGAGTAAACCGCCTCAACGCCCATCAAGTTCATCAATCGCTTGTCCCGACCTCGGCTCATTTTCGGCCAACCCCTGCGCCGCAGGTACGAACATATCCGGCGTGAACCCGCCGAAGCATCTTCCAGATGCAGTTCATCGATTTCCCTCATGATTTTAAAGTTCTCCTCCGATTCGCCCTTCGGGGCGGAGTAGGCCAAGGTGCGGGAGATGCCCAGTAACTCGCATTGCCGGCGTACGCTTACTCCGACGTTCTTACTCACGAATTGCGCCCTCTGCCGGGAATTCCCAGCTGTACGCACTTTTTTTCGAGCCAGTCCACCTCCATGGACAACTGGCCAACCTTTCGCTCCAGTTGGGCGCGTTCGAGTTCATCATCCTTGTTCTTCGCGGCAATCTCGTTGATGGTATCGATGCCCCTGATCGCCTCCAGCGCGATTCGCGCCTTAAACTCCGCCGTGTGTTTTCTTCTCTGTTTTTTTATAGCTCCTATCCTTCTCATTTAAGGAGCCATGCACCAAAACCAAACTTAACCGGTGGTACAGATTTTCAAGTCCGTCTCTGCACCGTAACGCTTGAAAAAATCACATCGAAAAAGGTTGCCTACACGTTTGCGATAGACGACCTCTATTGATCATTTGGTTGCAGGCCAAACTTTTCATAGGCGCGCGCTGTGGCAATACGCCCTTGCGCTGTTCGCTGAAGATAGCCTTCCTGAATAAGATAGGGTTCATAGACTTCTTCAATCGTATCTGATTCTTCGCCGACACTTACCGAAAGTGAGTTTAAACCGACCGGACCGCCTCCAAATTTATCAATAATGCAAGAGAGGATGCGTTTGTCCATTTCCTCCAGCCCATTATCGTCGATATCCAACAGGTTGAGTGCTTTGTCGGCCAGCTCACGAGTAATCCGGTTATCGGCTTTTACTTGAGCATAATCACGGGCACGGCGTAAAAGGTTGTTGGCAATACGCGGAGTTCCGCGCGATCGGGAAGCAATTTCCATGGCCCCGGCCTCATCAATTTCCACATTCAGAATGTGAGCGGAGCGTTTAATGATGATCGCCAGTGTTTCAGCATCGTAATAGTCGAGCCGGTTAACCAGGCCAAAACGTGAGCGCATCGGGGCTGAAAGCATGCCCGCACGGGTTGTTGCTCCAATCAGGGTAAAAGGCTGTATGTTGAGCCGAACGGAGCGGGCGTTGGGGCCTTGGTCGATTACGATATCGATCACAAAATCTTCCATGGCGGAGTAGAGATATTCTTCGACCGACCGTTGCATGCGATGGATTTCATCAATGAATAGCACATCGCCCCGCTCCAGTCCGGTCAACAGGCCGGCGAGGTCGGATGGTTTATCAACCACAGGGCCGGAGGTACATTTAATCCCCGCATCCATTGCGTCGGCCAAAATGTAGGACAGTGTGGTTTTTCCTAAGCCGGGCGGTCCAGACAGCAATACATGGTCGAGCACATCGTTGCGTTCCCGTGCGGCCTGCACGAAAAGCTCCAGCCGTTCGCGAATTTTTTCCTGTCCGGTAAAATCCTTAAAACGGGATGGACGGAGCTTTTGCTCGAACTCTTGGTCGGGGGTAATAATTTCGTCATTCATAAGTGGGGGTGATGAAGCCACAAATCAGCATCGATTGTCACGGATTATAAACACGAAGACTCAAGGAACACGAAGTTATCTGTGGCTTTGGCTATTGTGAGCCTTAGAGCTTTTCGTGCCTTAGTGTTTATTTCGTCAGCGCAAGACGGATAAGATCTTCAACCGTCATATCAGGAGTCAGTTTTTTGGCAATGCCCGTAATCATTTTAGTGGCATCGTCCGGTTTTTGCCCCAATGCGGTCAGTGCGAGGGCGGCATCGCGTAGGCGGTTATCGCCCGGAGTTGCATCGTTCGTCGCAAACGCATCAAGCTGTTCGCCCTGGTCAAATTTATCGCGCAACTCGACCACAATCCGCTCAGCCGTTTTCTTGCCGATGCCCGAGATGGAGGAAATCCGTTTAATATCGCCATTGATCAGCGCATTCTTAAGTTCGCGCACCGGCAGACCCGAAAGGGCGCTAACCGCCAGTTTGGGGCCAACCCCGCTGATCGTGAGCAGGCGTCTAAACATTTCGCGTTCTTCTTCCGTGCAGAATCCAAACAGTTTCTGAGATGCATCGGTAATATGGTGATAGATCAGTATGCGGCAGTTTTTGCCCTGTAGTGGTAGTTGATCATAGCTGCTGAGCGGAATCAGCACTTCGTATCCGACCCCGCCAACATTCATTTCAATGCGTGCGAGCTGCTTGTTATCCAGTTTGCCTTCGAGAAAAGTAATCATGGTTGAACATGTTGCCGAAAGCGGGCCGCGAAATACAGCCCTTTTTCCAAACCTTAAAAAGGGGCTTCAATGCGTATCACGATTAACGGTGGAAAGGGTTGCTTTTTAAAGGGAAAGCGATATGTTCGCGCCTCATTTTGCATTTGGAGAAAAGCCCATGGCTCAGGAAATTAGAAATATTGCGATCATTGCCCACGTTGACCACGGCAAAACTACGCTGGTTGATGAAATCATCAAACAGGCTGATCTGTTCCGCGACAACGAAGACATGCAGGAGTGCATGCTGGATAGTAATGATCTCGAACGGGAGCGTGGGATTACCATTCTCTCGAAGAATATCAGCATCGTCTATAAGGGCGTGAAGATCAACGTGATCGATACCCCTGGCCATAGTGACTTCGGTGGGCAGGTGGAACGTGTACTGAATCTGGCCGATGGGGTTTTGCTGCTGGTTGATTCTGCTGAAGGGCCCATGCCACAAACGCGTTTTGTGCTGGATAAAGCCCTTGAACTGAACCTTAAGGCGATGGTGATCATTAACAAAATCGACAAACCGGATGCGCGTCCAGATGTTGTTCATGATCTCGTATTTGATCTCTTTGCCGAACTGGACGCCAACGATGATCAACTTGATTTTCCCATGCTCTATTGCAGCGGAAAAGATGGTTGGGCAGACACCGTGCTCGACGGCCCTCGTAATTCCATCATGCCGTTGATGGATGCTGTTTTAGAGCATATACCCGCGCCGAAGATTAATGACGGGCCGGTTCAGATGCAGGTGACCTCCATTGACTACAGCGACTATGTCGGCCGAATAGGTGTGGGCCGCGTCTATCGTGGCGAGCTAACCACCAAGCAACCTTTAATGCATATTCGCCGCGATGGAACCAAGCAACAGACCCGACTCAAGCAACTCTTAACCTTCGAGGGACTTGGCCGGAATGAAGTGGAAGAAATTCCCTGCGGTGATTTATGTGCGGTTGTTGGTATTCCCGACATTGATATCGGCGATTGCATTACTGATTTTGAACATCCGGAACAACTTCCTGCCATTAGTATTGATGAGCCAACACTTTCCATGACCTTCAGTGTGAATGACTCGCCCTTCTATGGTCAGGACGGTCAGTTTGTCACCAGCCGTCACCTGCGGGAACGTCTTTTAAAAGAGATGGAACGTGATGTTGCACTACGCGTTGAAGAATCTGCAGGAGACTCTTTCCGAGTGAGTGGACGCGGGGTATTGCATCTTTCTATTCTGATTGAAACCATGCGCCGCGAAGGATTTGAAATGTCCGTGGCTCAGCCGCAGGTAATTTTAAAGGAGCGTCATGGGAAAAAAGAAGAGCCTGTCGAAATTCTGCACGTAGACGTGCCAGATGAATACGCCGGTAAAGTCATTGAAGTGGCTGGCGTTCGGAAAGGTGAAATGGTCGATATGGAACAGCATGGTATGCGTAAAACCATCCGTTTCCAAATCCCGACCCGTGGTTTGATTGGTCTGCGTTCGAAAATGCTCACTGCCTCCGCAGGTGAAGCCATTGTTACGCACCGTTTTCTGCACTACGAACCCTTTAAAGGTGAAATCCAGCAGCGCAATAACGGCGTACTGATTTCTCAGGCCAAAGGACCTTCCGTGGCGTTTGCCATTGATGCACTTCAGTTGCGAGGCACCTTCTTTGTGAAACCCGGTGAAGATTGCTATGAAGGCATGATTCTGGCCGAGCATTGCATCGATAAGGACTTGGTGGTTAACATCCAAAAAGCAAAACAGCTGACCAACGTGCGTGCCTCTGGTACGGACCGTGCCATGAAAATCGCACCGGCCCAGCTGAAGAGCCTGGAAGAAGCGCTCGAATATATTGCGGCCGATGAACTGGTTGAAATTACGCCGAATAATATTCGTATGCGTAAAAAACTGCTCACCGAGAATGATCGTAAGCGTGCAAGCCGTTCGAAAGCGACCGACTAAAAAGCCTACAGCTATAGCGTAATTTCTGATTGATTAATCAGGGAGACCTTATAGCCTCTGTTTATAGCGGAGTATTACTCCGCATAACCTGTTGAACTAAGCCGCTTCGCGTCAGGCTCTTGCCAAAGCATCCTTTCGGGGTAAAACTCTCGTTCACACCGGCATTCATGAAGGTGCCGGGTTGAAC
>JADGFE010000112.1 GCA_016744085.1 Kiritimatiellales bacterium | reverse complement strand
GGTTCAACCCGGCACCTTCATGAATGCCGGTGTGAACGAGAGTTTTACCCCGAAAGGATGCTTTGGCAAGAGCCTGACGCGAAGCGGCTTAGTTCAACCAGCCCTTATCTCCTACCGACGTGCTCATCGCTTAACTCATCATTTCTGGACCTTGGAAAAGCTTCTTCCAACCATCGGAACTTTTTCATACCGGTTTTCCAAACCTTGGAACTCCCATTCCGAACCTTTTCTAAAATTCACAGGCTGACCCGTTTTCGAGGGACTGTAGCTGGTTTTGTCATCAAGGCGCGGTTCTGTTGGGGTTACTATGCTAGAGGACTGTCGATGGATCCGTTTAGGGATGGATTGCGGGTTAATACTGAAATTGCGAACCACATGCTCAACTAAATGGATGAAGTTGTCTTTTCACCAGCGTCAGCATCTCGGACACATAGGCTTTGTACTCGCCGTTGCCGAACATCTCCAGTGCGGCATAATAGCGTTGCCGCTGATTTTTCGGAATAAACAGTCTTGGGTAGCCTGCCCGTTGCAGGATCAGATTTATCAATACCCGTGCGGTTCTTTTGTTTCCATCCACGAATGGATGAACCTGCACTAGTTTTCCATGAGCCATGCAGGCCAGTTCAAACGGGTGAAGGCTTTTGCTGTTTTCACGGATGTAATGCACCAGTTCATTAATTTGTGTGAGCATACTGTCAGGGTTTTGAGTTAGAATCCTATTGATTGTGCAAATGGTTAAAACACTGATTCTCCTATTTCGAGCAGAGAGATATTCCAGGCACTTCTTGCTATTGAGCACCTCTTGATACTCAATAGCTTGAAATTCTAATGAAACCCCCTCGTCCTTGAAGAGTATAGAGGTCTCGCGAAAGGTCAGGCAATTACCTGCTATTGCATTGGAGTTGTAGGAGAACCGAACCCGGAAGTTTGTATTAGTCCTTTGCAGAACTTTAACCGGCGTTTTTTGATGCCACTGCTCAAATCCGAATTTAATATTCTCCAGAAACTCAGCGTCTGGCCTACTTAGGTAAATGATTGATTCAAGCGTGTGCTTGCAACGCAGACTGCGCGCTTTTTCTTCCAGCTCCGGGATCAGCAGTTCGACCTCTGCCGGAGTTGGCTTCCTTGTTCCAAGGTAAATTCGAACCCTTTTCCATTTGGTGACCGAAAGACGGATGTTTTTGGTCAGGCAATAATAACTGTTGCTGGTTCGCCGATGTTCCTCAAGGATCGCCATGTTTCTTGTGTGACGAGGGGATTTATAATAGTTGTTGTTTTGCGTGCATTTGGTTGAAATACTTGACTTTAGCAGAGTGTCTTTTGACTCAATATGATTATGTCGCAAATGCGACATCACACCTGATGTTCAATCTGTGACATTCAACCCTAAGGATTAAGGTTTCCTGCCAAAGCTGTCCGAATATCCTGCACCTGCTGAAGCAAAAGAATCTGCTCTTCCCTGAATGACTTTTCCCGCTCTCGCGAAGCCGCCAGTTCCGCCTTCATTTGCCCAAGTTCACTCTGGGTTGCCTGTTCATCCTTTGGATTCAACAGCCCTTGTTTTTGCGCCGTTTCCAACGCTCCCTTGGCGTTCAGCGGTGTGCCGCATGACGAGCACCAGTTTTGCTTTTCACTGTTGAGCGCCTTACACACCGGGCAGATTTGGTGTTCCAGCATTTTTGCAGGTTCCACGTCTGCTGCTCCGTAATGCGATTGGAACCGTCGCATGACATCCTGCACACTCAACCGACCGTAAGTGCCCACATAGTGCTTTACGCTGTGGCCGTGCCGCTCTGCCGCCAGATCTACGGGAAGGTTATCCATTTTATCGAGCACACAACTGGAATGCCGCAGGTTGTAGAAGTCGAGCGGCTTTTGGATACCCGCTTTCCTCCCTGCATTCCTCACTCGTTTGGCCATTGCAGGATAAGGATAGCGCTTTACCTCTAGCTGACTGCGATCAACATGGCCATGGATACTGCTCTCCAGTATCCAGAGCGGGTCACCCGGTCGCTTGGTTGGGTGAGCATCCATCCACTTCAAAAGTGCAGGCACGCATCGGTGTGCCACAACCGACCGGCTTCCGGTTTTTCCATCCCGCACATGGAATATGGCAAGGCCAGTATGAACCTCAATATCTCCATAGTTAAAATCGATGAATTCCGAAGGACGAAAACCGCAGTCGAGTTGAATTTGAACAGCGGCTGACATTTGAATATTGCACACGGTGCTTGAAATCAGCAGTCCGTCCTCCCAAGTGACCATATCCTCGGGTTTAAGGTTCCTCCGCATTTTTGAAGATTTACCGGGGCGAATATCCCGCATGCTGGCGGGTCGGTCGCCATCATTAAGCCAAGACAAGAAACGTTGGGCAACATGGATGTATGTTGCATAGGTGGCTGGGCTGTAGCGCCTCCGGAGGTTTGCGAAGAACTGGTTGATCTGATCCCGTTCTGCCAGCGCAGACTCAATAGAGTCGAATTCGATAAGTAACGGCTTTATTTTCTCCAGAAAAATGACCC
Organism: Kiritimatiellales bacterium; assembly: GCA_016744085.1. Lineage (GTDB taxonomy): Bacteria > Verrucomicrobiota > Kiritimatiellia > Kiritimatiellales > Pontiellaceae > Pontiella. The sequence continues at coordinate 7,100 of JADGFE010000112.1, read as the reverse complement.
TGCGGGCATTGCTTACGTCGTAGGCGATAAGAAACCGTTGCAGAATATTCTTCGTGTGTTCCGGAATATCCGGATTTTCAATTAGTTTGATTTCGGCTCTCCGAGCCTTCCGTTCATAGTCAGTTATGGGCACAGTATGTTTAATCCTCTCTTCTCCTTATTAAATGTTGTCCTCGAAGAGTGGGAACGTCTGTGCGTCATACGTTGAGTAGGACGCTGCGACCCTGCGGGAATCCGTACGAGCAACGCATCCCAGACTTCGTTGGTAATATTTCTGTGCCACGCTGCTATATAAAACTTTCGATTTTGGAGTCATATTTCAGACCGATTTTCCCTCTGTCCCATTACACGGTATACGTGTAGGGGTACATGCCGATGGTTTAGTTTTTTTGGTTTAGCACATAGTTCAATATTTCTTTTCCTAATGCGGTTACTTGGTAAATTTTTAGATCGCGTTTGTTGGTCTGGGCGACTGATTCAACAAGTTGGTTGGTTGCCAGAAATTCCAATGCGGCTAGTACGTGATTGAGTCCGAGCGGATGACGTTCGCGTAGCTGTTTTTTTATTTGAGTAGCAGTCAATGGCTTCGTGTCAAAAAACCGTTCCTTAGCCACTTCTTCCAAAACTGCAAGTCGTGTTTTGGCTCGGCTAATCTGAGCACATAGATTCATCTGCTTCGACGTTTGGGATATTTTCCCCTCAAAGGTGGTCAATGCATAGAAACGTCCGGTTTGGCAATCGGGATTCAAGCAAGTGACAAGACCGCTCTGCTGAAAATCACGCAGGATGTGCCTTAAATCCTGATAGGTCATCGAGGGTGCAACCCGTTTTGCCGATTCAAGAATCTGCCGACCGGTCGCCGGATGTTTCAATGCAATATAGACCGCCTTTCTTTGTTTTCCTCGAACAGGAATATTTTCACGATTGGGTTCCATCTAACCGATTTAGGCATGTGAAAGGAAGTAGTTGGCCACGAATCGGTGGGGAATTAGCAGTAGTGCCAGTGTTCTTCCTATGAATATGGCACGAGCCTTTTAAAGAAAATCGAGTACTCCAAAATGATAAAGCATGTTGCTACAGTTCAAGAGTAACAGGAGGCCGCGAGAACATAAAACCCACCCCCGATGAAACCCCAGCACTTTCACAAGATGCCGCCATGAAGTCCCTGCTTGAAGGTCGGACAGAACTTACCGAAACCCGCCTTGCCGTAACGGCTACACAAATTATGGAACGACTTCGCATCCGTGCCAGCCATTTGAAGCAGTTGATGTCAGAAGAATTGGAGATCGATACAAAATTTCTTCAAATCCGCGATATGCCAATGGGAAACAATATCGACATGATGGGGCTGGAATCCAAACTCGATCAAAGCGCATCCATGATCCGAAGTGCCCAGCGACGAGAAGACACCGAATGCTGGCGGGATCTCGCAAATGTAATGCGAGATTTTCTCAATGCATGGGAAGGGGTTTCCAGAAACGAAGCCAAGAACCGTTTTCTTGCGGCCTTGCCTGCCTCTCAAAGCAAAGCACATCCTCCATCCATGCCACCAGCCATGGATAAATATCATAATGACAACCCAAACAACCATTACCCCAACCACCAAAGATAAAACCAATGCCAAGCCGTTAAAAGGTCCGCTCGGCTATCTCGGAGGAAAATCCAGACTGGCGAAACGAATCGTTGAAAAGATTCCGTCGCACACTTGCTACGTTGAACCCTTTTGCGGTGGAGCGTGGGTGTATTTCACAAAACCGCCCAGTCGCGTGGAGGTTCTGAACGACCGGGATGGCGAGCTGGTTCGATTTTGGAATGTGATTCGACACCACCTGCCAGAGTTTTTGCGATGCCTTGATTTTTCGCTCGTATCACGCGAACAGTTTTTGAATGAATCGAAACAAGATCCCGGGTTATTGACCGATGTACAAAGGGCGGTGAGGTATTACCGCTTGCAGCGAATGGGCTATGGCGGAAAGACGGTGAACAGAACCTTTGGTGTCAGCTCGACTAGACCTAGTTCCCTCAATCTTCAAGCCGTTGAAGAAAAGCTTCGAGAAACCCACAAGCGAATGGCTCGAACCACCATTGAAAACCTCGATGCCTGCGACTGCATCAAACGGTATGATTCCCCAGAGACCTTTTTTTACATCGACCCGCCGTATTGGAACGCTGATTTTTACGCGGTCTCGTTTAAGGACGGTGATTTTAGGAGACTTGCAAAAACGCTTAGAACAATCAATGGACGCTTTATCCTCTCCCTGAATGACACCCCGCAGGTGCGACAAATATTTAACGATTTTAGAATCGAATCTATCGAAACCAAATATTCGCTCGGGAACTCAAAAACGTCTGCTGGAACCAGAGGTGTGGAACGAAAAGAGGTCTTGATTCACAATCTGGACGGAGCTTTACGTGACTGAGGAACTCCGCCAAATTTGCCAGCAATTAAAACCCTTGATTCATGCATCAGCGGATTCACTATGGTCGCATTATCAGATTGCTGAAAGTCCTGCCGCCCGTGCTGAGGCCGAAAACATGATTCGGATGATGGCGGTTTCATACCTTGGAAGTCAGGTCGATGACCGGAAGATCCGACTTCCCCCATCCGATGCCATTGATACGAGTGGAGATTTGTATCTCGGTGATATTCGCTATCCCGGACGACCCCCACAACAGCTTCATCTCAAAAGCAGAGATCTCGTAAAGCACACGGGAATTTTTGCCACCACGGGTTCAGGAAAAACCCATGTTGCCTACAACCTGCTTCGACAATTTCAGAAGAGAAAAATTCCGTTTCTGGTCATTGACTGGAAGCGGAGCTATCGAAATCTTCGTAGCTTATCCGACATGAAAGGCCTCATGGTTTATACCGTGGGGCGAGATGCATCTCCTTTTTTGTGGAATCCCCTGCGACCACCGCCCAATGTGCATCCCAAAACATGGATTCAGATTTTATCGGATGTCTTGGAAAAGACCCATGTATCAGGACAAGGGGTGGCCGATGTTCTTGCCGAACTCGCCGATGCAGAATTCGATGCCAGGGGATTTTATTCTGACTCGAAGGGATTGAAGGAATATCCAAACTTCTTTGATCTCAAGGGCCGGTTGGATCGTCAGCGTTTTAGTGGTCGTCGCGCTTTGTGGCGAGATAGCTGCCTTCGGATTTTACGAACCTTTACCTTCGGGCCGGCAGCAAAAGCATTCAATGCCCGTGTCCCAATCAAACTCGAAGAGTTCCTGAATTATCCAGTCATTCTCGAGCTAGATCTTGAACTGCCCAAAACCGTGCGCGCGTTTTTTACAGAAGTAATTTTACGATGGATTCATCTCCATCGGTTGGGTCAGGGGGAGACCGATAAGTTGCGCCATGTGTTGGTGCTTGAAGAAGCCCATAATATTTTTCCTGCACCAAGCTATGGTGAATCTTCAAACGGAGGACTCGAGAATGTCTACAGGGAAATTCGTTCATTCGGTCAGGCGTTGGTTGCAATCACCCAGCACCCTTCCATGCTTCCAATCTATGTGCTTGGAAATACCCATACGCTGATTTTTTTATCACTCTCACACGAGGCCGATATCATATCCGCCCGTCAGGCGCTGTTCCTTGAGCGAAATCAGGATGTATTTTTAGACCGGTTACAGGTGGGTGAGGGTATTGTTAAAATTAAAGGCCGAATGCCTCCCACACACGTCCAATTTAAACATCTTAATGTCAAGGCGGGTGCAATTAAGGATGGAGATTTAAAGCCATAAATCGGCGTAAATGGCCGGGAACAGGCATGATTGAATCCTTTGATTTTCGGCAACAGCGCTTACTTGATCTCGTACTTGAAACCGTGAGGTATTATTACGCTGAACTCTACGAGACCCGTGACTGCTACCGCTACCCCCTTACTCTCTCTCGGTTGATGAAGCTTTGCAACCGGAGTGGACTACGAACCTTGATGGCAGTTCGCATTCTCAGCCATTCGGTGGACATGGAAACGGAGTCTGAACCACCGCTCGCCTACGAACGCGACCCGTCGCAAAACAATGCGATGCGCAGACCCTATCGGATTTATCTGCGGTCAACTCACACTCATAAAACGAGGTAAAACAAAAATGAATTTAGAAGAACAGATCGAAATATTGAACGAAGTTGCCAATATAGTCGGAGGAGAAATCTACAAGGGATATTCAGGACGAGGTATGTACGGTGCCAGGTGCTACGGCATTGAGTGTGATGAGCCAATTCCGTGTATTGAACAGGCCGCCGCAAACGGAATTACCAGAGCCAACTACGACCAGATGGGACTACAATACATTGTCTACTGGCCGAGTATTCGGAATGTGGATTAATTCAGAATGTAACTGCGATACCCCCTATTGCATGCCTCAGTGCTCTGCTTTGGCTGATTGAATCTCCGCAGTGATCAGTATCCTTTTAACGGTCACGAACGCACCGGACTGCACCGCCTCCGGTCTTACCGCTGTCGGTCACGCCACCATTAGAAAAAGTCACGATGTAGGCATAGGCGGCATCGGACAAATACGTAGACCCCGTCCAATAACCTGACGCAGGCTGAGCACCAAAAGTGCTCGGCAAATAATTACTTGAATTACTTGAGCCAAAATCCAATAAAGTTATTCCTTCACTCACAGTAGGTAGTCTCCAATCAGTGTAGCCACTTTTATTCAAATTCAGACAATGATCAGTTGATTCATTCCAGCTAAGAGTACTTGCAGTACTTAATTCTTTTTCCCAAATGAGTCCTGTATCTCGATCAATTACAGTTCCATCACTGACATCAACAAAATCTTTTGAGGAATCAATTAAATTGATACTCGTAGTTATTCCTCGAACGCAAACTGAGTTTTGAGCAGTATCTGAAGTTTGACGATGGACAGTATGGAGCGGCGAAACACCTACATACCACATACAATCAGAACCACAAGTGCCGGAAGCCGTAGTTTGTATTGTATAAGACCAATAATAACCATTTGTCCAAGACTGTTCAGGAGATGAACTAGTTACATCACCACTATCAAGAACAGTGGTTAGTTCAACAATATTAGGAAGTCGCCAATCATAAAAACCACCCTGAGTTAACCCTTCACAATATGTAATTGCAGAGGCTCTTGTTATACTTGTCGATTCATTTGTTGTCCAATAAAGACCAGTATGCTCGTCTTTAAGTACGTTGTCTGAGAGGGTTGTGAAACTTTTTGCAGCACCGTCAACATGGCCGTCTTGTCCTTCTGCAGCTGCAAGTGAGCAATCTTGCTCAGTAGCAGAATTACCTTCGTAGCAAGCATCCATCCCCGTATGAATCTCGCTCCCTTCGGAAATCGTTCCAATCAGCTTCACATCGGGCTTGATTATATATTGCGCATTTATTTCTAAATCTGTGTACGTCACATTGAAGTCGTACTCAAAACGGCTGTTCTCAGCGAGTCCAACAACGCCATAGCAGGTGATGGACTTCGACTCACCCGGCTTTAGAATCGCATTGTAGGGATACAGGGTACATTTTTTATCAGCCACCCACATTTCGTTGATGCGAACAGAAGAAGGATTATTATTTCTGAATTTAAATAACGTAGAATGTGAATCTTGTTTGTAGTTAAGAATGGCAACTTTTAAAGAGGCCAGTTGAACTCTCGCTGTTGATTCGGAAGCCCCCCCAGAACTCCAACAACGATCAATGCAATCACAATTACTACCGCAAGAATGATTAAATATTCGGTCGCGGTCTGGGATTTTTTCGAGTTCATGGTATCTAGTAAGTTGGGATTGGAAAGCCTGCCAGAAGCTACTCCAAGAATGCACGATGCCACTTGAAACTCCTGACAGACCCAATCTCAAACATAATCCTTTTGGGGCCGTGGGTTTAAAAAGGTATGTATTTTCTTTTTATGCGGGGATAAAAAGACCTGATATTTCCTCTGAATCAAGCGTGAGCCTTAAATACTTCGCTTTAATTTGAATTCTTATGTCGAAGGAAAACAGCAAAACCAAAAAACGTGAGCAGCTAGAATTACTTCTGGATTGCAGAAAATATGAGTTGTTGATTTGCCAGCCAGATACATGGATGTACGGCGAGATTCAAAAGGACATAAAATATCTCCAGAAACGACTATCCAAACTGAACGCCGCAACGCAGGTGGATAAACCCACCCTCTAAAAGAATCTATCGAGCGTCATTCGGTTATCTTCAACTTTTGGAATATCCCCATTTTCACGAACCGTTCTTTTGCAACTGTTGATTGCTACCTGAACTTCATCTTCATTGTCACATGGATGACCTGACCCGTAGGTTGAACCAAAACAATTAACGGAAATAAATTCCCGTCCATCTTTTACCGTCGAGCAATAGTGATGCCCGCTCTCGACTTTTATAATTACCTTTTTACCTGCCATCTTTTCTTGCCTTGCAACCCCGCCTTACTGCGGACTTGCTTCTGAATTCTTAGAGGAAGTCTCGTAGCCATTCTGATGAATTAACCAAACTGAATAAACAGCCTGGTTGAGATTTAGCGGCCGGTGCCGTTCAAATCCCGAAAGAAGAAATAATCAGACAGATACCTACCAGGTTCAGGAAGGTCTTCGAGTTCATAGGCTTTAACCTTTTGACAGGGAAAATAGCCCATGCGGTCAGCCTCTTGGTCATATTGATTATTCTCGGAATCGTCCGGCCTTTGTTGTAGCCCTCTCCAGACTTCAAACTTCCAATCATCTAGATTTACGACGTACGCCCACTCGCAATGCTGGCTATCACTAATGAAGTCTGACGCATCCGGAATAAATGAGAGTTTTCCTTCAAGGTACGGTTTTAGTGTTCCTTGCAACGGCTGGTAGAGATCGTAAAAATTCCTTCGAGAAAATTTGTTCTCCTGTTCCGGGAAGTGCCGTCTGATTTCAGACTCTGCCATACTGGTATTATCACCAAGCATTCTTGTTTCAGGAATTGAGACCAGCGATTCAACGCGGTCGCATACCGTGTCCCAGCTCTTCACGTCTCTAAGATCCCTCAATACCTTTAACCCCAGCGTGTCCGGGTGGGAGTCGGAATGGTTGTAGATGAGTTGGTCTGTTTCTTTAAATCTAAATCCTATAAGTC
>JADGFE010000276.1 GCA_016744085.1 Kiritimatiellales bacterium | reverse complement strand
AAGAAAGGGTCTATTTTAAAGGAAAATCTCCTGTTTTCAGGGGTTAGGGGCATAAAAGGGCAGCATACTACCCACCGATTCTGCGGAAGAGGCAAAAAAACAAACTGTTCGTGCGAATGTTTCATGACTATATCAGCATTTCTCTGCCTGCGATTTTTTGGAAAAATTATTCAAAAGACATGATGCAATTGGTCGGCGACATGGTTGAACGCTCCCAATATGACGTAGTCATTGCCGAGTTCGCTGAAATGGGAATGTATCTTTACCGCAACCCGTATCTCTCCGCCGTGCAAAAAATCGTATCCTGCCACCGATGCCTTACAACTACATTTGAAAAGTATGCTGACACGTCCGGCGTTCCGCCCATGCTCCGGCTGAAGAGTGCTTCTCAAATACGGGTTCTCCAAAAATTTGAGTTTGAACTTTATAAAGCAATGGATCACATCCTTACGCTTACCGATGAAGATCGATTCACAATGCTCAATTATGCTTCCCAGCTTCCGGTATCCGTAATTCACCCGGGCATCGACTTTGATTATCTTAATCAGAAAACCACCGAAAAAGATCCTGGTCCCATCGTATTGATGTGCGGATACTTTACCGACAAATCAAACCATGATGGTGCGCTGTGGTTTGCTGAAGAAGTTTGGCCAAAGTTATCGAAGCAACACCCAACTTTGCAGTGCCACTTTATCGGTGCAGGTGCCAGTCACGAAATGAAGCGTTTAGCAGCGAAGAACGATCGTATGCTGGTGGCTGTAAATATTGATGATCTTCGCCCCTATCGAGAACGAGCAACGCTGTTCATTAATCCCATGCGACTGGGTTCCGGACTGCGTATAAAAGTGCTCGAAGCCATGGCCTCGGGACTACCCGTAGTTTCCACGGCACTGGGCGCAGCCGGCATTCCCGCTCAAAACGGGGTAAATTGTTTCGTTGCCGACACACCGGAATTATTTACCCAATCAATTGAGTGGTTACTGAACGATGGCGAACTGGCAAACCGTATGGGGCAGCAAGGCCGGGAAATGGTGAAGGATAAATACAATATTAAAACCACCATCGACGGACTTGAGCGCGTCCTTTCTGATGTAGTAACCATGGACTGCTGAACCTGTTAAAGGCGTCACATAGAACAGAATTAAATCGGTTTTTATCCAGACATTAAGGATTTATTCCCTATGTTCAATCGAACGTTACATAGGGGAAACAGATGTCTGCGAGGTTCAAGGGGAAATTCCATCGTCAAAATATGCTATCGCATTTTGCGAAGGATCTGGTGCGTCGTTCCCGATCCCATTGCGAGCTTTGCGCAAAAAACGGTGTTAAGCTCGATGTCTTTGAACTGCTCCCTTTAGAAGACGAACCCTTTCTGAATGGCTGCATCTTTATTTGTGAAAGTTGCAAAAAACAAATTGTGTACCCAAAAAAAATGGTTCCATCCTACTGGCGCTCGCTGAACAATTCGTTGTGGTCCGAAGTTCCGGCCGTTCAAGTAATGTCGTTCCGCATGCTGCGCCGGTTGACCAAAAAAGAAGAACGCTGGGCGGAAGAGTTGCTGGAACATGCCTATCTGGATCCCGAACTGGAAGATTGGGCCGATTTGGCCGAGTGAAATTAGTTCAGAATTTCCTGCATCCAGCTTTCATCAACAGCAAGCGCTGTGGTAGATTTTTCTGCCTCTAAAGACAAACAGAATTTCGACGCGCAGGCGCGGGTCGTCCCGGCCTCCCGCTTGAACTTGCACCGAATGGCGGTTTTGCCATAGGCGCTGAGATTGATATCGATCGGATCATCGTGATTGCAGCAGACTTTAAAGAAAAAGTACCTTGGGAGTCCTCCGCAAAAACAAGCCCCGAGCAGAATCAAACGGCGAGCATCGCTACGGCCGAACAACTGATTCAGGATGCACTGAACTGAGGGGGAAGGTGAAAACCTTAATCCGCTGGGAATAATAGGCCTCGGACTGGCAGGTCTGGTGGATTCAGAAAACGGCATGCTCACCTATGCGTATACGCCTCTTCCCCGACCCCATAGGCAGCCAGGCCAATGCCTGATAACGTTCGGGGCATGGATACGAATGAAAATAATACGCAGGGTCGGGCTTCGTACAGCGAGGAAGAACGCCGGGAGTTGGTGCAGGAGTTTCAGTCATCAGATTTAACGCAGGCGGCATTTTGCAGGGAATGGAATCTCAATTCCAAAACGCTGGCCGGATGGCTGCGCATCGAGCGGGAAGATAGCGAGGT
>JADGFE010000275.1 GCA_016744085.1 Kiritimatiellales bacterium | reverse complement strand
TTTTTGAGTAGAATTGACATGGCCGTTTGAACAAGTATTTTTCAGGCAAGCTGATTCGGAAAGCACCCCAACAATCCCATCCGGTTCAGCCTAGACCTCCGGTCATCCTCCCCCGGATACCGGAGGTTGTTTTTTTCAGTATAGGGCGGTTCCGCTAACGGGCGTTGCTCCTGTTTTTATGTACAAATGGATAACGCCCCACCGAAGTGCCACCAAATCCTTAAACTGCCACTACTCCCTCTTTAGTGGTGAAACAAAAATGTCAACAAGAGGACTTATAGGATTTAGATTTAAAGAAACAGACCAACTCATCTACAACCATTCCGACTCCCACCCGGACACGCTGGGGTTAAAGGTAGCCCGGTGTCGTAGTGAGACGAGGATGTCGTTGCGACCTTGGTCATGGTAGCCGAATCGCTTCCAAACCAGACTTCGTATCCATCGGCACCGACGACATCGTCCCATTGAAGCACCACGTTGCGATCCACATTCTGTGCGTCATTGGAAGGAATCGGATTGACAGGTGTGTTAGGTGCTGGTGCGGTCATCATCCTCACATAAAGGAGTTCTCCATTTGGATCTTCCACTTCGAATTCGGCATATGTACGACCAAACTCGTCTTTGCCTGAACCTAGGCTTTGCTTGAAGGAATAGGTTTCCCACGCGACACCCGCCGCGTCAAACCAGCCGCTTCCCGTCATGACGGAGGCGAGGAACGCCCCGCTCTCGACAGCGGTTTCCAGGTTTTGTTTCTCTGCGCCTGAAAGGCTGCTGTTGCTGATTGCATCAAAACTCGCATACTTGATGGCCGTTACTATCTAGTTCACGCATTTGAAGCTGCATTACGAGCAAAAAAATCGCGGCATGCCATGGTGATGAAACAATAATTACTTGCCGTTCCTCATGAGTCCCGACACGTGAGCGTCTGACAATGTTCTGCATCTCAACCTGCAGCGTTTCAATATGCTCCCTGTCTAAAACAGAAAAAATACGGTGATTTCCTACAGACAATACGGAAAGGTTGTCATACGCATGGTAAACACTACGGGCAAAATCAGGTGAATCATAATCCACAGGAGGGCTGCACTGAACTCGCGGGTCATCATTTGATACGAGCAACCCATAAGGCCGGAAGGTATCTTTGATAAATGATTTCTGTTCATCAGTCCAGGGCTCTTTGGGAAGATCAGATGAGGGGTTTACTGGGATATCTGCATCGAGAGTTAGCCCATGAATATCACTTGTTGCTCGTTCAGTCTTCATAATGGGGCATTCCGATTGGTTAAACCATCTATCTCCTACCCATTTCCATGGTATATTTTGGATCTGTGCCGCCATTCCAACGTACCGTTGTGTAGATCCGTTCTTATCCATTGCCCTGGCTTAATATAGCTCGTGGCCATATCAATATTTACTTCTTCTCTTTTCGTGTTGCTTCTCGACCCCATCTCCCAGTTCGTGCAGGAAAAGCCTTGGCGAGGAGGTAGTCATGGACGGGAACGTTGGAGATGTCCATCGTTGCATTGAGCAGGTCGTAGTTGACGTAAACCCACTGGTCCCGACAGTTTCATCCACGAATACAGAACCGCCCGCCCCAAACAACTCCTGAGAGTAGGGGCGGAAGAGCGGGTTTCTTTTCAAATATTAAAGGTCACTTCTTTTGAAGGAGATTCTCGCCATTCCATTCCAGCGACCGCTCGTTCGGAACGGGGTTGAAGTAATGGCTAAGCTTGATCTTGCCTTGCGGAATAAATTCGAATTCACCCTTAATTATGCCGTAACATGCGACGATCGTGCCGTCATCCAGTTGCCGGGAACGAACGCGGAAAATGTAGTTATTCTTTCCGGAATAGTTGGTTTTGTCCGGCGTACCATTCGTATCCCAATGCTTGAACTTTATCAGAGTTGGTCGATACCCGTCTAAAGGTGCTAGATAAGGCCATTTGAAACTGGAGTTCAAGTCTTCAGGGAACTGATACTCTTGAATTCCATCGAACTCGTTTGGAAATGAGAGCACATAGCGTGCCTCGCTTCCTTTTTTCATATCCTGAAAATAGCTGGAAAACGTCAAGATGAAGTCAGCCATTTTTCCTTTGCCATGAGGAACAATCCAATCGCCAATTTCAAGATCATAACCGATAGGTTTTCCTGTTTCAGGAATGGCCTTCCACTCGATGTATTTTTGGGTCTTCCGCCAAATCAGTGGGTGCACGTGAGGTTTTCGCTTTGCCTGAAAGTTTGAAATGGCCTGAAATCAGGATGGCATACAAGTAATATG
>JADGFE010000111.1 GCA_016744085.1 Kiritimatiellales bacterium | reverse complement strand
GGCGGAGGCTGCCAGTTGGACGCCAGCTCAGTGGAAAACATCCCGCGAAACTCAGAACGCGTAGTCCTGTCAAGGCGGTCGCCGAAGAGACGCATACTTTTGAGCAACCATCCAGACCGGTACTCCTGACTGGATGGCGATGCGAACTTAGGCCCCTCGACAACCCCAGTTGCTACGAATCCAAGAACCCCAGTTCGAAGGCTCGATTTTCCATTTCAAAAACCGGTTTTGGGGTGGCTCGATACCCTCGACTTCGGTAGATATTTCGAATTCTTTGAGTTTCCGAGGGGTACGGAAACATATCAGCTGACTTAACATGTTGATTTGAAGGTGGATTTGACTGATGGGGTGCGAGGATATATGAGGGTGTTTCAGGTATTCGAGAAGCTTCTGTAGACGAAGCTCCGCAGAAGGTACGACACCCAGCTTCAGTTGATGGCTTACCAGATCAAAATGTTGCAATCCCGATTGATACGGATCGAATTTACACACGCCCTGAGGAACGCGCGGAGTTGATTCGTCTTGGAGAAGAATTGGGTCATGATATTGATGACGAAATGCTCGTGGTTAAACCGAATACCTACCGTGGCTGGCTGAGGCCCAAAGAAAGTGAAAAACCGAAAAAGCCCGGTCGTCCGAGAACGCCGAAAGCAACAGTGAGCCTGGTCATGCAATTTTCTTCCGAAATCCTTACGTGGGGATATGAGCGCATTCAGAGCGAACTGAGGAAGTTGGGCATCAGAATTGGTATTACAACCGTCAGCGACATCCTTAAGCGCGAGGGCATCCACCCTGTTCCGGACAAAGAACGGAAATACCAACCCAGCAACTGGAAGCTGTTTCTCAGCTCCCACATGAACACGCTGGTCGCCACCGATTTTTTCACCAAGCCCGTCCTTACCTGGAGAGAATGGGTTGATGCTTACGTTCTGGTGTTTATCCACCTCGGTAGTCGCAGGATTTTCATGAGTCCGGCCACCTTTAATCCCAACGAAGGATGGGTGCTTCAGCAGGCTCGAAACGCCTCCATGTGGCTTCAGGATTTGGGGATTCAGGCCTCGCATCTTATTCGTGATCGAGATACCAAGTATCCGGCTCGGTTTGACGCATTTTGGAAAGACTCGGGAACGAAAACAATCAAGACGCCCGTGCGCACTCCTGTGGCGAATTCGTTTTGTGAATGCTACATCGAAAAGTTAAGCGCGAATGCCTGAACCACTTTTTCTGCATAAGTCTGGACCAGCTCGACTACATCAACCGACAATGGCTTGCGTACTACAACAACGAGCGCCCTCATCAGGGAGTCGATATTGGAAACAAGGTTCTTCGACCAGATTTCAAGCCCACGGACAAGGGCGAGATCAAACGGAAACAGCGTCTGGGCGGAATCATTTCGTATTACTACCGCGAAGCTGCCTGAACCTGCTCCGCCGAACATCATCTGAATACAACCCACCATCCGGTATGACCGGCTGTTCCGTCATGCCCTGGCCGCATAAAATCAGTTGTTTTTGGCTCACACATCGTCTTTTTTATCGCTTAAAACTTTCCCCTCGACATCTTTTCCACCGAATTCGCTCAGATCACCCTTTATTCTCAGATCCTTTCGTCCCGGACGACTTTCCGTATAGAGCACGCTATTACCTTTTCTTGCCTTACCAAACACAGGCAACAAAAAAAACCTCTAACTCGTTATGAATTAGAGGCTTAAAGTGGTGGCGAGACCCAGAATCGAACTGGGGACACGCGGATTTTCAATCCGCTGCTCTACCGACTGAGCTATCTCGCCGTTGTTGAATGAAGCGCGTAGTATACGGAACGGCTAAAAGACGTCAACCGAATTGAAGTAAAAAAATCAAGTCCCCATCAAATGCTTGATATTATCCCATATTTAGTAAACCGTGTTTTTGCGATGAATAACTCAGACTACGAAATAATTTTACGGAATTGGCGCATTAAATCACCAGTTCTAAATAGTTCCACCCATATTCAAGACAGCTTTGATCCTTCTGGGCAACTCACAATATTTAGCGATGCAGATGGAGCGCAGTGGGAACTTGAGATAATTTCTGAAAATCAGTATTCTAGAAAACTGGCCTTAGCCGAAACCATGGAGTTACTTGAGAGTAATGGATGCAGTCTTATTCTACCCTACCAGCGCAATTCACTGGGACAATTCATTACGTTCTATACAGGGCAGCTATGCATGCTCCGGCCTTGCATGTCGGGCATTGCTACTCCGCGTAACCAATGGCTCACCGATGACTGGCGAGCTGACGCAATTGCAGCGTTTATAATCAACCTGCGGCAGGCTTCCGATAAAATCAGTGTTCCCGAGGGCGGAAACCCTTTTTCTATAATCGATTTCGTGAAGCGTAAAACGGAGGCCCTAAACCGTCATCGTCCGGAGATGGGCGAAAGCCTTTCTTCTGTTTACAGTTGTTTGGAGAACGATCTTTTCTCCGTGTTATATTCCTTACCGACCGCGTTCTGCCACGGAGACTTCAAACCAGAAAATATGGTATGGGAAAATGACTCGATACAATCCGTTCTAAATTGGGAACACTGCGGCCTAAAACCGGAAGCATACGATGCCGCTCTGCTAGTGGGTTGCATTGGCTTTAAAAATCCCGATGCTCTCATATCGGACTTTACCCGGCGTTTGATTCTCCAATTGCGGGAAGCTTCGATTTATCAAGACGAAACCTGGGAGGTCTTTTTCGAACTCACGCTGGCCACACGCTATCTCTGGCTATCCGAATGGATGCGCAAGCACAATAAAAAAAATCGTGACCTCGAAATGCTGTTCATGAATCTGCTAACGACCCAGAAAAAATATATTCTCAAAAAATGGGATCTGGCATAGGGCTTCCACTCTTATACGGCCGAATAATGGTCGGGGCGACTGGATTGCAAGGAACTGTTAGTTTACGAATCCGAAATTAAATGAAGTGGCCAGGTTCAGGCTCTTGGATGAGCCAGCTGATAGACTTCTTTAAGCCGCTCCACCGAGACGTGGGTATAAATTTGAGTTGTGGAGAGCGAAGCATGGCCCAACAGCTCCTGTACACTTCGTAAATCAGCACCGGCATCCAGCAGGTGTGTCGCAAAACTGTGGCGCAAACTATGTGGAGTGAGCTCGGCGTTCAGCCCACAAAAAAGCACATATTTCTTCGTCATGCGCTCAATGGAACGAGCTGAAATCGGCCCTCCGTTTTTATTTAGGAAAACCGGACTGCGCACATCCTTTTTACCTTCCAATAGCCAAACATTTTCTCGTAGTTCCAAATTTTTCATTAAGGCACGGGTGGCTGGCGCCCCCAAAGGGCAGAGCCGTTCCTTTTTACCTTTACCGCGAACCCGGGCCACACCGGACAGCAGATCAATACGCTCTTCCGGCAGCGTAACCAGTTCGTTGATACGCATACCGGTGGAATAGAGCAGCTCAAGAATCGCAACATCTCGAGCCACCATATATTCCCTCCAAAGCTTTTGCTTCGGATTTACAACCGTCTGCTTTTCATTAAACTTAACTGGGGCATCCAATAGCTTTCCCGCTTCGGTTATCGATAAGATCTGCGGCAAATAATGTCCTTTCTTCGGCAGATTTAAACCGCTGAAGGGATTCTGATCCACATATTCCTCCCGCAGGAGAAATTTATAGAACGAGCGCAGTGCTGAAAGTTTCCGTCCGGTCGTCGCGGGAGCCAACTCCAGCTTTTGAAAAAATACCAGAAATTTGCGAGCCGTAAAACGGTCCGCCGTTTTCCAATTATAGGGAGGCTGAGCATCTTCGCCCCACACGACCTCGCAAAACTGCCGGATATCAATCAGGTAGTTACTGACCGTATGCTTTGAGGCGTTTTTCTCGCCATCAAGGTACTGGACAAAATGCTCTATGCACGGATCGTTCATAAAACCTTTAAACACAAAAGCTCAAAGAGCGCTAAGCTGACTATTGTCCGAATTGCTTAGCCCTCAGGTGTCTTAGTGATTATTTATTCCTCAGTAGCAGCTTCTTCCTTCTTAGCCTTTGGCTTTCGGGGAGCCGGCAGATTATGCTGCTCTTGCAGTTCGGCATAGTTTGGAATCTGGTCGGCATAGCGCGCCCCCATCTTCTTAAGTGCAGCCAGCTGACGGTCTGAAAGCGCGCCCCTGCCCTTAAACTGAGTCGAAAGGGAATCAAAGAAGGTCTTGTCGTTAAACTCACGTTTTCCGCGCATGGTCGGCTCGGCCCACTCGGTAATATGATCCATCATTGCGAGGATCGGCGCCGTTGAAGGATCGGCTTCCACTTCCTTCTTTTCATCCAGCTTGAATTCAACCCGGAGGGCATCAAAGTTTTCAAGTTGCTCAGAATATTTGGTGAGCAACGTATCGAGATAAGCCACCTGTCGTTCACTTAAGCGCTTATTCATCGTGACTTGATCACCCAGCGACGTAACAAATTTTTTATCGTCGTAGGTGCGCTTACCTACTTTTTGAGGTTCTTCAAATTTAACGCCAAGCAGGATCTCGATCTTGCGGGGTGTATCGCCGCGCACGGCCTCTGGCTCAACCAGTTCAAGTTCTTTGCCTAAGGCTTCCGGAACCTGCTTGATATATTTGCAGCACATTTTGTGCAGCATTTCACCCTGACGTTTAGAGAGTAGTTCGCCTTCGCCAACCTTTTCCTTCAGATCTTCAAAGGTTTTGTTGTCGTCGTAGGTGCGCCGTCCGGATTTAACAGCGGGCGCCCATTCGGTAACATTTTCCAATGCCCCAAAGCATTTAGCAACAAAAGCCGGCTCTGCAGTTTCTTTCGCGTGGTCGATCCATTCGAGCAAGGACGGATAAAACTCCTCCATCATATCCGTCCACTCAATCTTACCTTCTTCAACCGCGTCGAGCTTGGCTTCCATATCGGCCGTAAAGCGCGCTTCGAACAGATCAATCTTATTGTCCGACTTCAGCTTTTCTTCCGTGCGCAGCACCAGTGTGACCAGCTCTTTACCGAGATCGGTAGGCACCAGCGAACGCTTTTCTTTAATGACATATTCGCGTTCATCCAGCTTAGACATAATGGCCGCATACGTACTTGGACGTCCTACGCCATTTTCTTCCAAAGCCCGGATCAATGAGGCTTCTGAATAACGGGCAACCGGCTTGGTTTCCTTTTGCTCGGTAAGCCAATCCAGCACGTCCAGGTTTTCACCTTTTTCAACCTGCGGAATTTTTTCGGTTTCTGAGTCGTCACCCTCTCCATTCTTTGGCTTATCGGCAGCCGCTTCAATTCCACTGGCCTTCATGTAACCCGGGAAAATAATATCGGATGCCGTGGCACGGAAAAGATAGGTATTTTCAGAGCCCGCTTCGATTTCCACGGTACGGCGAGCAATTCTTGCAGGCACCATTTGGCTGGCCACAAAACGTTCCCAAATCAGCTTGTAGAGTTTTTGCTCCGCAATATCCAGCTTCACCCCTTCGTTGCCAGGTTGCACAGATGCATCGGTCGGTCGGATGGCTTCATGGGCTTCTTGAGCCGCGCCCTTACTCTTATAGAAATTTGGTTTTTCAGGCAGATATTCGGCACCAAAGCTGTCGCCGATAAACGAGCGGCATTCTGCCAATGCGGACTGTGCGATGTTAAACGAGTCGGTACGCATATAAGTAATTAAACCGCTTTCATACAGCTTCTGAGCAAGGCCCATCGTACGGGCCGGCGCATATCCAAGCGATCCAGATGCCGACTGCTGTAGCGTACTGGTAATAAATGGAGGACGAGCCCGACGGGTGACTTCTTTTGTAACCACATCGCTGACCTTGAGCGGGCTGTTGTTCAGCTCATTCTGAATGCCTTCCAGCTGTTCCTGAGTTTTAACCGCACCCGGCAGTAATTTACGATCCTTGATGCCGATTGGCTCGTTGTTGATGCGCGCCAGCTTCACCATAAACGGATCCAGCGGAGCTTCCTGCTTACGCACTTCGGCGCCGACGGTAAAATAGGCTTCCGGCTCAAAATTGGTGATTTTATTTTCACGTTCCACAACCAAACGCAGCGCCACCGTCTGCACGCGGCCGACACTGTTGGCTCCGCGGATCTGCTTACGCACCACGGGACTGCCTTGAAAACCAACCAGACGGTCAAGAATACGACGGGCCTGCTGGGCGTTCACCCGATCCATATCAATTTTTTCGGGTTGCTCGAATGCCGCGAGAATGGCGGGCTTGGTAATTTCATTGTAGGTCACGCGAAAAAAGTTTTCTTCAGCCACATTCTTTTTCAGCGCTTCGAAAAGGTGCCACGCAATTGCTTCTCCCTCGCGGTCGGGGTCGGGCGCAAGATAGACGTTTTCACATTTTTTGGCTTCGGCCTTGAGCTCTTTGAGGATTTTTTTGCCGCGCGTCGTAGCGGTATAAGACGGCTCAAAGTTTTTTTCCACATCCACGCCAAGCTTCTTAGCCGGCAGGTCACGTACATGACCAACCGAAGCCATAACCGTGTAGTCCTTGCCAAGGAACTGGTTAATTTTCTTCGCCTTTGCCGGCGACTCCACAATCACTAAATTCTTACTCATAGCACTTCCTTATCAGTTTTAAACACTAAGACACAAAGGACTCGAAGGTTAAGTTACGAATCGCTTAATGCCGTTCTTCATTAAAGGGACGTTATAGTTAATCAAATAGCCAAGCCATTTTTTGCTTAGCTTCAAGTAGGTCAGGGTTTGAGATTGGAACAAGGGATTCATTTCAAGAACCGCTTTATTTTCAACCAGCACATCAATACTCAGCTTATTTCGGGTGAGTATTTCCCCATCAAATTCAATGGGAACATAGACCTGTTCATCAACCTTCATGTCTTTTTTTCGCAGGTCACAAATCATACATTCTTCATAAACTGATTCCTGCAATCCAGGATCTGGCTCCTTATGAACACGATAAGCGGAATCCACAATTTCTTTGCCGATTCGCTCCAGTTCATCCGATATAGGTTCATGATTCATTTTTCTTAGAGTCCTTAGCGCCGTCGTGTTTATTTCATTTCCCGAAGGTCGCCCGCCAATTCCACCATGCGGCCTGGCAGGGTTTTAATCACCCTTTTCATTTCCAGTCCTAATAAAACTCCACTGAGCTCGTGGCTTTTCAGCCCGAGCTCCCGACCGAGGGAATCAATATCCTTCGGCTCCTTCCACAATGCTTCAACGACCTTTGATTCCTGTTCCGTCATAGGAACTTCGGGACGAGCTGCGGTTTCCGAATCGGGTGCTTCGCGCTCTTCCGGAGGGATCACAAATTCATACTCTTCTAAAATGTCATCGAGCGACTCAACAAGCTTTGCGCCATTCTTAATCAAGAGGTGCGGCCCCCGCGCTCCCGGCGTATCGATCCTACCGGGCAATGCAAAAACTGTACGGCCCTGATCCATCGCGGCTTCGGCGGTATGCATTGAACCGCCCTTGACCGCTGACTCGATTAAGAGAACGCCCATGCTCAATCCACTGATAATTCGATTCCGGTAGGGAAACGTCATACGATCTGCCCGCCTTCCCATGCAGTATTCACTGATGACCGCACCCTGTTTGGCAATACGATCAGCCAGCTCGGCATTTTCAGGAGGATAGAGGCAGTCGAGCGCACCCCCTAATACTGCGATCGTGCGACCACTGCTTTTCAACGCGCCATTATGTGCGGCAGTATCCGTTCCGCGCGCTAAACCACTCACCACAGTAAAACCTGTCTGCCCCAGCTGATAGGCCATTCGGTCTGCGGCTGAAAGACCATAATGCGAAGTCGAACGAGAACCGACAATGCCAAGCGCTTTATCGTCGCCGGGTAAAAAATGTCCGCGTATATAAAGCGCCAATGGCGGACCGTGAATCGCTTTCAATGCATCAGGATATTCATCGTCGAGTGGCGTAATAATGCGGGCACCGATTTCAGCTGCTTTATCAATCTCAGCATCGACATCGATGCTATCCCGTTGTGAAATAATTTTAACCGCCATCTTTTCGCCAACGCCGCGGGCTTCCATCAGGCTTTCGCGATCTGCCTCCAGAATAGCCTTGGGCGATCCAAGCGTATCGATCAGCCTTCGGACACTAACCGGCCCGAGCCCTTCGATCAGATTCAATAAAATATATGCTGCCCTATCCTGCATAAAATTTTAACCACGAAGACTCGAAGAGCATGAAGGAACACAAAACTTGAACATAGTCGGTGCCGCCTCTTGGAGTCCTTAGTGCCTTAATGTTTACAATTCATTCCAGAGGGTTTCCATGCGTTCTTCCGGAATCTCATTCCCGATACTGGACTTGCCAATTTCGGAAACGAGCACGAACTTAGGCATGCCGCCTACGGTTTTTTTATCGACTGATAGCGCAACCCGCAGATTGCTCCAGTTATATCCCGGCGCATTTACCGGAAGCTTCAAGTCTTGGAAAATTTGCTCAATTCGATCGCATTCCGGCTGAGACAGTCCGGAGAACTCAATCGAAGCTCGGGCGGCAAATATCGAGCCAATAGAAACGGCTTCACCATGTACATATTCGCCATAGCCAGCCACATTTTCGAGCGCGTGCCCCGCAGTATGACCAAAGTTTAAAATGGCCCGCAGTCCGCCTTCCCGCTCGTCTTTTGAAACGACGTCTGCTTTAACTTCGCAGCACCGTCCAACAACCTTAGCCAACAGCTCGTCATTATCCAGCGTTTGAAGTTCATCTATATTATCTTCCAGTAACTGAAAAAACGGAGCGTCGTAAATAATTCCGTATTTGACCACTTCAGCCAAACCAGCACGGTATTCACGCTCCGGTAGCGTTTCGAGCGTCTTTAAATCAGCGAGTACAAGTTGTGGCTGATAAAAGGCTCCAACCAGATTTTTGCCTTCGGGCAAGTTAATCCCGGTCTTTCCTCCCACGGAGCTATCCACCATCGAAAGCAAGCTTGTCGGAACCTGTACGAAGGGAATACCTCTTAAGAAGGTGGCGGCAACATAGCCTGCAAGATCACCGATAACACCGCCTCCAAGGGCCACAACAAACGAATGTCGATCCAGCCCAGCCTCTATGCACTTACTATAGAGTGCGAAAACCTGGTCGCCGCATTTGGTCTGTTCCCCTGCCGGAAGCGTGACTGCGGAAGCCTTGAGACCAACCTGATCAAGCGACTCCAGCGCGGTTTGCAGATAGTGCTCTGCCACGTTTTCGTCGGTGATGACTAAACATTTCCCCTTCAGGCCTGCTGTAGCGCATAAACCGCCTAGCTGACCCAAAATTTCCGCCCCGATGTGGATATTGTAGGAGCGATCGCCTAAATGTACTGGTACGTCGTATAACATAGCTCGGAGTGTGTAGGGGCTGGCAGGGGGGCAAGTCAAACCAAAACGTATTGCGTATTGCGTATTGCGTATTGCGTAGGGTGATCCCCCCTCTCTTATTCAAGTCAATACGTGATACGCAGTACGCAGTATCTTTTATTCACATTTCGGAGTTGATCCGAAAAACAGGAACTGTATATTAGACGCAATTGGTACTAATTTAAACCTAACTAACCAAATCAGGAGAATACCATGAACGTTGATCAGCATCTGAAAGTTGCAACTTGGCACATCGAACAGGCTCGTCTTCACGCTACTGTTGAAGAAGGTCACAAATGCGGATGCCCGCTGAACGATGACTATGCAAAAATCATCGACCAGGTTGAGGCCGGCAACATTGTTGACGAAGGTCACTAAACCGCCTGCTCATTTGAGTATTGCAAGAACCGCCTTTTACGGCGGTTCTTTTTTGTGCCTACTCAGAATACCCGATCAGAGAAAAGATCCGGACCGCCTCGTGCCGCTGTGCGAAAATATCATATGACACACGAAATTATAAATTACTGTGCCGGAGACATATGGAGGTTCAGAACACCTGACCTCGGACACTTTTAATCTGATACCAGTTTGTAGATCATCCGTAGATTTGTGCCAGGATAGCAGGTTTTCGTTTCGCTGAGCTGC
>JADGFE010000274.1 GCA_016744085.1 Kiritimatiellales bacterium | reverse complement strand
CATATAGGGTGCGCGTACCTTGCGGTAGCTGGTGGCAAAATGACCGTGTCAGAAAAGGGTCATCTTTTCCTGTAAAGGACAGGAGGTACTGATCATTCGATCAATCCACCATGAGCCCATGAAACGAACGTCCAGTGCATTGTCACGCTGTCGCTTTTTTCGTGCAGCTCGCATCTCATCTTTAGACAGCTTGCCGCGTTCATCCCGCAGGCTGGGTTTGTTGACGGACTCGGGGGTGACCCAATCCGGGGGTTCGATATCGCTTTCCTGATTAAAGAGAGCGTCGACAGCTTTTTCCATGGGCAGTTTGGCGGTGGCGGCAATTTGTTCGGATGTGGCGGCAAACCCGGCGCGGACAAGTAAATGGGCAGCACTTCCCTGGTTCCAGCGTTTTATTTTAAGTGGTTTCATAGTCTACCTCATGCTGACGTTGTAATGTTGAAAAGAAGAACGGAGAAGGTGTGGAATAAATTGTGATAAATATGATCGGACTTTGAGGGTGTGGAATTGGAAGCGGGTGCGATATATCCAAGTATACCTGCAAACAGATCCAAGCCATCGAGGTCTGGATCAACAACTACCCCCGGAAAATATTGGATTTTAAAACCGCGGAAGAACGGTTCATTCAGGAGTTGGAGGCATGAGGTTAGGAAAGAAAAATGGACAGTTTAATTTACAGTCTATCTGTGCCCTTGGCCTACGAAGGCTATCTCATTTTGGGCAGGCTTAAGGAAGCATTCTGGATTGAGGGGTTTGGAAATATAAAAAAGCGGGAAGAGATGTTTGTAAAGGTGACGGAAATGGCGGAAAGCCTTTAAATCCACTGAGACGCTATAGATTCACGTTGCCGGTAACCTTGTTAAGCAGGTCTGAAACGTTTAGGTTCCTTCGTCTTAATGGATAACCCGATTAATTTTGGAGTACAGTTGAACTATATATTATTATTTGTGATCGTCGGAGCCTCCTTGATGGCTGGTTGCATGAGCTCGGAAGAACCTCTGGAACCGGTCGTCTTTTCCGAAGAGACCATGGTTTTTCTGGAGCCGGGCCTTCGGCCCGAGGTATTGCTCTTTCCTGATTATTTTCTCATGGAAGATTTTGAGCTGAATCAGCATGGAAACATTCCGGCGTCGGATTTGGTGGGAGCAGGTTTGCGAACCGAGCTAGACCTGAAGGTTGCGATGCGACGTTTCAATGATGCGCTGGATGCAAACGGGTGGATGACTGAAAAAACTGAGTTTGGAAAAAACGCCTTCCGTACTTTGGCTTCGACTGCGGATGAATATATTGAAATTAGAGCCGTTCAGGGCAATGACGTAACTGAAATATTTGTTCTCTATCGGCCCAAGCCGATTGCAGATAGCGTTAAAAATTATTAGGAATACACAATGAACACGATAGCTTATTTTGGGGGTATGCCCGGCGGGCCGGAAATATTGGTAATCCTTTTTATTATTCTCTTATTGTTTGGTGCTAAAAAACTTCCTGAACTCTCCCGTTCACTGGGAAAAAGTCTGGGTGAGTTTAAAAAAGGTAAAGACGATCTGGAACGGGAAATCCGGGATGTTAAAACCGATATGAACAAGCCTTCCCCTGAAGCCGAGATAAAAGAAGTAGTCGAGACCGACCCGGTAGTAAAGGCCGAGGCTGAGGAAGACTCCGAAATAGAAAGGCCTGTTTAGCTGTATTTTAGGATTGAGCGAACCAGCAAAGCCGGATCGTTCATAATGGCATCAAGAACCAGGTATACGGCTCCGAACACACTGTCGTCATCGCGACCGGAGACTTTAATTCTCACGTTGGTCCGCGGTTGCTGAAGGGCGCGTCATTCGACTGTTGCTCTGGTTTTATCCAGCATGTAAGGAAGAAGGGGAAGCATTGCGCCGCCCAGAATGATGGAGTCGAGATTAAACAGATTAACCAGATTGGCAATGCCATGTCCCAGCATTTCGGCTATTTCGTCGAGCACCTTTAATAACGCTTCATCACCGTTCCGAATCCCCGCAATATCGATATATTCTTTTTCTACTTTGCGGGCAAGCGCAGGCAGGCTGACTTCGGTTACCCAGCACCCATGATCACCGCAGTTGCAGAGAGCACCATCTGTACGAATTTTCATATGTCCGACAGGCCCACTACTGCCAAGAAATAGATGTTCTTCCAGCATAAAGCCGGCAGCTATGCCGACACCGATACTAAGATACCGTATGCGTCTCTTCGGCGACCGCCTTGACAGGACTACGCGTTCTTAGTTTCGCGGGATGTTTTCCACTGAGCTGGCGTCCAACTGGCAGCCTCCGCC
>JADGFE010000110.1 GCA_016744085.1 Kiritimatiellales bacterium | reverse complement strand
ATATTACTTGTATGCCATCCTGATTTCAGGCCATTTCAAACTTTCAGGCAAAGCGAAAACCTCACGTGCACCCACTGATTTGGCGGAAGACCCTTTTTTAATTTGTAATGCGTAAACCGTAATTTCCATTGCCCGGAAAAAATTACGCATTACGAATCATTGGTTACTTCACCGGATAACTTACGCCCAACAGCTTCGATATCGCTTTATTAAAGGCCTTGCGCTCCTCACGAACCGTCGCTTTAACCGCCGCAGACCGCTCTTTAAAGTAACTCCAATCCAGCCCCAGAGGAGCACCCATATGGGTCTTCAGCAGGATTGCCTCTGTTGGATCAATGCTATCCAGCTCATGGAGGTTTTCCTTTACATAATGATACGCATCGCGGAAAGGCATGCCCTCTCCCACTAATTCCAATGCGCGGTCGGTTGCAAAAACATCCGGCGTAAAACCATCGATCAGTGCCTTTTTATTCACTTTGGTCGCGGATACCATCGGAGTCAGAATACGGAGACAGGAACGCGTGGTGGCTATGCCTTCCATAAAGAGTTCCTTGGCATCCTGCAGATCCCGATTATAGCCGGTTGGTGAACCTTTGATGAGATCGTAGACACCCAGCTCGGCGGCTTTCACGCGCGATGCTTTGGCACGAACCAATTCGCAAACATCCGGATTCTGCTTTTGCGGCATGATTGAACTGCCCGTGCAGAATTCAGCCGGCAGTTTGAAATAATCAAATTCCGGCATGGTGAAGAGCATAAAATCCTGCGCCAGACGCGAGAGTGTCAGCATCACCTGACTCATAGCGGACAATACAATGCCTTCCATTTTTCCGCGACCGTTGTTGGCATAGAGCACATTATGAGTCGGACGACTGAAACCCAGCAAGTCAGACGTCAACTGCCGGTCGATCGGCAGCGGTACCCCGTAGGAGGCCGCAGAGCCAAGCGGGCACTGGTCGTTCAACTCATAGGCATTTACGAGCGAGACACAGTCATCGAGCAGGCTCTCTGCATGAGCAGTCGCCCACAGGCCGACGCTCGAAGGCATGCCGGGTTGCATGTGCGTCCGCCCTACCATCGGAACCTTTTCATGCTTCTTACCAAAGGCGGTAAGCGCATCAGCCAATGCCGCAGCTTCTTCCAGCGTTTGAAGAATCTGTTCTTTGGCATAGAGCCGGAGATCCACGGCCACCTGATCGTTACGGCTGCGGCAGGTATGGATTTTTTTACCAAGGTCGCCGAGCTTCTTCGTGAGCGTGCGCTCAACGGCCAGATGCACATCCTGATCCGCCAGCTTGATCTTAAATTTGTTCTGCTGGGCCAAGCCAATGATTTCAACAAGTCCCTCGATCACCTTTTTGCGGTCGGTTTCGGTAATGAGCTCGGGCTTGACCGGCATTTTTGAAAGCATGGTCACATGGGCAGCTGTGCCAACGCAGTCGACCGTGATTAATGCATGATCCAATTCGACATCACGCCCGGCAGTAAATGCCAGCACTTCGTTATTAATGATTCCAACCGTGGTTTTTTGCTTAGCCATAATTATATCCCTGTAAAACTTAACCGTTAATAAACCGGAATGAGCACGAATGCTGAAGAAATATCTGTATTAATCCGTGGTTCTACTCTTTCGTTCGGCCAGTAGATTCCATGATGATGGTTACAGGCCCGTCGTTCAGCAGATCAACCTTCATGTCCGCACCGAATTTCCCGGTGTTTTCAGAAAGGCCCAGCTTTTCTATTGCCTGAACATATTCATTAAACAAAGCCTCGCCCTGCTCCGGGCGGGCGGCATTGATAAAACTAGGTCGGTTTCCTTTCGCGCAATCGCCATACAGCGTGAACTGGCTGACCGACAGAACCTCGCCCTCGATATCGACAACCGACCGGTTCATTTTTCCATCGGCGTCTTCGAAGATACGCAACCGGGATGCTTTACCTGCCAAATAGCGGGCATCAAAAGGGGTGTCGCTATGCGACACCCCGACAAGAATCAGCAGGCCTTGCCCGATGCTGGATATTTTTGCTCCATCCACCGCAACCGAGGCCTGCTTCACGCGCTGGATAACCAGCTTCATATTTATTCCGTTACGTGCGAAACACGGAAGGCAGGCAGGCGGTTAAGCGCAGCTGCAATTTCGTAACGACGTGGACGGGCCAGATCGCCGCGCAGATCACGAACAAGGGCATTCATGCCTTCATTCGAAAGATCGCGATCAACTAGGTCGAGGATTTCGCGCAGTGGATACCCTTCATCCATGTAACGAAGTTTTGCGTAGTACAACACATATCCAATTGCACGGGCCTGATCGGCATCAGCAATCTGACGAACCGCATCAAGATCAATAAGTGAGCGACCGAATTGCAGGTAGTCCTGCTCATCTGCTTCAATCACGAGATCTTCACGTCCAACACTTGGATCAATTGAGCTCGGCATAACCCAACGCGAGCGGCTGAGCATAGAAGAAAGGTTTACACTGCTGTCAACCACAGTAGACGGCGTAATATCCAGCGCCTTGGCTTCTTCAGTAATATCGCTAACGACAAAGTTTTCAACCTTCAGAACCTTGTCGGCAATCGGAATAAATTCAGCAATCAGGCTACTGCCCGCCACAATCATGGAAATACCAAGTTCGTCAACCATCTGGCAGGCACGAGCGGCCAGCGTGTTGCGGGATGAAGCGCCCAATAGAGACGTCACGCGGGTATCCGCCGAAAGGAAGGTGGACGATGAGCTGTGCTCGTCAAAAAGCAGAACACGGGCACCGGCTTCCAGTGCTTCAACGGTGGAGGCCGCTTGCGATGTGAATGATCCGGCAGATTTGCTGGAGTACGATGTTGGATTACCTCCATCGCCAAGCTCACTGGCAAAGGCTGAGATATCTACCTGCTGAATGGAACGACCCACTTCTGAACGGATATTCACGGCATCGGACACAGTAACGACATGCTCACGGCCATCGCCGGGAACATGGTTATAGATACCTTGCGAAATCGCATCCATTAGATCAACACGGCCGCTGTTGGATTCTCCCAAAATCAGGGTAAGTCCATTCGGAATGCCTAGTCCCCGTACCGTTCCGGCATGAGGAGCTTCAACCTCTTCAATTAAAGAAGAATCTACTTCAACCGGGGAAAGACGCTCGTAGTCAGGCATATCCTGTCCAAGCTGACGGGTAACAAGCGCACCCTCAGCAATAAAACTAACCTGTCCACTGGCGCCGAGATACTGACGCAGACGATCAGCGTCTTCCATATTGTTCACATGCTTGTCAGCTTCTTCCGTATCAAGGTTACAATATAGCAGGCTGTTGCTGACCATTTCGGGGAGGTCTTCAAAGAAAATATGTTTAGCCATTTCCCCGTCAATTGAAACAATAGACGCCCCATCGACAATAACACTTTGGATTGGAAGGGTGACCTGAATGCGTACTTCAATATATTCCTTCGTTAGCAACAGCGCGATACGAGGCAGAATTTTTTGATTCGGCGAAGCCACTTCAATATGGCGACGTGCAACTCCATTATGATCATAATGGGCAATACGATCGATATTAGAGGCCAACCGACGCAACAGCAGATCCTCCATGGCGGTACGCCGCACAGGGCTATCGAACAGATATTCCGGAATTTCGGCAATCGTTTGCGGAATGCGGATACTAAAGACTGGGTTACTCTCAATGGATTCCAGATTAATCCCGGCGCACTTAATAACATACCGTGAAAAATCGAAATCACCGACGAGTTGCTGATACTCGGCGAAGGGCTGTCCGTCCAGCTCAGTCAACAGATTGTAGAATTCCTTCTTATCCTTCATAATCGAATATTCCTTCTTTAACAGTTATAAGCCATATCCGGCCCAAAATCGCAATTGACCGACTACTGTGCCTTTTTCGTACTCTTTTTGGAAGCGGACTTTTTATCCTTTTTCGGAGCCGATTCTTTCGGTTTATCACTAGCCGCCGCCTCTTTATAACCCGCACTCCGGTAGTCGGTTTCATAGAAGCCCGATCCCCTGAACAAGATACCAGCCCCTGCCCCGATCAGGCGCTTGACCGTTCCATCGCACTCCGGACAGTCCTTCAGCGGCTCCGCAGAGATACTGTGAAATGCTTCAAATCCATGCCCGCATTTTGTGCATTCATAATCGTAGGTTGGCATATCGTTCTCCTAATCAGGCAAATAAAGAGCGGAATCTAGCGAATCCAACCCTATTGTCAAAATCATTCTGGACAAGGCACTCCGCGCCGCTAATCTATTCAATCCAACTTCGGGAGATCTATCCATTGAACTTTGAATTCGCTACAGCACAACGTATTATTTTTGGAGTCGGCCAGCTAAACGCTTTGCCCGCAACCGTCGAGGGGTTAGGCAAAAGAGCCGCCCTCATAACCGGCACAAATGCAGAACGCATTGCTCCGATCTTCCGTATGCTTCAAAACTGCAATGCCAATCCGGCGGCTTTCAGCATAAAAGGAGAGCCGACCGTCGACCGAATTGCCGAATTGTCATCCCGCGCACGGGAACTGGATTGCGACTTTGTGGTCGCCTTTGGCGGCGGAAGCGTAATTGATGCGGGAAAAGCTATTTCCGCCTTGCTGACCAACACCGGCAATCTAATGGACTACCTCGAAGTGATTGGCAAAGGAAAGCCGCTCACAGAAGATCCCGCCCCCTGCATTGCCATTCCTACCACCGCCGGAACCGGCGCAGAAGTAACCCGCAATGCGGTACTTCATTCTGTTGAGCACAAGGTCAAAGTCAGCATGCGCCACCCCAAAATGCTGCCCACCGTCGCCATCGTCGATCCCGAATTGACGATTCCCATGCCAAAAGAAGTTACGGCCGGCACGGGGCTCGATGCCTTTACCCAATTGCTCGAAGCCTTTGTTTCGTCAAAAGCTAACCCAATAACCAACAGCATCTGCAGGGATGGACTTCAGTACGTCTCCCGGTCGCTACATCGGGCATACCGCCGTGGTGACGACCTTGCAGCACGAACAGACATGGCACTTGGAAGCCTGCTCGGCGGACTGGCACTTGCCAATGCCGGACTTGGTGCGGTTCACGGATTCGCCGGCCCGATAGGCGGCATGTTTGATGCTCCGCACGGCATGGTATGCGCAACCCTGCTTCCCGCCGTATACGACGCCAACATTCACGCCCTCGAAGAACGGGATGCGAGCAACCCTGCTCTCGGGAAATACCAGGAAGCAGCACAAATTATAACCTGCAACTCAAAGGCTGACGCCTTTGACGCGCTGATGTGGATCAAAGGAATCGCCATGCAAATGATGGTTCCGGGGCTTGAAGATTTCGGCATCCAGAAGTCGGACTTCCCGGCAATCATCGAAAAGGCAAAAAATGCCAGTAGCATGAAGGGCAATCCCCTTGTTCTGACCGATGATGAGCTCACTAAAATACTTTCATCATCGCTCTTAGCGCCCATCGACGGAAACGCCACGCTCTACCTTTAAGCAATGGAAACGACCCACTTCGGCACCATCAACTACCTCATCCTGGCACTCTACCTAACCGGAATGCTGGGAGTCGGCGTTTTCTTTTCGAGAAAACAGGATAGTGCCGAAATGTTTTTTCTCGGCGGTCGCAAGCTCCCCTGGCTGACCGTCGCCATGAGCATGTATGCTTCACTCACCAGCGCCGTCACCTATCTTGGCCTGCCCGGCACCGCCTACTCCGAAAACATTGCGCTCATCATCGTCTGCATCATGAGCCCGATCGTTGCGCCATGCATCTTACTTCTCTTCTATCCGCTCTATCACCGCCTGCAGGTCACCACATCCTACGAATATATTGAAAAGCGGTTCGGGCCATCCGCTCGCTATGGCGTGGCCGGCTTATTTATCCTGGGCCGCCTCGGCTGGCTAGGCACCGTGATTTACGCCCCCGCCATGGCCTTATCCATTGTTACCGGAATTACACTATGGAGCTGCATCTGCATGATGGGATTATTAGCCACCACCTATACCGCACTTGGCGGCCTGGCCGCCGTCGTATGGACCGATGCCATCCAGTTTATCATTCTCATCGGCGGCGCCATCTGGATTGGGATCAGCCTGGTAAATGGCGTTGAAGGCGGAACCGAAACCATCATGGCCTTCGCCCGGGACACCGGACGCCTGCACATTGCCGACTGGAAGCTGGATCTTTTCGCCATGTCCGGACCTATCGTCGCCCTCTCCTTTTTCTTTCAACTGATGCAGGACTACGGCACTGATCAAGTTACCGTCCAACGACTCATGGCCACGGGTTCGCTTCGCAAAACCGTTAAATCAGTCGCCTTCAATGCGTGTACGGATTTTTTTATTATCGGGCTCCTACTCTTTATCGGCCTCGGACTCTTTGCATTCTTTCAGGACATTGAGCTTCCTGATTCAATCTCCGGCGATCAGGTCATGCCGTACTATATTATTCACTACCTGCCGCAGGGCGTTTCCGGCCTGCTCATCACCGCAGTCTTTGCCGCCGCCATGTCCAGCATGGATTCCGGCATTAACTCCATCGCCACGGTTGTTATTAACGACTTTAAAATCCCGCTTTCTATCACGTCTCACGCCTCACGCTTCACGGACGTCACCCTCGCACGAATCATAACAATCATCCTAGGCGTTATGGCGACGGCATTAGCCTTCTACATTTCCACCATTGGCGGCATCATCAAAGCCTTCGCATCATTTATGAGCCTTTTCAGCGCCCCGGTGCTTGCGCTGTTTCTGCTTGGCGTCCTCACCCGCAAAGGAAACTTTCAAGGATGGCTCACCGGAGTAGCTGTTTCCATCCCTGCGACGCTTTGGTTGCAGAAAATTATCGAGGCTCACTGGGTTTATTTCTTTCCCGTCTCCTTTCTCATCGCCTTTGGCATTGCCCTGCTCGCCAGCCGCTTCTTTAAATCGTCCATTTCGGACAGCAACCTGACGGCATGGAAAAGCGAGTGATGAAAAAGCTGATTCTACTGCTCGCCACGATTCAGCTGATCTGCACGGCTGCTCCGCAACATATCGAACAGCAGGCAGCAAACCTATACACTATTCTTCGCCACGCGGACGACGCTTACTATAACCAGCACAAATCGATTATGGGCGATGCGGCCTATAATGCTCTGCGCGAACAACTGGACCGTTTAATTTCGGCATACCCCGAACTTGCCGAGCAGCCATCGGTCGGCGCACCGGCTAATGGTTCGACCAATAAAGTTAAACACTCCATCCCCATTCTCAGCCTTCAGAAAGCCTATTCCGATGACGACGTGCAGGCCTTTCTTGGAAAATGCGAAACTAACCAGCTCTACTGCATCGAACCCAAAATAGATGGACTCACCGTCGCACTGCGATACAGCAACGGGTTACTGGTTCAGGCATCGACCCGGGGCGACGGAAAAGCCGGAACAGATATAACCGCTGCCATTCTCGCTTCAGGGGCCGTTCCCGCTTCGCTAACGCATGCGCCCGAAAAACTTGAAGTCCGTGGCGAAGCATTCCTTTCATTACCCGCATTCGAAGCACTAAACGACCGGCGCGAAAAAGCAGGACTATCGCGCCTGAAGAGCCCGCGCAATACGGCGGCAGGCACCCTGCGACTCAAAGACTATGCAGAAGTCGCCAACCGATCTCTAGAAATCCAAATATTCGAAGTGCTGGCAATGGACCCCATACCTCCAACACATACACAAGCTCTCGCCCTATTAAAGTCCATCGGCCTACCCACCATTGAAAGCCGCACCGCAACAAGTGCCGACGTATTGTCCGCCATCAGCGAGCTAAATCAGGCAAGAACTAAGTTTTCGTATGCAACCGACGGCATTGTTATTCGGATAGACGACCGCGCAATTTTTGAACAGCTTGGAACGACGGCGCATCATCCACGCGGTGCGCTCGCCCGAAAATATAAAGAAGTTCCGGTAAAGAGTCGTCTACTCAGTGTTGAGTGGAGGATTGGAGCGACCGGAAAACAAACCCCTGTTGCCCATTTCGAACCCGTCGAGATTCAAGACGCAACCGTGCAATATGCAACCCTGCATAACCTCGATTATATCCGCGCCATGGACCTACAGCTGGGCGACTGGATCCAGGTGATTCGCGCAGGAGGATCCGTTCCTGAAATCATCGGAATTTATTCCGAGCTGCGCAACGGAACCGAAATCAAGATCACTGCGCCTGAATCACTATAGACTACACGTTCGTGCAGTAATTTTCCTGAGCAACCTTGCGAAGGTTGGAAACCGCTGCCCCCATATCGTCCTGCTTAAAGAGATAGGAACCGGCAACAAACAGATTCACGCCAGACGCCGCCGCCGGCACAATCGTCTGATCATCAATGCCGCCGTCGATCGCAATATCTACCCAATCGGCCATGCGACGAATCGTCGCACACTTTTCCTCTACCGCAGAAATATATTTCTGACCACCAAAGCCTGGATGCACCGACATCACCAGCACCTCATCCACCCAGCGATTTTCTACACATTCTAGAATACTCTCTACGGGCGTTTCAGGATTGACGGTAATCGCCGGCCGCTTACCCGCTTCACGAATCGCTGCCAGCGTCTCCTTAACATCACACTTCGACTCGACATGAATCTGAATCGTGTCGGATCCGGCATCCGCAAACGTCTGAATATAATTCTGCGGCTTCGTAATCATTAAATGAACATTCTGAGGAATGGAGACCGCGGCGGCCGACACCTTAACCGCTTC
This sequence comes from Kiritimatiellales bacterium, assembly GCA_016744085.1. Taxonomy (GTDB): domain Bacteria; phylum Verrucomicrobiota; class Kiritimatiellia; order Kiritimatiellales; family Pontiellaceae; genus Pontiella. The sequence continues at coordinate 1,460 of JADGFE010000110.1, read as the reverse complement.
CGGGCCAAAACTAATATTAGGCACAAACACCCCATCCATCACATCCACATGAATCTGATCCGCTCCCGCATCTTCGGCCCGCTTACATTCTGCGGCTAATTGGCCAAAGTCTGCAGCAAGAATAGAAGGCATTATTTGAATTTCAGGCATTTCACTAATTCTCCATAAATTAAAAAATAAAAGCTACCCAAACCCCTCCCCAACGTCAACATTTCCCCGTGATTTGCACCACAATTAGGGAAAAATGCAGGGAATGTAAAAAAACTCAAATTACACCTTGCAACCCTCCGGAAATCCGATACTTTTATCCGCCTCTTAACGAGAAAAAGATTGCGGGGTAGAGCAGCCCGGTAGCTCGTCAGGCTCATAACCTGAAGGTCCTCGGTTCAAATCCGAGCCCCGCTACCAACTTTAAAGGGTCTAATCATCAGATTAGGCCCTTTTTCATTATATAAAATGCAAATACTAGAATTTTCGCCATTCCCATCCTTCGCTTGATAGCACCTGATATTTCCGGATAAAACGTGGAAACAATGGAAACAAAGCGGAAACATTTTTCGGCGGATTCTTGAGGAAAAACTTGTTCTACCTCCCCCAGCTTTTCCCACACATCACATTTATTCATGGGGCGGATCTTCAGGATTACTTGAAGGGTTTTCTTTTTGCGGAACGGAATATTTCCTTTAACCGGCAGACTTTACTGATAGAACAAATTCGAACAACAGGGTTTGTTTCATGGGTTTTATTTTAACCCCAAACCTAACTATCACCCTTTATTCTCAGCCCTTTTCTTCTGAAACAAACCCAACCCCTATTTCGCGAAGCGAAACTCCTATTTCCTTCCCCCCTCCTCACATCACCCTCTCTTTCCCAAGGGGCGAAGCCCCCTATATTTCCCCGCTTTAGCGGATCAACCCAACGGAGCGAAGCGACCTTTCTCTTTCCACCCCCGATCTCCTGAGCGAAGAGCAGGTGATCGGAAAGATCATTTCTCCGCGAAGCGGACACCCATCTAAGCCCAACGGGCGACATCTCAACTCTTAACTATGCACCAACCCACAAAACCAAGGTGCCAATTAATCCCCTAACTCAAGCCCCTCATCCGCCGGAGGCCTTAACGGCCAAGGAGGAAAAGAAACTCTTCTGGAGGTCTTCGGAAAGAGTTTTTAACCAATCCAAAAAGTCGACGGACTGTTCAATTTTCACATTCCGACTCTTCGAGCAACCGCCTTCTAAGTCCAACTCCCGATGAACCATTCTAGTCACCTCAGCGGTCTGGGAAGCTTCTGCAAGCTTCATCAATTCTTCCTGTAAGACATCCTGTTCATTCCAACTTAAATGACACTGGAGACAAAAATATCTGGGTCTTCCGCCAAATCAGTGGGTGCACGTGAGGTTTTCGCTTTGCCTGAAAGTTTGAAATGGCCTGAAATCAGGATGGCATACAAGTAATATGACAG
>JADGFE010000273.1 GCA_016744085.1 Kiritimatiellales bacterium | reverse complement strand
AAAACACTTCCCGGATTCGTAGAGGCGATTGCTGCGAATGGAAACAACGCATTTTCAATGCTGATGCGACGATGCTAAGCTCATATAGAAAGACCATGACCCTCTCCCACATACTGGAACCCAAATCTGATCAAGCATCCTAAAGCAGGCATTCTCAACTGGCAGAAGAGGACGAAGCACTGGTCACCTTCCTTAAGACGCTCTCTGATCCACAATACAAATAGGATTAGAGTTGATTCCATCCGTCATGTGGTTTGTAAATACGGCATGCCAAAAATTCGATTAGATCAACTTCTTCTACAACGCAACCTCGCTGACAGCCGGGAGCAGGCCCAACGCCTGATTCGATCAGGCGTTGTTCGTGTTGGCGAACAACTGGCCGAAAAACCGGGACATCAATACAAGGACGATGTGGAAGTTTTCGTCAAAGAGAAAGAGAAGTATGTCAGCCGGGGCGGTCTTAAAATTGAAGGCGCACACAAGCAATTCAACTTTGATCTGAAGAATAGCATCTGTCTGGATATCGGATCCTCCACCGGAGGATTCACCGACTTTATGCTCCAGCATGGCGCCACTAAAGTTTACGCCGTCGACTGCGGAACCAACCAGCTTCACTATAAACTCCGCGAAGATCCGCGGGTGATCGTTATGGAAAACACCAATGCGCGCTACCTTACTCCGGAGGATATTCCGGATATGGCCGACTTCTGCAGCATTGACACTTCCTTTATTTCCCTGACCCGCATTCTCCCTCCGCTGAAAAATCTGATTAAGCCCGGCGGTCATATTATATCGCTCATCAAACCCCAGTTTGAAGCAGGTAAAGATCAGGTCGGTAAAGGCGGCGTGGTCCGCGATCCGGCAATACACAAAGAAGTCATCGAGAAGATTCGTAAATTCGGCACCGAAGAACTCGGCTTTAAATGGCTGGAATTCTGCACGTCTCCAATAACAGGCCCCGCTGGAAACATCGAATTTCTCGCCTACTGGGAAATCTAAAATCATTTCCACGTCAATCCAGATCGCCATAAGAATCCGGTTATATTAATCACCTCTGCGAACAGTAACACACCCAGACAAAATCCCCTTTATGCCGGCCACAAATCCAGATCGCACTTTACGCACTTCATTGAATAACAGCATGATTGCCGGGTCTCTCGGCATGTTCTTTTTCATGTTTGTACAGAATGGACCCATTCCTCTCATGCTGGAAAAGTTGGGCGCAGGTGGTATTGCCATCGGACTGACCGCAGCCCTCTTCTAGCTCGGCATGCTGGTTCAGATTCCTTCGGCCTTTTATACGAACGCTTAACCAGCCGCAAACCCTTTTGGGCTCTGGGCCGAGCCTCGGTCGCCATTCCCGGCATCGTCCTCTTAACTAATCCCGACCAAAGCACCGTTGCCATTTAGCTAACCCTTGGAGCGATTGGTATTTTTAGTTTTCTGGCCCAGATGAGCGCTCCGGCCTGGCTCAGCTGGATGGCCGAATTGGTGCCGGATGTTGCGGTACATTGGTTTGTTTTAGAACCGCCGATTTAACAACCCAACCGCTCCCTCTCCATCCGCAAACGAATTTTCAAGCCTTTGGAAAACAGAGTTTTCCTGTATTTCACTCTGGCCATGTGCGTCTGATTTTTTGGGCTTGGATTTTTTGCTCCGTTTATGAATGTTTATCTCAAAACGACCTTCAACATTTCCTATACTCACCTTTCCTCCGTTCAAATAGCTGGAATGATCAGCAGAGTGATATCCAGTTTTGTGGGTGGTCATCTGATTAAGCGGGTCAGTCTTCGAACCTTCGGGCTGGCGATGGTCGTCATGATTCCCCTGTTTTCTGTTGTTTGGTTTTTCCTGGATGGAAATTCGACAGCACTGTTCCCCATCCTTGGACGGGTTCCTCAGCCAGTAATATTACCTTGCTGTAGCTCGTTGCTGGCCGGCGGTATTTTTGCGGCCGTGGGGTTGCTCCAACTCAACCTACTCTCCGCCCTCTCTCCCAAAGAAGGAACGACAATGGCCATGGCTGTACACTGGATGTTGACTGGAACCCTCTCTGCGCTTGGCCCACTGGCTGGTGGCTGAATGAAAGACTGGTTTTTCGCAAATCCGACCAGCGTTCTGCTTTATGCGAACACCGAGCTTTCATATTTTCAGGTCATGATCTGGTTTGTCATGCTCCCGCTACTGATGAAAATTAGGAAAACAGATGGAGAATAGCCCGTCCAACGATTAGGATTTTATCCCTCCTGCTTCCCCTAAACTCCAAAGCTCATCGCAGAAGATAAAAAGCAGGAGGATAAAATTTTGTTGGACTGAGCCT
>JADGFE010000109.1 GCA_016744085.1 Kiritimatiellales bacterium | reverse complement strand
CAGGCGGAGGCTGCCAGTTGGACGCCAGCTCAGTGGAAAACATCCCGCGAAACTCAGAACGCGTAGTCCTGTCAAGGCGGTCGCCGAAGAGACGTATACCTTCATTTCTCCTTTAGTATTGATTTTATCGACTGGGAGGTGCCTCCCCTTTCTCCTTTGAAAAGTCGAGGAGGTACGCACCGCTATTTAACGAGTATTTAAAATTTCAGGAATTCTCGTAGCTCTGTGAAGGTTTTAGAATAGGAAATATAGGTACTCCACGGATTAATATCGTCCACGTTCCAAAATTCGCCGCTTAAGCTGACGGTGCTGTGTTCAAAAATCGGCACATCGAAAAGTACTTGGGTTGCCAAACCAAACTCGGTATTAAATTTTGGTTTTCCGTTTTCGACGTTAACGAGTGGATTGCCTGTAATATTATCCAAATCGCCGGTAAGGCCCGGGGTTTCAACCCACCCGGGACCGACCCGTGCCAGCATTTTCCAGGCGCGTCCTTTTGTGCCAACATTCCCGCGTGCTACGAACGCGACGCAGACTTTGTAGCTATCGTGGATATCGAAGCTCGATTTGTCGGTCACCCAAGTGCCAACCACTTCGGGAATATTCATGCTGATCTGCAAGCCGTTATTTTGCTCGAAGTAAAAGAGTGGGTAGCCTGCCGCTAGCTCAGCATAGATATCTCCACCCGCCGCAATGGCGGAGCCCGATGTTTGACCGTTCTCTAAATTGTCCGTCAGGATAAAGCCCAGTTTGGCCTCCCAGTCCCAAGGGCGGCGTTCGACCAGAATGGCATTCTTTTCCATTTCAGGCTTACCGTCTTTCATTTTGTCTGTTCCGTCTTCATTTTTGAGAGTCTTGTCCTTCATATGGGAGAAACCATACCTAAGATCCCTTCCCTGCTCTCTTCCCGTATCCGTCCGCCAAGCCAAGCGGTCGGCAAAGGTGACTTCAATAAAAGCGGAACCGGCGGAGTCGGCCTCGTCCATGGTGTAGGCTGGGTTATCGGCGGGCGAAGCGGGAGTTTTGCTTATCGTATATGGGGCGAAGGAGACATAGCCAAAGCGAACCTTGGTGAGCGAATTTTCTGCCGAACGAGCCTCTTCGAGATCCTCGATCAGCAGGCCGATATGCGCTTGGGCTTTTTCGAGCAAGTTGCTGTCGGTACCGGAGAGTGTATTGGTGGAGATGTAGTTTAAATAATAAACCGTATCCATGCGGTTCGTACTGTCAAACTTTCCCCTCTCTTCTTTGGCCTTTTTTAGAGCGGCGGATTTAGGTTTACTCTCCGCCTCCCACTCAGCCTTGGTCATCCGCTTTTCTTTCGGCTTCACATCGGCATCGCAAGCGGAAATACAGGACACCAGTAACACGAACACGGTATTCCTTATTAACTTCATCTCTCATCCCCTTAATGATTATCGACTCACTCATAATTTAAAAATCGGAGGATAAAGAAGAACAGGGGGGGGGGCAAGTTAATTATAAAATAGAAAGAATGCTGTTGAAAAAACTACATGAGCGACAGCGCATCCACATCCACGGTGCAGGTGACGGTCTTGGGCATTTTGTAGGTCGCCAGCACGTGCCGGATCGGTTTGGTCATTTTCACCGTGTGCTCACAGCGCAGCATAATCTGATAGCGCCAAAGCCCCTTCGCCCTCGCCAACGGAGCCGGCATCGGCGGCGTATGGGTCACGGATTCCGGCAGTATTTTTTCCAACCATTGGAAGAAATGATCAGAAGCGGTCATCACATCAATTTCCGATTCGCCTTTAAACGTGAGCAGTACGAGATGCGAGAAGGGTGGATACATCAGTTCCTTTCGGAACTCCAGATCCTGAGAACAGAAGCCCTCGAAGTCTAAGTTTTGGGCCGCCTGAATGGCTGGGTGATGCGGGGTATAAGCCTGCACAATCACCTCGCCGGCCTTTTCTCCGCGCCCGGCGCGCCCGGCCACCTGAGTCAACAACTGGAACGTCCGCTCACCCGCACGAAAATCCGGAACATGAAGAGACATGTCGGCATTGAGCACACCAACTAATGTGACGTTTGGGAAATCTAATCCTTTAGCAATCATTTGCGTACCGAGCAATATATCAATTTTCCCCGTCTTAAATTTATCGAGCACCGTGCGATAGGAATCCTTCTTGCGCATTGTGTCCGAATCCATCCGTGCCACTCGGGCATTCGGACAGATCTTACCAAGCATCTCTTCAATCTTTTCTGTGCCCGTACCAGAATATTTAAAGTCAGGATCTTTACACTCCGGGCAGCGATTCGGAATCTTTTCATCGGCCCCGCAAATATGACACAATAGCTTATGCGCTCCCTTATGAAAGTTCATCGATACACTGCACTCGGCACATTCGGCAACATAGCCGCAACTCTCGCACTGGAGTGACGATGAAAACCCACGACGATTGAGAAACAGAATCGTCTGCTCTCCAAGATTGAGCCGGTCGTAGATGCCCTCCACAAGTTCCCGAGAAAAGATTTGAGGATGCCCTGCCCGCTCCTTTTCAACACACATATCTACAATCCGCATCAAAGGCATAGAACGATCGTCAACCCGCATCAGCATTTCCGCAAGCACATAGCGCCCATTCCTGACGTTGGCAATCGACTCAAGCGCGGGTGTAGCCGAACCAAGTACGACACAACAGTTTTCCAGATGCCCACGCATTACGGCCACATCGCGTGCATTGTAGCGCGGGGATTCATCCTGCTTATAGGTTGGTTCGTGTTCTTCATCCACAACGATCAACCCCACATTTTCAACGGGAGCAAACAACGCCGATCGGGCGCCAATGGCAATCTGTGCCTCGCCATTGCGGATGCGATGCCACTCATCATGCCGTTCACCATCGGATAAATTCGAATGCAGCACCGCCACGCAATCGCCAAAGCGGGAACGAAAGCGATCGACCGTCTGCGGGGTTAAGGCAATTTCCGGAACCAAGACAATGGCCCCCTGCCCCTTATCCAGCGCGTGCTGAATGGCTTGCAGATAAACTTCCGTCTTTCCACTACCCGTCACCCCGTGCAGCAATACAACGCTCGGCTTTTCCTTTTCCATGGCCGCGTTGATGATATCCAGCGCGGTCTGCTGCTCGACCATCAGATCAAATGGATTGGTCCGCAACAGCTCCACCCCCGCATGCGGATCGCGCAAAATGGTTTCCTCCTCGACCTTTACGAACCCATTTTTTTCCAGCGTCCGGATCGGCGACTCCGAACACCCCGCCCGGTCCTTTAGTTCCGAGAGCGTCATCGCCCCATACGTTTCCAATGTTTGGAAAACTTCAAGTTGCTTGCCCTTTAACGTAGACGCGACGCCCTCGTCGCGTTCCCCGTCGCATAAGGAAAATGAGTCCATGCTGAGCCCTTCCGGGTTTTCAGCAATGTATCGTTTAAATTTCTCCAGACTTTCCGGGTTCCGGACAATGTGATCAAACGATTCCTTCTGCCAAACAGATCCATCTAATCCCATTATTTTTTTAATTTTCCTAGAAGAGATCGATTTCCAGCTCTGAATAATTTTCGAGAGCGTATGTTCACCCAAGGGGGAAACCAGAGCATGAATATGGTTCGGCATGACCACATAACCATGCAATCGATATTGTGTGCCGTTCATTTTTTCAAAAGTGTCGCACACCAACTTTCTGGTGGGCGCATCCTTTAAAAGACAACTGCCGCTTCCGGCATCCAACCATTGCTCAATGCGCTCCGTGAAAAGAACACGGTATTCCTTCTGCCATTCCGCCAAACGCGACGAGGGCGTCGCGTCTACGTTCTCAGCGACGGGCTTCGGATTCTCAGCAAGCCATTCGTCCCGCTCCCGTTTCCACTGATCCAGTTTTTCTTTCGGAAGCGAGTCTGCCAATCGAAACGTTACAAAATATGTGACGCCATCTTGCCGCCAGTGCGGAAGGTTACCTCCACTGGAATGAGCTGTTGGTGCCCCCGCATCAAATTCATTGAGCGGCGTCGCGTCTACATTCAACGAAACAAACAACTGCCTCTTATGCCGGGCGCCGCGTTTGCGGACGGCGCTGGGGAGGACGGTGCGGACGGCGTGCTCGATGGGTGCGCAGTAATAGTCGGCAATCCAGTAGGCCAGTTTCATGATCTCGTCGGGGATGAGCGGCTTATCGCCGACGACCCCAGCAATATCCTTAAGCTTGGCGGCAAAAGCAGAATAGTTGGACAATCCGACCACAAAGCCGCGCAGCTCGCGCGATTGAAAAGGCACATTCACTTGGGAGCCGACTTTGATGGATGACTGCAGATGCGCTGGGATCCGGTAGTCAAATTCCCGATCCAGCGATATCTCCACTACAACTTTTGCGATGCTTGCCATAACGGGGGAATGTAGTTACCCCTGATTGGAAAGGCACGGAAAAAACATTCCTCCACTTGATTTGCCGTGAGCGGACAGTAGTATCACCCGCATGATTCAGACGCTTACTATTGATCGACAGCATCCGGAGAAGCATTTACTCGAAAAGGCACAAACCGTTCTCGCAGATGGTGGGCTGGTGATTGTACCCACCGAAACGGTCTATGGCGTGGCTTGCGATCCTGCCATTCCGGGAGCAATGGATAAGCTTATTGCAACTAAAGGGCGCGACAGCAATAAACCGATAGCCCGGCTGGCGGCGGATGGCAAACAGGTGAAGGCGACTGCAAAAAACTGGAATGCCGGTCTAGAATCATTGGCCTCAACCTATTGGCCCGGCCCTTTAACAATTGTTCTCGAGACTCAGGATGGCTGGACAGGCTATCGCGTTCCCGATCATGCCGTGGCCACTGAGCTGGCGGCCTTATGTGGGCGCACACTGGCCCTGACCAGCGCCAATCTGAGCGGAGAGCCCGACACCAAAACCGCACAGGAGGCCATCGGATCGGTTAAAGCTGACCTCTCCTTGGATAGCGGACCTTCAGCGGAACAGGCGATTCCCAGTACGGTTGTGAAAGTGGATGGGCAGAAAATCGAATGCCTGCGCGAGGGCTGTCTACCCTTTGCCGAAGTGGCCAAACTATTTAATACAGGACTGGAGCCGTGAAGATGATTCTATTTGTATGCACCGGAAATACCTGTCGCAGCCCCATGGCAGAGGCTCTTTTTCTTCATCGCATGGGCAAAAATACGAAGTGGAACGCCGCTTCTGCCGGGATTTATGCCCCAATGGGCTCTCCGGCGAGCGACAATGCCATTTCCGCCCTTCTCGAACTGAAAATCGACCTCACCGGCCACCAAAGCAAACCCCTTACACCGGAACTGATTGGCCATGTAGAAATGATCGTCGCAATGACCGAAGCACACCGACACCATATCCTTGATTTGTTTCCCGAGGTTGGAAACAGAGTTTTCTTGATTAACTCATTCGGAACGTCGAAAGTGCCCGCCGATGTATCAGATCCATTTGGTGGGTCGCTAAATACTTACAAAAGAACGCGGGATGAGATTGATCGGGCCCTTTCGGACCTGATCCTTTTTATTCGCACCGGAAAACAATAGACAGAGGAACTCTTTATGAAGATTGCAATTGGCTCCGATCACGGAGGATTTAATCTGAAAACCCGTATTGCCGAACTCCTTATGGATAAAGGCATAACCGTACAAGATCTCGGATGCGACAGCTCGGACTCCGTCGATTACCCCGATTATGCGGCGGCTGTTGCCGAAGAAGTCTCTAATGCTACCGTGGATCAAGGCATTATTGTCTGCACCACCGGCATTGGCGTCAGCATTACCGCTAATAAATTTCCCCGCGTTCGCGCCGCGCTCTGCATGAACAGCGAAATGGCATCTCTTACCCGCCAGCACAACAACGCCAACGTGCTGTGCCTTTCCGAAAAATTCACGACAGAAGATGATGTAATTGCCATTCTCGAAGCCTGGCTTGCTGCGGAATTTGAAGGCGGACGCCACCAGCGCCGCATTTCTAAAATCCAGGATTATGCCTCTGAAACTTCCGGAACCATTGCTGTTTATGATTCCGATCCGGAAATCTATGCGTTGCTGAAAAAAGAAGACCAGCGTCAAAAAGAAAATCTAGAGCTGATTGCCTCTGAAAACATTGTGAGCAAGGCCGTCCGCGAAGTGGGCGGATCTCGCTTCACCAACAAGTATGCGGAAGGCTATCCGGGCAAACGCTGGTATAACGGTTGTGAGTGGGTCGATGAAGCCGAGCGTCTTGCCATTGACCGAGCGAAAGAGCTATTCGGCGCAGAACACGCAAATGTTCAGCCGCACTGCGGAAGTGCCGCCAATATGGGAGTCTACTTTGCCGTGCTCAATCCGGGCGATACGATCCTCGCAATGAGCCTGGCTGAAGGTGGTCATCTGACACACGGACATCCGATGAACTTTTCCGGCCGTCTGTTCAACATTGTTCCTTACGGAGTCGATCAAGAAACCGAACAGATTGATTATGAAAACCTGCAGAAGCTGGCCGATGAGCATAAGCCGAAAATGATTGTGGCCGGTGCCAGTGCTTACTCACGGATCATCGATTTCAAAAAACTGCGCAAAACAGCTGACAGTGTCGGCGCATACCTGATGGTAGACATGGCCCACATTGCTGGCCTGGTTGCCGCAGGTTGTCATCCTAATCCGGTTCCTTATGCCGAGTTTGTTACCACGACCACACATAAAACATTGCGCGGACCGCGCGGGGGTATGATTCTTTGTCAGGAAAAATTTGCTGCGGATATTGATAAACAGGTGTTCCCAGGTATTCAGGGAGGCCCTCTGATGCACACGATTGCCGGGAAAGCTGTTTGTTTTCACGAAGACCTGCAACCGGAATTTAAAACCTACCAACAGCAGGTAGTTAAAAATGCGCAAGCACTTGCAGCAGCATTGGAAGACGATGATATTCGATTGGTTTCGGGCGGAACGGACAATCACCTGATGTTGGTTGATCTGACCGGCGCTAACATTTCAGGTAAAGATGCTGCGATTGCCCTCGATAAGGCGGCCATTACGGTCAACAAGAACGGTATCCCTTACGATAAGAAGAGCCCGTTCGTGACATCCGGCGTCCGGATTGGAACGCCAGCCATTACTACCCGCGGCATGAAAGAGCCGGAAATGGAAAAGATTGCCGAGTTCATCAAACGGGTTGTACGCAATCCTGAAAACGATGCGGTATTAGCGCAGGTTCGTGAAGAAGTGATTGCGCTTACGGCTGAATTCCCGATTCCTTAAATTTCCTTTGCTGGAAAAACAAAAGCGCCCCGTTAAAAGGGCGCTTTTCTTGTATCTAGAGAATTGAGGCAGACCTATTTTTTAGGTGCGAGTCGCTCAACAAACATAACATCGCTTGACTTTTGATTCGTATCAAACAGCTGATAATTGTTCGGCAGGCTCGGGTAGGAAATTGAGTTTGTTGCGGCACCTATTGAACTCTGCTCTAATGCGGCAATGTTATTGTTACTGGTATAAATCCCCGTGCTCTCAGAAGAACTCTGAGCAGTGATGCCGGCATATTGCAAAACAACGAATGCGACGAAGACCGCTGCAATTCCATATTTGGGTTCTGCAAAAAACCAAGGGATATTGATTTCAAGAAGGTCTCCGAACGATTTTCGCTTGTTGGCATTCGCCTCACGTACCTGACGCATGATGTTTTGCTTGTTCCGCGTCATTCGGGCCTCATCCGGCCTTTCGTAATGCTTTAGATGCATCAACTGCTTCAACAGCAAGTCAGCTTCAGTTTCGATCATTACTTCTTCAGTTTCATTCTTCATTTCACGAATTCCGATAGTTCTGCCTGCATTTGCCGTCTCGCGTAAAATAATCGGGATCGTACCGTGCCAACCGATGCCCCCACCACTTTCGCAATTTCCTCGTGTGGAATCCCCTGCATATCATGCATAACCACAACCGTTCTGTGCTTTTCAGACAGGGTTTGTAGAACTTCGTTCAATTTTATTTGAAGTTCCGACAAACTGATATTTCGAAGGGGCGATCCTTTTGACGTGAGGTCACTGTAGGACTCGTCGGTTTTAATTTCCTGATCAAACTGATCCAGACTGAGCGCACGCTTCCGGTTTCGCTTTTTTCTATAGTTTATGGTCTTATTAACCGCAATTCGATAGAGCCAGGTATAGAAAGAGGACTTACCTTTAAAGCGCGGCAGCGCCTCAAAAGCCTTTACAAACACTTCCTGTGTCAGATCCTCCGCATCCTCGCGGTTACTACACATATTATAGGTGAGGCCGTAGATTTTTCCATGATAGCGCTCAACAAGCAGGTCAAAGGCATGCACATCGCCCTGTTGCGATTTCAGCACCAGCTCATCATCTGGAGGCCCTTCGTCGACCTGCTCCTCAACGGTCTCCAATTCCTCTTCCGGCTCTTGGTCCGGTTCTGTTCTTACATCTTCAGCCATATTTGTGCGCCATGTTAAGCCATAGCGCCCCCCTTTCCAGCAAAAATCATCAAGACATGCAAAAGATGATCAATGTTCAATTTATTTTCGTGCAGGCGGTTCTTTTCCTAATTCCGCGAGCACCAGTTTAAGGTCGGCCCAGGCATCTTTCTTTTTCGAAGGATCCCGCAACAGGTAAGACGGATGAAAAGTCGGCATCAGTTTAATGCCAGCATATTCCTGCCAGACACCGCGCATGCGGGTAATACCAACAGGCTTACCGAGCAGGCCTTCCATAGCTGTTCCTCCCAGCCCGACAATCAACTTTGGCTTTATCAGGTCAATCTGCTGACGGAGATATGGCAGACAGGCATCCATTTCTTCCCGCATCGGCTTACGATTATTCGTCGGACGACATTTCACTACATTGGTAATAAAAACATCACTGCGATCATAGCCCATAGCCTCGATCATTTTTTCAAGCAGTTTGCCGGCCTTGCCGACAAACGGACGTCCCTGAGCATCCTCTTCCGCACTTGGACCTTCGCCAATAAATAATATATCCGGTAATTCAGCGTTCCCTTCTCCCGGAACCGTATTGGTGCGCTCTTGACATAGTTCACAATTCGCACAGGCTGAAACATGGGATACAATGGCCTCCAACGATCCTATATTTTCAGGGATAGGAGCAGCTTCAACCTCGACGGCTTCCGCTATGGTTGCTTCAGACTCTTCTTTAGCCAGCGCTTCAATCACCGAGCGGTCAACCTCAAGACGCTGAACGCCTTCGTCGCGCTGATATTCCAGATAGTTGCACAGATCTCCAATTAAACCGTAATATGTTGTTTCTTCAGTCATTTGTCTTAATAAAAACCTTCCCTCGCAGGTGATTCAGTAGAGATTGCATATCATCAAACAACGGCGCTTCGAAAGAAAGCCTTTTCCCTGTAGTCGGATGGGTAAACGAAAGTTTTTCGGCATGTAGCATCTGGCGCTCCGGTTTAATGGATAATTTATTCTTTCGAGCCCGCCCATAGGTGGAGTCGCCGACAATTGGATGCCCGATATGCGTCATATGGACCCGAATCTGATGCGTACGTCCCGTTTCAATCGTCACCTTAACCAAAGCGATTTCATCAAATTCTTCAAGAAGCTCAAAGTTTGAAATTGCCTCCCGCCCGTCCTCCTTTAATACCGCCTGTTTTTGTCGATGAAACGGATGACGCCCCAGCAACGCTTCTATCCGGCCACTTTTTGGAGGAATTCCCCACACCAACGCGAGATATTCCTTTTCTGTTTCGCGTGCTTTAAATTGGCGCTGCAATTCGGCGATCGCCTCCTCGGATTTCCCAACCACCATAACCCCGCTCGTATCCTTATCGAGCCGATGCACAATGCCGCCGCGCTCCAACTTCTGAAAAACCGGATCATGGAATAATAAACCGTGTAACAGCGTCCCCGATAGATTCCCGACTGCTGGATGCACCACCAGCCCAGCCTGCTTGCTCAGCACCAGCACGTCATCGTCTTCAAAAAGGATGTTAAGCGGGATATCCTCCGGGACGGCCTCAACCGGAGCGCGGTCAGGAAGGGTCCAATTGACCTGATCATCCGCCTTTAGCTTTTGATTCGGTTTACACGTTCGGCCATTAACCGTAACTAGCCCGTCCAAAATCAAGGCCTTCCAGCCGGAGCGCGACAATGCAGGCTCTTCTGCCCCCAGAAAAGCATCCAACCGGGCATGTGCCTTATCGACCCTTAAAGATTGTTGATTCGTCGTTTCCATAACATCACTATAGCCCCACATTCTGAGGAGACACCCATGAACATTCAAGCAGAACTCATAGCCATTGGCAACGAGTTGCTG
>JADGFE010000272.1 GCA_016744085.1 Kiritimatiellales bacterium | reverse complement strand
AATCTCCTATTTTCAGGGGTTAGGGGCATAAAAGGGCAGCATACTACCCACCGATTCTGCGGAAGAGGCATTTTTTATATCGGGGAAACGAAATCCCAATGTGGCGCAGAGCAACGCTTTTTCTATCGCAGAAACTTGAAGTGTTTTTATTTCTTCTACGGTCGGTGCTTGCTCAGTTTCCAGCATAGATCTCATCCTTATATTATAAATATATTGCTGATCGAGCTCCAAGATAGCCCGATTGAGGTGCAACTGAGCAATGGATTCCAGCTTGGAAATTTTAGCTCCGCAGTAAAGTACGAGATGATCACTCCATAAATGATTTTCATCCGCTGTTAGTACTCGGTTGGCCTCTAGAATATTATTTTGATGCATGAATTGCTGAAAGGTTGCTGTCTGATGATCTGTTTCGATAAGGGCAAGTACGTAATCAGTCATATTGCCGACCGCATAAAAACGAATGGCATTCAGTTCGGACCGGCGGGTTGCTGATGCTCCACTAAAGCTCGTGATGGCCGCTTCAGCTTCCTTATGAAAACCGGCGCAGGTGAGATAGAGAACCTTCTTTTCGTCGGAATAATTGGATAGATTGTTTTCCAAGTTTAATAACTCTCCATACTTTCGTAAGGCCAACAAGATCTGTTCGTGAAGAACATTAAACTCTACATGCCCCGGATTTTTATTCAGGGTTTTATCTGAATAGGAGAGGGCTTCCTGAAATAATCCTCTGCAAAAATAATCGTTTGCAATCAAATGGTAGCCTTGTCCTTTCATGCCTTCTTCACGTTCGGAAAAGGTAAAAAACTTTCGGGCAACTTCCGGATTACTCATCAGACGCCCTAACAGATAACTAGCTTCAGGCTCATTTGGATATTTTTTAAGACGGGCGGTATATTCTTCTATAAGCGTGTGGTTCGATTGGGTGCACATAACGTAGTTTTGGTAGTACAGATGCCAAGGTATAAGAGCGGGGGATACGGCCAGGTTTCGCCGGAAAAATGTGGTAATAAAATCACGGTCTTCCCCTTTAATTGCATGTATCAGTAGAGGTTCGACTTCAGCGGTTTCAGGATTCATTACCAAGGCATTGCGGGCATACGCTATGGCGGCTTCGTCCAGTCCGATTTCATGAAACCGGTTTACTTGCTCCATATGGGTTTTAGGCCGATAAAAACTGACGCGTTTCCCTGCCGATGAATTGGCGCTTAAATCGAACATGGAATTATCGATTCCGGACAGGGTGTGGATTTGCTTGCTATGAGAGTGCGAGGGCTCAAGTTCGTGATCTATGGTTAGCAGAGCCATGGCATCGGGATTAATAACAAGCAGCTCATTCAGAATGAGTTGTTTGAGCTTTGACGTCGTATAGGTGAAATATTTAGGCAAAGACTCCTTTATCTGGAGCTCATGCTTCCCTAAATGCATTTTAATTTTCTGCCGCTTTCCGGGAGATAGGGTGTAGGGCTCGTTATCCAGTGTAAAGGTGTACTGCTGAAGCGATCCATTTACCAGCCATGCAGTATGGGAGCGCAGAGCGGTGATCCCCTGAAGCATGATAAATAGAGTAATTGAAGAAGCAATTGAAGCCAGGGGAACGTAGGCGTACCGGGCTGACTTCGGTTGCATCTTCAGTGCATCGAGATCGCATCCTGTTTCGACTCTTTCCAAAAGATTTTGGCAAAATTCCAGCAATTTTTCTGCTGGTTTTCCTGCTCCTAGAACAATCGCTTTGCGGCAATGTTCAATTGCATGATCATATTCTCCAAACCGGCATAGACCCTGGGCAATCAAATGTTGAATTTGGGGATTAGTATCGAAACGCAAACCATAGGAGTTATGAACGTCATTAAACCACGATTCTTCTCCGTAAATCATGAGGGTACGGAGGGCATGAGAGCAGTTTGCGGGGTTATCTGCCTTGGTCGCAAATCCCTGCATCATGAGCGTGAGGTTTTTCTTTCGTTCTTTCGTATGTTTCCGGACTGATGTAAGACCCCTGAAGCCGCATGCCGGGCACTCATCTAGAACGTGCGCGCGCCCGATCGGTAGCAGTGGCATGCCCAATAGTTTTACAAATCGTGTCGTCGAGTATGAGTTTAACAGAGTAAGTCGCCGACATTTTTCACATGAGTTACGATGTGAGCTGATGTTAAACTTCCCGATATAGTCCGTTTGGAACCAACTTCGCACGTACCTTTCTCCAAGCCAAATTTAGCGCACTAAAAATTAAATTTAGGGTCTTCCGCCAAATCAGTGGGTGCACGTGAGGTTTTCGCTTTGCCTGAAAGTTTGAAATGGCCTGAAATCAGGATGGCATACAAGTAATATG
>JADGFE010000271.1 GCA_016744085.1 Kiritimatiellales bacterium | reverse complement strand
TTTGATCATGCCGACCTCTCCGCAGCTTACATGAACCTGGCAATAGTGCTGAGTGTGTCTTCGTGCCTCTGCCAACTCACTCTATTGCTTTATTGTTCGGACCAGTTCATAAAGACGATTTGGAGTCTGAGGTTTGAAGTTAAGAAATGGAGGGCTGTCGTTCTCGGCGGCCAGGGACAGCAAGGACGCCGTCTCTCCAAATAAAAAAGGCGGCCAGCGACCGCCTCTGATAACCAATACCCATTAACGATTAACCGAGTTCATCAACAATGGTTTCTGCCATACCGACATAGGAGCCGGGAGTCATTTCCAGCAGGCGTTGCTTATCGGCCTCATCGAGCTCAAGACCTTTAACAAACTGCTGAATGACTTCGCGGGTGATTTTATCCTGTCCGCGGGTGAGATCCTTCAACTTCTCATACGGCTTTTCGATACCGGCTTTGCGCATGATGGTCTGGATGGGCTCGGCGAGCACTTCCCAGGCATTATCCAAATCGGCGGCGAGGTTTTCTTCGCGCAACTTGAGTTTGCTGAAGCCTTTCAGCGTGGAGAGATAGGCAATCATGCTATAGCCAAACCCGACGCCCATATTACGCAGAACGGTGGAATCGGTGAGATCGCGCTGCAGACGGGAAACCGGCAACTTGGCAGAGAGATGACTAAAGAGGGCATTGGCGAGGCCAAGATTTCCTTCGGAGTTCTCGAAGTCGATCGGATTAACCTTATGCGGCATGGTCGAGGAACCCACTTCCCCTTTAATCGTCTTCTGGCCGAAGTAGCCCATGGAAATATAGGTCCAGATGTCACGATCGATATCCAGCACGATATTGTTGAAGCGACTGATGGCATCGAACATTTCGGCCATATAGTCATGCGGCTCAATCTGAGTAGTGAAAAGGTTTTGCTTCAAACCGAGATCGTCTTCGATAACCCCTTTGGAAAGTGCAGGCCAATCCACATCGGGATAAGCAGAGAGGTGTGCGTTAAAGTTGCCGACAGCGCCATTGAGCTTGCCGAGAATTTCGACGGATTCGGTCTTTTTCTTTTGGAAGGTCAAGCGATCGGCAAAGACCGCGAGTTCTTTTCCGATGGTGGTCGGCGATGCGGTCTGTCCGTGGGTGCGGGCCAGCATGGATACCTTTTTCCAATCATTGGAAAATACTTTGAGCTGATCGATGATCCCCTGCTGGTGTGGCAGCAGTGCGGCGAGGCCGTCTTTCAGCATGAGAGCGTGGGAAAGGTTGTTGATGTCTTCGGAGGTGCAGGCGAAATGCAGAAACTCAGAAAGTGCTTCCAGAGTCGTGCCTTCGATTTTCTGCTTCAGATAATATTCGACCGCTTTGACATCGTGGTTGGTGACACGCTCTATCTTTTTAACGGCTTCAGCTTCCTGCGGGGTAAAGTCGTCGACCACACCCATGAGCAGGTTGGATTCTTCGGAGGTTAGGGTACGACATTCCGGAATACCGTCTTCGGCGCAAAGCGCCATGAGCCAGAGGACTTCTACACGTACGCGATTACGAACGAGGGCATATTCTGAAAAACATTCGGTGAGTTCGGCTACTTTAGATGCATAGCGACCGTCGATCGGGCTGATGGCTGTAATCATTTTACTACTCCTAAAAACAAGGCAGGCGGGACGCCTGCGGTACGTTATTGCGACTTAAGCTCTTACTTCTTAAAACTGAAAGCGAAGCGCCGAATATAGACAGGTGCAGGTTCGATGAAAACCACGAAAAACACGAATTACACAAAAAGTTAGTAGAAATCGCAGAACGGAATTGCGAAAAAATGCGCCCTCTAAATAGAGGAACGCATTTTACAGATCAATTCGATTAAGGTTTTAGAATCGGCGGCCGGGGATACGTTTTTTATTTTTATTGGTTTTACCGGCCTCTTCGCGCGCTGCTTCTTTGGCTTCCTTGCGGTCAACGGAGATAAAATCTTCGTCAAATACATCGCCTTTCTTAGAACCAATGATGACTTTTGCATTTTTTTTGAAGTCGAGCTTACTGCATTTAATGGATAGAACCTCACCGGTGCGATCGCGGACGATTGCGAGATAGCCATCGTATTCAAGACCGGCCTGCTGCCCGGATTCGAGCTGCTGAAGACTGACCTCTGCACTTTGATAGCTGTGCTCATTATTATTTTCAGTGGTAAACTGAAACTTGGATTTGGAGTGGTCGAGAATCACGTAATAATCCGCCTGTTCCGGTTCGCCGATTAAATGGCTCTCCGTTAATTTTTATGGGGATCATCGGGAATTAGACTTGGGGATCGTGCAGTTTCAGGACCATCATGTGGCATGAATAGCACAATAGAACACTA
>JADGFE010000270.1 GCA_016744085.1 Kiritimatiellales bacterium | reverse complement strand
CCTGCGTATTATTTTCATTCGTATCCATGCCCCGAACGTTATCAGGCATTGGCCTGGCTGCCTATGGGGTCGGGGAAGAGGCGTATACATTGAAATTCACTCAAAATAAAAGGCGCCGTCGCTTTCGCGAGACGCCTTTTGTGTTTCCAGTAGTCGGAACGTTTTAGTTAACCAGAACTGATTTTCCGGAACCGGCGGTAACTTCACCAACGATGATCGCACGCTGTTTGTTAGCCTTAAGGATCTTCAGGGTCTTATCGACGTCCTTCTTACCGACCATCAGCACATAACCGATGCCCATATTAAAGACGCGGTACATTTCTTCGTGGTCGACTTTGCCTTGCTCTTCGATGAACTCGTAGATGGCAGGCGTCTTCCAGGTGCTGCGATCAAAGACTGCATCGACGTTTTCAGGAAGTACACGAGGCACGTTATCGTAAAGACCGCCGCCGGTAATGTGTGCCATTCCGTGAATATCCACTTTCTTCATGACGGCCATCACTGGATTCAGGTAGCTCTTATGAATCGCAAGCAGCGTCTTTTCAAAGGTCGTCTTAGTACCGGGTACCAGATCGGATAATTTTTTCTTTGCAGTTTCAAAGATTACCTTGCGGGCAAGGGAGTAGCCATTGGTCTGCAGACCGGTGGAAGGAAGACCAATCAGCACGTCGCCTTTTTTAATCTTCTTGCCGGTAATGAGCTTTTTACGCTCAACGGTACCTACGATGGTTCCAACCAGATCATATTCACCCTTAGGATAAAGGCCGGGCATTTCAGCGGTTTCGCCACCCAACAGGGCGGCTCCGTTTTCCTTACAGGCTTTGCAGAAGCCGCCGACCACATCTTCGAACGCTTTTGGATCCAGTGCAGCTGTACCCAGATAGTCGAGGAAGAAAAGGGGATGTGCGCCCTGAACGAGAATGTCGTTTACGCAATGGTTGACCAGATCCTGTCCAACGGTGTTGTGCTTATTGGCCATGTGCGCGACCTTTAGCTTGGTGCCGACGCCATCTACACTGCTGACCAATAGGCTTTCTTTGCCCGGAGATTTAAACAGGCCTCCGAAGGAGCCCAATTCGCTTACCACACCAGGGGTGTTGGTTGCTTTAACCTTTTTACCGATTCGCTTGAGCGAATTCATCATAACGTCGATATCTACGCCGGCTTCGGCATAAGCTGATTTTTTCTTTTTAGCCATAACTTCAATCCTTTTTTGAAAACGATGGGCGGGATTAAACAAGGAACACGCCGTTCAGACAAGCCCGTTGCAGGGAAATATTTATAAAATAATCTCTCGCAGGGGTACAGAGAGCGCAGAGAGTTTCTTAAATAGGTTACTCAGCGTCCTCTGCGACTCTGCGAGGAATTTGCTTAGGCAAACTTGATGGGATCGGAATCGACTGATGACACAGCAACATCAACTCCGTTACTCAGTGCTTTTCGTAGAATCTTTGCAAATTGGGGCAAATAGCCGCGTTCCGTGTTCGTATGCTCACAAAGAATAACGTGTGAGCCGTTTAAGGTGGCTCCAAGCACACTGTGATGGCTCATCTCGCCCGTGAGATAGCAATCGGCTTGAACGCCCTGAAATGCCTCCGTTCCGGCTCCTGCGCATAGAGCGATGCTTGCAATGGAGGTGTCTTCCGCCGCAGGTGCCAGCCGAACCGTTTTAAGCCCGAGATATTTTTTAATCCGGTGGCTCAGCGTTTTTAATTTTACGGGGCGTTTAAGTTCCACCAGACGGCCTTGTCCGGCATCCGAGTTCTCAATAGGGTGCAGGACAGAGACTTCGCCATCACCAACGCCATCAGCCAGCCAGTCATTCACACCTCCGATAACAGAATCCAAAGCGGTGTGTGGGGAGTAGACCGCAATATTCTTTTGCACCAGATTCATAATCGTACGATCATAGGCTTTATTTGAATCAAGCCGTTGTACGCCCTGAAACAGAATAGGGTGGTACGCAATAATCAGATCTACCTTTCCGGCAATGGCCTCATCCGTCACCGCTTCCGTCAAATCGATCGTTAGCAGAATTTTTTTTACATTCCGTGGTTTGAGCGGATTTATCAGCAGTCCGACATTATCCCAATCTTCTGCTAGAGAAAGCGGAGCGATGTCTTCGAGTGTTTGGATGATCGATTGAAGTTTCATAGCGGACATTATGCATATATGGGATTAGTCGAAAAAGGAATTATCCTCGCAGAGCACGGTCTTTCTATATGAGCTAGCATCGTCGCATCAACATTTAAAAAGCGTTGTTTCCATTCGCAGCAATCGCCTCTACGAATCCGGGAAGTGTTTTGTATTCATCCTGTTCTTTATGCATGAATAGCAGGGTGTTGCGAA
>JADGFE010000108.1 GCA_016744085.1 Kiritimatiellales bacterium | reverse complement strand
ATGGGTATCGAGACGAAGAATACCTGCACCTCAAAATCTACGATCTGCCCAATATCTCAACGAGAAGAGAGTTCTAAAAACGCACTTCCGTGAAGAACCGCCTTTGTTGAATTTTATTTGCTGAAAGGGAAATACTGCGGGTTTTATCAGATCGACTATATGGCCGAACCTCAGCTGCACTCCGATTTTAATTTCGACTTTACCACCTACAATTCTCTGATTTATTCTGAGCTGATTTATAAAGCCTATAAAGCGGGCGGGGGACTTCCTTTGCAACCGGAAGTCATTAACGATCGCCGGTTGCTCCCGTCGAATCGTCTCGCCGAACAGGTGGTTGCGAAAATGGGGCCGGCTGGCGCTTTCTCCTTCTTATGCTGTTTCTCGATGCCGTGGAAAAGTCTGGAACGGATTCAGGGTTCTTCTATCGGAATGATATTCAAAATCTCATAGTCCGCCTTGGTCAGACGGCCCGATTCTAGGAATGTCTGAATCACCTGAAGGGCGGCGGTGGATTCTTCCAAACGCTGGAATAGGGTTGGGTAATCCAGTTTTACCAGATCTTTTGAATTCCTTATTTCAACCAAATGCCAATCGCCCAATGCCTGTTCTCCAATGTGTTGGATCAGGTTGCCCAGAACCTTCGCTGCAAATTGGGTTTCGTCGTTCGGAAGACGGACGAGCAGTTCGTCGCAGTAATACGTATAGCAAATCGGGGGTCTTCCATACTGCAGTGAACAACCATGCAGATCGAGCCAGCCGTATTTCTCATCCATCTTGTCTTCAGAAAGTCCCTGCTTTTCGAGTAAAAGGGAAAGAAATGCGCTTTGGATCGCCTCTTCGCAAATATCTGCTCTGCAACAGCATGCGGTGCACATGCTGCAGGTTCCGCTGAATAAACCAACCATCAGGCTGCGAATCGAACCTTCCAGCTGCGAGTAATGTGTAATGAAATTATTCTGATCAGACATAAATCTAAACTAGCCTTCAAAACTTGTAATGGAAAACAAAAATCAGATTCTATAAATATTGGGCAATGGGTAGGCGCATACACTTTGACACATTTTACCTGCACTCTTAATCGAACGTATTCGGCGTAAGTGACTGATCAATAATGGTATAAGATGGTCGAAATAATTAATGGAAGCGTAAGGGATAAGGTGTGGGTGAAAAAAAACGATATCTATATCGAAAATCACGCGAAATGGTGTATAACTTTAAAAGTTCTAAGTATACGACTTGGGGATGCTGGATTGCTTATCAGCAATCGTCGGATACGTATTAAAGGAACCTGATTTAAATAAGGGATTACAGGATGAGGAAGGAAAAAGTAAAACCCGGGAAAGTTGTTAAGGGAGCTCCCAGCGGCTTTGTGGTCAGTTTAGCCATTCATGCCGCAGCTTTCATGTTGGCCGGTATGTTGGTGGTTTTCAACGTGGTCAAGAAAGAGGAGAAGAAATTCGTTCCTCCAAAACCCGTTGACCGCCCGAAAATAAAACTGAAGAAGCCCAAGGTTAAGGTCAAAAAATCTTCTAAACCTAAATCTACGACGAGAATTGTTACAAAAGTCCGCCGTGCAAGCATGCCCGATATCCAACTTCCGGAAATGTCTGGAATGAGCGATGGTTTGGTTGGAGGCATTGGTGGTTTTGAAATTTTGCCTGATCTGACAGAAATATCGGTGCTCGGTGGATCTCAGACCATTGGCAATGACTTTAAAGGCACCTTTTATCATCTGCTCTATAGCCGTAACGGCGGAGGGATAACCATGGACCCGGATCAGTTTATGCTGATCTTGCGCAACTTTGCTCGTAGTGGGTTTAAGCAGTCAAAGCTGGCAAAATATTATCGATCCCCGAAGAAGCTCTATACGACACATTTCATGGTGCCACCGATTGTATCGCCGATGGCACCTGATGCTTTCGGAGAACCTGAATTGGAGAGTTATTACTTTTTCGTCAGTTACAAGGGTAAGTTGGTATACAAAGAAGATATCAAGTTCCGTTTTTGGGGTATTGGAGATGCCTATATCAGTGTCTTTGTAGATGGGAAACACGTACTGGTGAACGGTTGGGGTTCGCGTTTGGAATTTCTTGATTACTGGCAGACTTCCGATTCTGATAGCGATAAGTTTTATTTAGCAAACCAATTGATGAAGGTTGGTGATTGGATTGAGCTTAAAGCCGGAGAACCGGTGGATATGGAAGTCTTCTTCGGAGAGTGGCATGGTGGGCAGGTATCTGCCGGGTTGCTGGTGGAAGTAGACGGTGTAGATTATCCTCAGACCAGCAAGGGTGGTCCGATGCTACCGGCCTTTAAGACAGAAGATTTTACATTGGATCAGCTGGAGGAGATTTATAAAGCCCTTCCACGCGGCGAATGCACCTTAACTAATGGACCGGTATTTAGGGATTTCTAATATGATCATTCGAAAACTTTTATTTTTGTCAGTCATTTTATTTTCATTGTTGGGTACAGCAGTAGCTGAGATGAGAGCGTGGAATCTGAATAATGGAAAAACGGTTGAAGCCGAGTTCATGACCGTGATCGGTGAAAAAGTTTCGCTGAAAACGTTAAAAGGCAAAACCGTTAAGGTTCTTGCATCTGACTTTTCGGCGGAGGATTTGGCTTATATCGAATTGTCGACACCGCCTAAGCTGGAATTGTCGATTTCTAAGAGCAGTAAGGCGCGCACCTTTCCTGATACGCTCAGTAGAGAAATCCCTACGTCCGATTATTATAATTTCAAGGCGATTATTAAGCAGAAGTCAAGTAAGCGATATAGTTTTGAACTCACCGCTGAGCTGTTTGTTATCGGGCGGGAAAAAATTGGAGACAAATTCACCTTGTTGGATTATCAGAAAGCACCTTTTCTCCTGGAAAATGGAAGTCGCAGTATTTTCGAGCTTCCGAGCCGACAGATTGAATTGTTGCAATTCCAGCAAAACGGCCAGCTCATGGGGGAAGAATATGCTGGATACATGATTGTGGTTACGGATTCTCGCGGTGAAATGATTGCGCATGTGACCAAACGGGATGGATGGCTCACGATAATCGATAAACTGCGGGTTCTTCCGGTGAGAAAATACTTTGATGATGAGGGAGAGCGCTGTTTTACTACACCCCCAAAACATTGGTTTTAAATTTTTATTTACTCTGTGAAGGGTATGCTGGTCGGCAATTTTTATTGTCGGCCTTTTTATTATTTACACTTAATCTAGATTAAGGTCGGCATCAAGAATGCCCTTGTCATATAGGGACTCTTAAGTAGGGTTCGCTTTTTCCTGCGCGATCAGCTGCGGCCGTCTGCAAGGGATCTGAAATCTTATTCTGAAGGTTTCGAATAATCGGAACGGAGGAAATCATGCTAAAGCGTCTGGGCTTTGTCGGCCTGATCATAGAAGACCGCGAAAATAATGCGGCGAGTGTAAACACACTATTATCCGAATTCGGCGAAATCATACTCGCCCGTACCGGAGTCCCATGCCCGGAACGAAATTGTTCTGCCATCACGCTGGTCATCGATGCCACCACCGATCAACTCGGCTCTCTCACAGGGCGACTCGGCCGCATTAGCGGAGTCTCCGTAAAATCCATGCTCAGCAAAATGCAGCATGCTTGATTTCAATCAAGGATTGGTCTGAATAAACGGCGTAGGCTACGAACAACGATGAGCACAAGAAAAGAACAAGATCTGTTAGGCGAAAAGGAAATCCCGAAGGATGCTTCCTGGGGAATTCATACGGCACGGGCATTGGAAAACTTTCCAATGTCTGGAAGTCGTGTTTCGCCGCTTCTAATTTCGGCGCTCGCTCAGGTTAAAAAGGCCTGCGCGCTGGCCAACAAAGAACTGGGGTTTTTGGATGCGGACAAAGCAGATGCCATCATCTATGCCTGCGAGCAGATTGAGGCCGACCCCAATTGCCCATTGCCTGCTTTGCAAGGCGGAGCCGGAACCTCTTCAAACATGTTCATGAACGAAGTGATTGCGAATAAGGCTGGCTCAACGACTCACCCGATTGAAGATGTGAATCTGCACCAGTCCACCAACGATGTTTATCCAACGGCTGTAAAAGTGGCCGCCATCTACGGACTCCGTGAACTTTCAGAAAAAGTCAAAAAACTACAGGGCGCATTCCAGCGGTTGGAAATCCGGTTTGCGCATATTCCAACCATTGGAAAAACCGAGCTGATCGACGCCGTTCCGCTGACACTCGGTGCCGAATTCGGCGCTTTTGCCGAAGCCTTTGCCCGCGATCGCTGGCGGACCTTCAAATGCGAAGAACGGCTTCGGGTCACCAATTTAGGCGGAACCGCCGTGGGGACGGGGCTCACGGCACCTCGTAGCTATATTTTTCTGATCACGGACAAGCTACGTGAGATTACCGGGCTTGGGCTGAGCCGAGGCGAAAATCTGGTGGACCAGACGGCCAATGCCGATGCATTTGTTGAGGTGTCTGGGATTATGAAAGCCTGTGCTTCGAACTTGCTGAAAATTTGCGGGGATCTACGTCTATTGCATATGAATCGGAAAATTCAGCTTCCGGCGGTACAAGCGGGTTCTTCAATTATGCCGGGGAAAGTGAATCCGGTGATTTTGGAAAGCGTCATGCAAATTGGGATCAAGGTGCAGGCGAACGATTTCACGGTTACGGAATGCGCCTCACGCGGTAGCCTGCAGATTAATGAGTTTATGCCCTTACTCGCTGATGCGCTATTGGAATCGATGGACCTTCTGGGAACGGCGGCTCAAATGCTCGCAGAACATGCCGAGCTGATTCAGGCGGACGAAGAGGCCTGTAAAAAACAATTCTTCCAATCATTGGAAATCATCACGGCTTTTCTTCCAAGCATTGGATATGAGAAAGCAACTGAAGTCGTCGAGTCCTTTAAAGCAAACGGTCGAACCGACTTTAAAGCATATCTAATTGAAGAACTCGGCGCCGAACTGGTTGAGAAAACCCTGGCCCCGCAAAATCTGATGGCAATGGGACACCGTTAAGATGCAGAAGACGCCGAAAAGTTTAAGATTGCATATTGCATTATTCGGCAGAACCAATGTCGGGAAATCCAGTTTCCTGAATTTGGTTGCTGGACAGGATGTGTCGATCGTTTCGTCGCAGGCCGGCACTACCACAGATGTAGTTGAAAAGCCGATGGAACTGCTACCGCTCGGTCCCGTCGTTTTTCTGGATACGGCCGGGCTTGATGACACGACCAGGCTGGGTAAAAAACGAATTGATCGTACGGAGCGTGTTTTCGATCGGGCCGATGTCATTCTGCTATTACACGAAGGCGATCAGGTTACCGAATTTGAAGAATTAGTTTGCGCGAAAGCAGAATCCAAAGATATTCCAGTCATTGGAATTGCCAACAAATCTGATTTGACCCATCCGGCCGATCAGACAAATTTACGAGTGAACAGCACCGACCTTTCTTCGCGCGATCAAGTATTGGCCGCGCTTAAAGCGGAACTGTTGAGAGTCTGTCCTGAGGAATTTATTACACCTCCGCCTTTGATGGGCGATCTGGTGAAACCCGGCGGATTGGCGATGCTGATTGTGCCGATCGATCTGCAGGCGCCAAAGGGGCGCCTGATTCTTCCGCAGGTTCAAACAATTCGCGATGCATTGGATAACGATGCCGCTACACTGGTCTGCAAGGAGCGGGAATATCCGCATATGCTGGCCATGCTGAAGCAGCAACCGGATGTGGCGATCTGCGATTCCCAGATGGTGCTGAAGATGGTGGCTGATACGCCCGCAGAAATTCCTTGCACGACGTTTTCGATTCTTTTTGCCCGAATGAAAGGCGACTTGCGAAAGTTTGCCATCGGGGCGGCGGCCATTGATAAACTGGAACCCGGCGATAAGGTGCTGATTGCTGAGTCCTGCAGTCATCATGCGCTCGAGGATGACATCGGGGGCGTAAAAATTCCGCGTTGGCTTCGGCAGTATGTCGGCGTGGATGTTGAAATCGATGTGTATTCAGGCCGCGACTTTCCGAATACTCTTTCTGAATACAAATTAGCGGTACAATGCGGCGGATGCATGCAGAACCGTCGCGAGGTATTAAGCCGCATCGATAAATGCGAATCGGCCGGTGTGCCGATCACTAATTATGGACTTTGTATTTCCCAGACGCAGGGCGTGCTGAAACGCGTACTATCTCCGTTTCCCGCTGCGCTGAATGCTTATGAAAAGGAAATGAAATGAAACGTGGATTACCCAAAGTTGAAACTGAAGGATTGAAGAGCTTCATTCCTCAGGATGAAATCTTCCAATGGTTGGAGAAAACACAGAATCCAACGCCTGAACGCGTTCGAGAAATTATTCAACGGTCCTTAGATAAGAATCGGCTGGAGCCGGAGGAAATGGCCACGTTGATTAATGCCGACTCGCCCGAAATGGCGGAGGAAATCTTTGAAGGAGCGCGCGAGCTCAAGCGCAGAATCTACGGGAATCGAATTGTTCTTTTTGCGCCGCTTTATGTCGGCAATGAATGTGTAAACAAATGCGAGTATTGCGGTTTCCGGGTGGACAATGAGGAAGTACATCGTAAGACCTTGCTGACGGAAGAACTGGTGGCAGAGGTCGAAGCGTTGGAGGATGGGGGGCATAAACGATTGATCATGGTTTACGGCGAACATCCGAAATATGATGCGCAGTATATTCATGACACCGTAAAAGAAGTCTATACCGTCAAAAAAGGGCCAGGTGAAATCCGGCGCGTCAACATCAACGCGGCGCCACTGAATATCGAAGGGTTTAAAAAGGTAAAAGAAGCAGAGATCGGCACCTATCAGATTTTTCAGGAAACCTATCATCAGGAAACCTATGAAAAGGTACATGCAGCGGGTCCGAAATCAAACTACCTTTGGCGCCTGCATGGCCTCGACCGCGCCATGGAAGCCGGTATTGATGATTTGGGCATTGGAGCACTGCTTGGTCTGTATGACTGGAAATTCGAGACGATGGCCTTGCTTTACCACACCATTCACCTGGAAAAGCGATTTAATGTCGGACCGCACACGATTTCGTTCCCTCGATTGGAACCGGCAGTTGGAACTGATATTGATTCAATTACGGAAGAGTATGAAGTCTCCGATTTTGACTTTAAACGGTTGGTCGCTATTCTTCGCTTGGCCGTTCCTTACACCGGTTTGATTCTGACCTGCCGCGAAACCACCGAGCTACGGAACGAAATGCTGTCCTTTGGGGTAAGCCAGATTGACGGCGGTTCTAGTATTGGCGTGGGTTCTTATTCAGAAGAAGACCCGGAAGCCTTTAAAAAAAGTCAGTTCCTGCTGGGTGATAATCGCTCGCTGGATCAGGTGATTCGGGAATTGTGCGATGCTGGATTCATTCCTTCATTCTGCACCGGGTGCTATCGAAAAGGCCGGACCGGTGAGCATTTTATGGAATTTGCCATACCCGGTTTTGTGAAGCGTTTTTGCACACCGAATGCCGTGTTGACCTTCCTTGAATATTTGAACGACTATTCTTCGGGCGAAACGTTGAGCGCCGGCTTGGATCAAATCAACCGTGAACTCGAAGCCATGCCGGTAAGTAAGGCAAAGGACGAATTGCAAGAACGCATGGAGCAGGTCAAAGCCGGGCAACGGGATCTCTATTTTTAATAGGTAAACAGCTTAATGATTAATGACATTTTAAAACGAGCGAAAGCAGAAGAGCCACTTTCTTTAGACGATTTGGAAGCTCTACTTTCTATAACTGCTCCTGAAGAGCTGCAAGCGCTCTATAATGTTGCGTATACCATTAAAGATCAGCACGTTGGCCGTGTTGCTTATTTCCGCGGTTTGATCGAGTGCAGCAATCTGTGCATCAAGGATTGCTACTATTGTGGAATTCGGCGCAGTAATGAAAATGTTGATCGTTTTCAGATGGATGAAGAAGAAATCTTCAAAGAAGCACTCTGGGCCTATGAGGCGGAATATGGTTCCTGCGTAATTCAATCCGGCGAACGTCAGGACGAAGTCTATATCAGCATGATTGAGCGGGTCGTGAAGCGCATCTCGAAAGCCACAAAGGGTGAGATGGGGATTACGCTGTCGCTGGGAGAGCAAAGCGAAGAGGTATATAATCGTTGGAAAACGGCCGGTGCACATCGCTATCTGTTGCGCATTGAAACCACGAACCCGGAACTCTTTGCAAAAATTCATCCGGAAGATCACTCGATAGAGGTCCGCAAGAAGTGTTTAGCTGCACTGCGCCGGACGGGGTATCAGGTGGGAACGGGGGTGATGATGGGTTTGCCGGGGCAGACAATGGAAGATTTGGCCAAGGACATTTTATTTCTGAAAGATATCGATATCGACATGGTTGGAATGGGACCGTATATCCCGCATTCAGATACTCCTATGGGCAAAGAAGTCCCTGCTTATACAGATAAGGAAAAGAAGTCGGCTCTGACGCTTGGTCTGAAAATGATTGCCGTCACGCGCATTGTTCTAAAGGATATTAATATTGCAGCCGCGACCGCGCTCCAGGCTTTGGAATATACTGGACGGGAACAGGGGCTGAAGTGTGGTGCTAATGTGATTATGCCGAATCTGACGGAAACCGAATTCCGCCCTAAATATCAGCT
This sequence comes from Kiritimatiellales bacterium, assembly GCA_016744085.1. Classification (GTDB taxonomy): domain Bacteria; phylum Verrucomicrobiota; class Kiritimatiellia; order Kiritimatiellales; family Pontiellaceae; genus Pontiella. The sequence continues at coordinate 1,943 of JADGFE010000108.1, read as the reverse complement.
ATACGACGATAAGCCCTGCATCGATGAAAATTCTGCCATGTGCCGCGGGTGTTTGAGTGGACGCATCAAAGGAATCGGTGAAGAGGTCGGTTTTAATGAGCGAGGAGACTCTCCGCATTTTAAATCGCGAAATTCCAAATAGCTTATTCTGCTTTTTCCCAAACAATAACACTGGGGTCTTCTTCGACGTTCTCTGTCTCAATCCCTTCCATCTCTGCTTCCACATCCTCTTTAGTTAGATGCTTAGGTTCGAGCAGATAGGCAATACCATCAATCGTTATGCCCAAGAGGATGACGATCATGGCATAAAGATACAGGGTAGAGCTGCCATTCCGATCGATAAATGAAATCAGACTAATTGGTGCAAGGGCCAAAACGATAGCCAGTCTTGAAAACGGGTATTGACTCGTCATCCGGCGCAGTATGAGCGATAAAATTCCCCCAACGGCTACAAGAGCCAGAATCGCAAAGATTCCACTCAGAAATTCACTGACCATACTGTCGCTAATAGAAAACTGCATCGCTCCCGAAGGCCTCCCAGTCATACTGTATTCATTCGCGGCAACTTAGCACTCTGAAGCGGGTGAATCCAGACGAAAAACGGTATGTGATTTTCGGCACTTTCCATGGTTTGGAAGTTTCGGCATAGTATTTTCCAATCTTTGGAGAAATGAATGCTTACAATCCTGTTTTTAATTATTGTGCTGCTTGTTCTTGGGGCGGTTTTGATGGTTCAGCTGATCGGAAACACAAAAGTGAACACCCGGTTGGACGAATTCAGCCGTCAGACCGGAGCCCAAACGGAACAGGGTGAAGAGCGTATAAAAAAGCTGGAAGATATTTTCCGGGGTTTGGAAAAAGAGCTTCGCAATGACGTTGAATCGGTACGGGTTAAGGTGGACGAATCCCTCGAAAAAAACAGCCGTCAGTTTGGCGAACGGGTCAAAGAGCTGATTGATACCAACGAAAAAAGGCTGGGCGAAATCAGCGAAAAAGTTGAAGAGCGGCTGGATAAGGGATTTGAGAAAACCAGCAAGGTGTTTGAAGATGTTCTAAAGCGGCTTGTTGAAATTGATAAAGCGCAGGAAAAAATTGCCGAGCTGTCCGGTAATGTGGTTTCGCTTCAGGAAGTCTTGTCCGATAAGCGTTCACGCGGGGCATTCGGCGAAGTGCAGTTGAATGCGCTCATTTCAAATATTATGCCCGAGAGCAGTTTTTCATTGCAACACACGTTTCCGAACGGGGTTCGTGCGGACTGTGTTCTTTTTCTCCCGGAACCCACCGGTACGATCTGCATTGATTCGAAATTTCCACTGGAAAGCTATCAGCGCATGGTCGATTTTGATCTAGGCGATGCCGACCGAAAGGCTGCTGAGCAGCAGTTCCGGCAGGATATTAAAAAGCACATTAAGGATATTTCCAGCAAGTACATCATTCCGGGTGAAACCTCTGATGGAGCTCTGATGTTTATTCCGGCTGAAGCCATCTTTGCCGAGATTCACGCGCATTATCCTGATCTCGTTGAAGAAGCCCAGCGTGCGCGGGTTTGGCTGACTTCTCCAACTACGATGATGGCCGTGCTGACCACCTCGCGTGCGGTGCTAAAAGACGCTGCCACTCGCAAACAGGTACACATTATTCAGGAACATCTCGTGGCTTTGTCAAAAGATTTCGACCGTTTCCAGATACGAATGGACAAGCTGGCTACACATATTGGGCAGGCCAACAAGGACGTTGGCGATGCCCAGGTGTCGGCAAAAAAAATTACCAGCCGTTTTAATAAAATTGAAAAGGTTGAACTGGAAGATGAAGATATAGACGCGTTGGACGAGACCGAAGGGTAGGGGGACAAATCTGGAGTGCGGTGTGTCACGTCCTGGTTTAAAGTTGTCACTTTTTAGTTCTGTATCTCTCATGGTTTAGGCTCCCTAGGGAGCCGGTTG
>JADGFE010000107.1 GCA_016744085.1 Kiritimatiellales bacterium | reverse complement strand
AACTACGGGTCATCTCGATTTTATCCTCCACACCCTCACGGGCTTTCATCGGCCGAGACTTCAACACTACTACGGATCCATCTGCACCCTGCACGCTTCGCCCAACCCCTTGAGCTTCCTCTTGAGGCCAAGCTATTCCACTTTCGCGGACACTCATACAGAGCTTCTCCGGTTAATACACCGCTCCCTGTGAATCATTCCATCCTCAATCACAAATGCAGTCTGTTCGAGTATTGGGCATCGCGCCATTTTACACGCTTACCGCACCACACCTGCTGAATCAGGTTCGCTTACGCTATGTATCATTCACTTCCTATCGCTTCCTTCCCACCCCGCTGTCACCAGCGACGCAGTTGCGATTCGGATTAACTTCCCCTCGAACGGGGTGTTATCGACCTCTTTCAGTCGATCGGGTTTGACGGCTTTGCCGGACAAACAAAAAGCCCGTCGCAATGACGGGCTTTTCTATTTTCCACTAGGTGGAAAGTTTAGCCTTTAATGGCAGCCTGTGCTGCAGCCAAACGGGCGATCGGCACACGGTAAGGTGAGCAGCTCACATAGTTAAGACCAACCTTGGCGCAGAACTTCACGCTTTCAGGGTCTCCACCGTGTTCGCCGCAGATACCGCATTTCAGATCCGGACGGGTTTCACGTCCACGTTCAACACCCAATTTAACCAACTGGCCAACGCCGGTCTGGTCAAGAGTCTGGAACGGATCAGCAGGAAGGATCTTTTTGCCTAGGTAATCAGGCAGGAAGCTTCCGATATCATCGCGGCTGTAGCCGAAGGTCATCTGCGTGAGGTCGTTAGTTCCGAAGCTGAAGAACTCAGCAGTTTCCGCAACTTCATCAGCCGTAAGGGCCGCACGCGGAATTTCGATCATAGTACCCACCAGATACTTCACTTTAACACCTGTCTTCGCAATTACGGCTTCCGCCTGTTCGCGAACGATTTTTTCCAAAAAGTCCAGCTCAGCCTTGGTTCCGATCAACGGAATCATGATTTCAGGAAGAACCTTAACCTTCTTCTTTAGCTTGGAAACCTTACATGCCGCTCCAATGATGGCCTGAGTCTGCATTACACACAATTCAGGATACGTGATGGAAAGACGGCAACCACGATGACCCAGCATGGGATTAAACTCGTGCAGTTCCTGGACGCGATCTGTAACGGTTTTCAGTGGCACGCCCAAACGCTTAGCCATTTCCTGCTGATCCTTCTTTGTGTGCGGCACGAACTCGTGCAACGGCGGATCAAGCAGACGAACAGTAACGGGCAGGCCGTCCATTGCTTTGAAGATGCCTTCGAAATCTTTCTGCTGATGCTTCAGCAGCTTAGCCAACGCGCCCTTACGAGATTTTTCATCTTCTGCAAGAATGAACTCACGGATCGCCCAGATGCGGTCGCCTTCAAAGAACATGTGCTCTGTGCGGCAAAGGCCAATCCCTTCTGCACCGAATGCACGGGCAGCTTTGGAATCGTTTGGAGTGTCTGCATTCGTGCGGACATTCATCTTACGGTTAGCATCAGACCACTTGGAGACCTGTTCGTACATTTTGTAGATCGGGTCTTTTTTCGCAGTAGCATTATTATCAACAACAGCAGCCACAACCGGGCTAACCTGCGTTGGGATCTGCGTAGCGTATACATCACCAGTTGTACCATTCAAGCTGAGCCAATCGCCTTGCTTATAGGTCTTCTTACCGATGGTTACGGTTTTCTTTTTGTAATCGATCTTCAGTTCAGAAGCACCGCAGATGCAGCATTTCCCCCACCCACGAGCAACAACAGCCGCGTGTGAAGTCATTCCGCCTGTAGAAGTCAATACACCCTGAGCCGCCCACATACCACCCACGTCTTCCGGGCTGGTTTCGTGACGTACCAGAACAACCTTGGCATTGGGATCCTTGGCAACAGCGGCTTCAGCCACTTCTGCTTCAAATACGATGGCACCTACAGCTGCACCCGGTCCCGCTGGAAGACCTGTGGTGATTGCTTTAGCTTTCTTTTCAGCAGCAATATCGAAAATCGGGAACAATAGCTGTTCGAGATCATCGCCACCCAAAGACATCAACGCTTCTTTCTGCGTCAGAATCTTAGGTTGGCTTTCGCCGGTGTAGAAATCTTTACCTGTAGCCATTTCAACAGCCCAGCGAACTCCTGCCAAACCAGTACGTTTTGCGTTACGGGTCTGCAGCATGAAGAGCTTGCCTTCCTGTACCGTGAACTCAACGTCCTGTGGATACTTATAATGCTTTTCTAGACGGCCCATGATTTTCTGAAGATCGGCGTAGGCTTTGGCCCAGATCGGAGATTCTTCGTTCGGCATGTCGTCGAGATCGTTCGGCGTACGGATGCCGGCAACCACGTCTTCGCCCTGTGCGTCGAGCAGGTATTCACCCATCGGCTTACTGTGGCCTGTTCCGCCATCACGTGTAAATGCAACACCGGTACCGGATTTAGCGCCCATGTTACCAAATACCATCAACTGAACATTCACGGCAGTACCGATAAGTCCGTTGATCTGGTTGATCTGGCGATATTTTTCAGCACGCTCTGAATTCCATGAGCCAAATACGGCACGGATAGAAAGGTCGAGCTGTTCAATCGGATCCTGCGGGAAAGGCTTCTTAACTTTCTTCTGATACACCTTCTTATAGGTCTCAGTCAGTTCCTTCAACTGCTCTGCAGTCAGGTCCGTGTCTTCTTTGGCTTTGTATTTTTTCTTAATGTTTTCAAGTTCAACTTCGAAGTCGTGGTGAGTAAGACCGGTGTAGGGTCCCATTACCACATCGCCGAACATATCAATAAAGCGACGGTAGCAGTCCCAACCAGTACGCTCGTTGCCACACTGCTCGATGAAGCCCAATACAGACTTATCAGTGAGGCCGAGGTTAAGAACGGTATCCATCATGCCCGGCATGGAAGCCGCAGCGCCGGAACGTACCGATACGAGAAGCGGGTTTTTTGGATCGCCCAGCTTCTGACCCATTTCGCGCTCAAGTTTCTTGAGCTGAGTTTTGAGTTGCTTTTCCATTTCTGGAGCATATTTACCACCGGTTTTAGCATAATAAGCACAAGCTTCGGTAGAAATTGTGAGTCCGGGAGGGACAGGAAGACCTGCATTTGCCATCTCAGCGAGATTTGCACCCTTTCCGCCAAGAACGGCCTTCATAGTGCTATCGCCATCCGTGAGTTCTTTTGAAACGCCATAGAAGTAGACGTATTTCTTTTGAGCCATTTGTATTTCTCCTTGTTTTCTAAAATGCTGATATCGAACAAAAAACGCCCTGAAATTAGCAGAGCGTGCAATAGAGTCAAGGCAACCGGATCTTTTTAATTTGACGTGCAAGCCAGTAGGCATTCCTTCTTTTTGAAATCGACTTGGTTTTCAAATAAACGAAAAAAAACATACCCGCGCCCAAAGGCTTTGGATATGTTGTGTGGATGAAGGGCAAATCACATTCCAAACCGGCAGCCGGCTTCACCCTTGCCGAGCTACTTATGGCCATCGCCATCATCGGAATCTTGTTTGTAATTGCCCTGCCCGTGCTGACCAATATTTCCGGACTATCCAAGCTCGATGCCGCCGCAAATTCGGTGCATTCCGCAACGCAGTTGGCGCGTCAGTTTGCCATAACCGAAAATCAGCCGACCTATCTGGTTTTGAACGAAGGCCAAATCGACTCGAATCTGGCCTTCCGGGCTTTTGCTGTTTTCACGATCAACATACATACCAATGTTACCCCAATCCCCCAGGAGGCCGGATACTACTTAAAAAAATGGGAACGGTTGCCTGAAGGCGTGGTGTTTGATGATCAGAGCAGTTTTTCCAACAACCTGTTTGCTGTGGACTATTCCGACAAATGGAATGGCGCATTCAATGAACAAAATGAATTAAAGATTCAGGACAATACGTATGTTGTCGTCGGGTTTTCCCCAACCGGTCAATCGGCCACATCGTTAAACCATAAGCGTCGCTTATTGATTGCGGAAGAATTTTATAATCCTGCCGGAGGGCGGCTGGGCAAAGAAATTCAGATGGACCTGCAGGGTCGTGGGTTCGTCACCGACATTATCTACGATGAAAATGGTAAGCCACGTGGAGTTGCCAATGAACCGCATGCCCATTATTAAGCGTAAAATGAGACGAGGATTTTCCCTGATGGAAATTATTCTTGCCCTACTCGTGGTCTCAATCGGAATTGTGGCGGTTATCGGCTTGCTGGGAACGTCGCTCGATGGCTCCGCAAAGGCGCACGATGATTTGGATGTGGTCAGCTTTTCGGATCTAGTTTTAAATTATTGCCATTCCGTTACAGACTGGAATGATATTTCAACAAACGGCACCATGCTTGTCCCCGGATATGATGGAAGCACAAACGCACTACCCATTGGGTCCTTGGCCCAGTTCAAAGTTCAGGACTTCAATTTTGAAAACCATCACCAGCACCTCTATACCGTTTCTTACATTTTGGATATCGCTGAATTCCGAAATACGAAAGAAATCACCCTGCGAGTATGGCCAGGGCTTTCTACAAATGGATCTGAACGGATTTTCTACACCGAAATTTACAATTGGGGGAAAAAATAATGGGGTGTCGATGCAAACAGAACCGAGTTGGATTTACGCTGCTCGAGATCATTATTTCGATCACGCTGCTGGTTTTGATTGCTCTGATGATGTCGCGCGTATTCAACGAAAGTACCAAAGCGGTTAATAGGGGTTCTGATCAACTCGTGCTCGATGACACAGCCCGCATGCTGCTCGATGCTTTCGAACAGGATATCAGTCAGGCGTTAATACGAACGAATGTGGCCTTCCGCATTTATCCCGATTCAAGAGACGGCACACTTTATTTTGTTTCCACAGCAGTTCGAAAACAGAATGCCGATATCCCGCGCGATACCGCTCCCTTACGCATCTCCTCCTTGAACTCCGAAACGGATTCATTATGGAACCGCTATATAAACCTTGAAACTGCGGGCGACACCGCTGGCAACACATCATCTGCAATCCGGAATTTGATAAACCATTCAGATTATTACATCACGAATCGCATCTCTTCTGCAGCCGATGTTGGCAAGACTTCGGATGCAATCCAGTCCATTAACTATACCCGCGCCGCATCAAATCAGCTGAAAAATCATGCCGTACTCACCTTTCTTGATTTCAGGATCAACGGCGATCCGGACTGGATTCCTAATGCCCTTGAAGGCCTTGCAGCGGGCAAGAACAGTCCACGCTTTATTGATGTTTCCATTGGGCTGATACCTGCCAGATCAATGAAGATCGCAATACGGCGAAACACCTCTTCATATATCAGAAAGAATGAAAATATTTATACTCGACGTATTTATATGATGAATCAGGGCATCCAAAATCTACTTAACTGAAATGATCCCTCCTCTAAAACATAAAAGCGGCACAGCACTGGTTATCGTTCTGGGTTTTCTGGCGATCCTAACCCTCACCATTATTGCCTTCTCAACGCAAACTCGTTCCGAACGGCTCGCCGGTCGTGCCCATACCGCCTCAGCACAAACTCGCCACTTACTTCATGCAGCGCTTTCCAGAGCAATGGAAGATATTGATATCTCCACGAACTCCAATTATCCGGACTTCTTTGTATTTGGATCTAGAGGAGATGAAAAATCATGGGTAGCACGTACACTTATTTTTGATCTGGAAGAGGATTATTTTACCGCTGAAAATGATCTGATTGCCCCCCCTTATAAATCTGAATTCAAAAAAACCGAATGGCAAACCATCCATACGCAAGGAGATGCAATCGGCCGCGTTGGATATATGGTGATTAACTCGTCTGGATTGCTCGATGCCAACCGTGCGGGCGGTCTGTCCCCCCTTACCGACTATAAAGAGCGGAAGGCCGGCACGTCACCGCAGGAGATTCAGCTCTCCAATGCATTGCTAAGCGAATTCAGTAATTCCTCTGCAACGGACAACTTTCCACATATTAATTCCGACACGCCAAAAGGAACGCTGCGATCCGCTTCTAATATTGATTTATCGCCGGGGCTGGCCTTTGTTTATAATCGCGAAAATGCCTGGCGAAGATATGAATCCTTAAGAGATGTTTACACGTTAAATCAAATCAGTTCTCCCGATATTATTACCGCCCCAATTGAAAATTTCTCCACGTTTTCATATTCACCACCCGACGAAGATAAACGAACCTTCATGGGCACAAATACAGCCACGCTGGCTAATGACGTTATAAAACGCGAACTCGGTGCCATCAGCGCCATTACTGATACTTCATTTGTCATGAACCAGCTGCGGGATTATCTGGATCAGGATTCATATCCTGAGAATGAGAACGGTGAGTACACCGACTATTCCGTGGAACCCGTCCCCCTGATCAATGAGTTGGTATTAACATTTAATTTTAGTTTCGTACCCGTAATGAGCGAAGACACTGCTGATAATGGTGAAACCATATCTATTGTCGAAAGTGTAATCATATCCAACCGATATTCACTTGAGATCGAAGTCTGGTATCCTTTTGTGGGTTATGAAGCACAGGATGCATTTTCTGTACACCTAGACGAGGTGCCCGATTATGAAGGAACAATATCCAGCAGTTTTCTAAAAGGCATCACAAACTGGACCGGTGCTTTTAACATACCTCAAGAAGCTCTGATACCCGGGGCCGACCCATATGACATCCTGATTTATGCGGGTAAAAGCGTAACCGAAGTAAGCAGTACGAATGAGATGATCTCCTTGTTTGAGGAGTTACAATCCGACATTTATTTTTCAGCTATTTTTTGCACGAATGTGTCGCAGAGCAAATTAGTAGATCGGGTTATCGGGCTCGAACTCCCCATGGAAAATGCCGTTGCAAATGATTTGGTTCCCGACATGGCGGCACTTGCCAGTGAATACTTTGATAGCGGTAGCAGTCTAATCGTCTCTAATCAGTTCGTGGCAGGCATGGCTTGCGTGGACCCGAGGTTGAATTGGGATGGCGAATCAATAGAACAGTGGGTGGAAGAAATAGAGGTTAACAACACCGCAACCATTGCAACATTGGGAGAAGTAAATTCAGCGGTTATCCAGGATTTTTCAAATACTCCTGATGAACCAAATAAAATTTTTGTTCGAAACACGGATAAGATCGATACCCCATGGGAGTTTACCTACTTTTTATACAGCACGAATAAGCCCTGGAAGACGTTTCAGATGATGGAGGTTCACGACGATGATGACACCCGACAGATTCTTCAGAATTTATCGCCCTATGCAGATGCGCCTCCATTACACGGCAGGATTAACCCCTATTCTCCACATAAACCAGTAATTGCATCGGGATTTTTTAACGTAGCGCTTGATGACTATAATTTAAAGCCTAGCAAGCAGCTAACCGCTGCACAGGCGCAACTGGCGGCGGATAAATTCATGAACTATTATTCCACCAAAAGTTGGCCAACTCAGGCCTCAAATTACGGCACCAATATTTTTGAAATCGTTCTCGAAGATTTGAACACGTGGGAGCAGGAAGGTTTTTTCAGAAATACATACGAACTATTCAATCCGAGAGACACCTTGTTTACGGTGCTTCTGGCGGCTCAGGATGGAACAGATTTTAATACGGATGGAACCATATCAGATGACGAAGTACGGAGTACACAGCAAGCGGTCGTTTACATCTGGCGAGACCCTGAAACAAGTCGGGCCGCATGTGTGTTCTATGGTCTAAGCAGCACCTTGCGAAAGGCTACAGGACAAGGCGCATGGGGAAATATTCTGAACGAATTCCGACCCTAACGCCCCCTAATCAACCCTCCGAAGCACCTGCCGCAATCAATCCGCCGCACAAGTTTTTAAGAATAGTATAAGTTACTATATTCTTTTTCTGTAAGTTGTTTACTTGTTTTTATTATTTTTGCTATCTCTCCTCATACCATGAAAAAAATAAAGATACTTCTGTACCTCTTCTTCAGTTACAACGCGTTCGCTTCCTTTGAAAGGATCGAGGGAATAGATAATGTCAAAATTCGTCGTGTTGCTTTTTCGAAAACCAATCCTTCAAAGATGGCTGTTGCGTCGGAAAACACGCTCTACATTAACGAAAGCAATAAGGGCGTTTTTCGCAAAGTAGCAATCCTGACAGGAGAGCAGATCAGCCACCTCTGTATTGACGAGCACACCTCTGCCATTTACCTATCCGGAACCCGCCACTGCTACAGGGTACGCACTGATGCCGAACGGATCTTCTCCTCTAAAGAGGGGGAAACCATTAACTTCGTGCTGTCGCATAAGGGAGTCATCTATATCGCGACGACTTCCGGCCTCTATTATGCCCGCGAAACCGTACTGAACTGGAGGTCTGTTCCCGGACTGAGTAACAATGCCGTTTATTCTGCGGAAGGATTGGGGGATCGGGTTTACATAACCTGTGATGGAGGACTCTATCTCCTGTATCCCGGCGGCAGTCTGCAACGGCTATTCGTCACCAGAAATGATCAGGAAGGAAGTAGCCTGAAATTTAATCTGATTAAACCCGATATTATTTCAGCGTCTCACCTTTGGCTTGGCTCTAACAGAGGCTTATATCGTTCGCTCAATCAAGGAGAGACCTGGGAAAAGTTTTATGCTTCCGGTGCCGACAATATCTCTATCGCATGCCTTGGCCAATCAGCTGAAGATATGAACATCCTCTATGCATGCAGCAGTACTGGGTTTTTCAGCGTGAACCGATCAAACGGTGAAACAAGAGCGATATTCGAGGGACTGCCCTCCTCAATAATCAACTGGATGGACTTCAGCCCCTCCGGTGAAATCTATGTCGCCACGGACAAAGGACTCTTTAAAAAAATGGAGTCAAAGGAAGAACCTTCTCCAAAGTACGTCAGTCTGGAAGAAATGATAAAGGGCGAACCCTCCATCCAGCAACTTCAGGAAGCTGCCTTACGCTACAATTCCGTCCATCCTGACAAAGTGGCCAAATGGAGAAAAAGAATAAAATACAGGGCTCTATTCCCAAAGGTCAGTTTGGATTTTGACAACTCCATAAGAGGAAGCACCAAAGATAACGAGAAACATTATTTTTCTGAAGGCCCCTATGATTGGGGCGTCACATTGTCGTGGGACATGGGCAACCTCATATGGAACAACTACGAAGATGACATTGATAACCGTACTAAACTAACGACCCAGCTTCGTTTGGATATACTTGATGAAATTAATCGATTGTACTTTGAACGTCTTCGACTCAAAAAAGAAATCACAGCAATCGATCCGCGCGCTGCAGGTTACTCCCAAAAAGAATTAAGACTGCTTGAGTTAACCGCAACCTTGGATGGATACACTGGGGGTTACTTTACAAATCAGAAAAAACATTCCGGCGGCTAACCATTTTCAGCACAAGCCTACAGATCTTAAGGTATAATGTTCAGCAGCCTATTTATACGCTTAAACGACCTTTTCGGTTTTCAACCCAAGTAAATTCCCTTATACACGCCGAACTCGATTGGAAATCTATTATGAATATAACAACCTATCTTAAAGAAAAACAGGAGCTGGTAGACAACGCGCTGGACCAATGTTTACCATCCGCAGAAACTCGCCCCACTATTCTACATGAGGCTATGCGATACTGCGTGCTGAATGGAGGGAAACGAATCCGCCCGCTTCTATGCCTTGCCGCTGCGGAACCATTTGATGCTTTGGGTGATAACGTAATAGCACCGGCTATCGCCGTTGAGTTATACCATTGCTCAACATTGATACACGATGATCTCCCCTGTATGGATGATGACGACCTTCGCCGTGGCATGCCTACCTGTCATATTAAGTATGGCATCGCGAATGCCGTTCTTACGGGCGATGCGCTCATGATCCATGCCTTTCAAGTACTCGCAGAACAACAAAACAGTTCACTTTCGCTCGAGTTGGCAAAGGCAGCGGGCTCACTGGGAGTCATAGCTGGGCAGGTTGAAGATCTAGCTGCAGAAAATGAAAAATCAAATGCTGACCTAATCGAATTCATTCATATGAATAAGACGGCCATTCTAATTCGTGCATCCATCCGCATGGGAGCCATCGCCGGAGGTGCTGGAGAGGAAGAACTTAAAAATCTAAGTATCTTTGGTGAAAAAATCGGTTTGGCGTTCCAGATCGAGGATGACATTCTTGATGAAACCTCTACGGACGAGGAACTGGGCAAACCTGCTGGATCGGATCTTGAACATCATAAAATGACCTACACTGCTGTCCACGGTATGGAAGCCGCTAGATCCGAAGTAAAAAAACTCACAACTGATGCGATAGCGGCTCTTGGCCTTATTGATTCCGATACTAGTTCTTTACGGGGTATCGCAGAATTCCTGATGAATCGAAGGTATTAAAATGAAAACGATGCACAGGAGGGGAAGGTTCCTGCGCATCATTTCCCGGACATCCCGAGATGTCTCGCAAAACTATTCGTTATTTTTTCCGCGCTCTTTCTTGCGCTTTTCAAACTCTTCATGCATGGCAGTTTTTTCGTCTTCGCTGAGCTGCCCATCGCCGTCAGCATCAAATTTTTCCATCATTTTTTCGCCTCTTCCGCAGAATCGGTGGGTAGTATGCTGCCCTTTTATGCCC
>JADGFE010000269.1 GCA_016744085.1 Kiritimatiellales bacterium | reverse complement strand
ATGTGCGGCAGGTCTCCCCGGATAAGGACGCAAACTCCAATTGCACAACCGCCGCATTTACCGTAGAGGCACAGTCCCGGACTTCGCGATGCTGGGCACGCTCATCCACCTCCTCAGCCTTATATGCGATTTCTGTTCGTCGGCTCACAATATTGAACTCCATCTTCCTCTCCACCATTCCTCGCGGAATCGCAGTTGATTTCGTCTAGCGCTTTAGCTAACGTTTCACTTCATGAAAGAAGTTACACATAAGCAGGACTACGCGCAGGGGACTTTAACCCCATTAGTTTGCGCCCATGACGGGCGTACCCAGTCAATTGAGGCTATCGTGACAACGCCCGTTGAGCCAGGCAAAGTTGGTTTGCACTCAGCCTCATCTCAAACGTTGGATCAAGAAATAATATTAAGTACCCCATCGTTCCAAAAGTATGACAACAAACCTTCAACAACCATGCCCCGAATCAAATGCAACCTCCCAAGAATGATCAAAAGACCTCCCCAAAAGCCCTTCCCTTTTTGGGAAATTGTGCTTTACTTGTAATTCCCAAAACGGGAATGTGCTCATCCGTTTCCCAGAGGGGTGGGTTTAAATGAGAATTATATCGATAAAGCCATTAAGAGAGTTCTGGGAAAATCACACCGATGCAAAAGGTGCGCTACAAACATGGTATAAAACGGTTCAGAAAGAAGAATGGGGCTGTTTCGACGATATAAAGAAAAGGTTTGGTAGTGCTGATGTTATCTCCGGAAATCGAGCGATTTTTAACATTAAAGGCAATCACTATCGGATTGTGGTAAAGATTCATTACAACACAGGAATTTTGTTCATTCGATTTGTTGGTACCCACGAGGAATACGACAAAATCAATGCGGAGACAATATGATGAAGATAATCAAAACAGAAGCTGACTACGAAGCTGCATTGGAACGCATCGAAAAGTTAATGGATGCAGCTCCCGGAACTCCTGAAGAGGATGAACTGGATGTTCTGGCCCTCCTTGCTGAAACCTATGAAAAAAATCAGTACCCGATTGGGATGCCTGAACCCGTTGAGGCCATTCTGTTTTTTATGGATCAGAAGGGGCTCACTAATGCCGATATGGTCACATATCTTGGATCTCCCAGCAAGGTGTCGGAAGTGTTGAATGGAAAGCGGGGTCTCAGCAAAACCATGATTAAAAATCTGGTTGAAGGACTTGGAATTCCCGCAGAGATCCTACTGGAGGTTTCTCCTTCCGTAAGTGCCTTGGGATATGTCTCCGCTTTTCATGAATACCTTGTTTCCGCGAAACAGGATGTTGACCACTTCGTTCCGTGTGCGGAGCAAGTCTGTCGGTCAACCTACGATGCTAAAGCTGATTATGCCAACGCCATGGCTGCGTAAAGGAAGGTCTTATGAAACCGATTTGTGAATTGAACAATTTCTTCCTTCGTCATTTGGAGATAAGTGGCGCAGATAAAATAGAAATCACTGAAATCTCGTTGAACTGTGCATTTGATTATGACCTGTTTTGTAATGATCAGGATGATCACAAGATACGCATGGTCCTTCGGATCAAGGTTACTCCCGATATGAATGAGGAAGCTCAGACTTGTCCTTATGAGATTAAGGCCGAGATTGAGGGATTCTTTAGATTTTCGGAGGAGTTATCTGACAAGCAGATGGGTTATCTGGTGCGAGTAAACTCAGCAACCATTCTTTACGGGATTCTGCGCGGAGAAGTTGCAAATGTTACCGGATCGTTCCCTTCTGGAAAGTTCCTGTTACCAACTGTGATGATGCAGGAAGTTGTCAAAGAGATAGAAGAGCGAAAAGAAAAAGCACCAAAGCTCACCGGAGAAGAATAAAGTATAGAGCTGTCCAAGCTCATAGGTTCAGTACTCAGAGGAACGAGGCATCACCCCCGTCCAAGTAAGCAAGCAACAGGGACGGCTGGAATATATCATCCAAATCGGGTAAGAGGGAGTGTTTAGCTCCCTCTCCCCACACCACCAAGCATGCGGCTCCGCACTTGGCGGTTCGTAAGACTCCATCCCCTGATTAAGCGGGATAATGTATTTTGCTCCATTGTTCTTTTAGACTGATTAAGCCCTGCTTCTTGAGCCACGCGTTGCCCATGCCCATATTCGTCGCCAGCGTCGAAGGGGTCAGTCCCGTAATGTAGTAAAAAATCACAAATAGGTTGTAAATAAAGGGGAATACAGTACAGTAAGCGTTCAATTAAAGTCGGCGATGAGAATAAAATTACTAGATTACGGGACTGACCCTTTCTTCCTGACCCTTTCTTCCTGACCCTTTCTTCTTGGAGCGCGCTTACGAAACCGGAAAGCTCGGATTCAACGGCCAGCTCAAACCGCTAGCCGAAGCTCCCGCCTTCCGGCGACTGC
>JADGFE010000106.1 GCA_016744085.1 Kiritimatiellales bacterium | reverse complement strand
TTCGCACCGGGCATACTCCTTCTGAGTAGTGTCGTTTATTACAGATAAGTTGCTCGGTGTGTTAATCATTCATTTACCCACTGATTTGGCGGAAGACCCGTTAAAACTTCGTACTACTATCGCAAGTAATGCTCAATAGATTGTGTCTCACGTAGAGATAGCAGAGTTAAGAGAAGAAGGGTTGGTTCAGGTTCTCTGCTTACTCTGTTAGCTCTGCGTGAAAGAGATTTAATTGAAAAGAAAATGGTTCGCGGACGTGAAATAGTGAATATTCTCAATCGAATTTTAAGAGGGTAATCGGTTATGGCAGGAGGCAAGAAACAATTTAATAAACGGGGGTCCGATTTTGGCCGGGGTAATAACCAGGGTGCGCGGAAGAATGCGCACGCGACGGGAACCAAACCATTATTGATGGATGAGACGGAGCTGCCCGAGCTGCTGGAAAAGACAAAGGAACCGTTGATCCTGATTCTAGACTGCATTCAGGATCCGCATAATCTGGGTGCTTGTCTTCGTTCAGCGAATGGTGCGGGAGTCACAGCGGTTATTATGCCGAAAGACCGTGCTGTGGCGGTCACTCAAACCGCAATGTCTGTCAGTTGTGGTGGTGCAACGCATACGCCGATCTTCCGGGTCACAAACCTGGCTCGTACGATAGAAATACTAAAAGACCTTGGAATACGAATTGCGGGAACCTCGGATCACAAGGGCACGCAGAGCCTATATAAAGCAGATCTCAGTGGACCCTTGGCGCTGGTTATGGGATCGGAGGCCAAAGGGATGCGGGAGCTGACCATGAAGAAATGTGATCTCCTGCTCGAAATCCCCATGGCGGGATTTGTGGAATGCCTGAATGTTTCGGTGGCAACAGGTGTTTGCCTCTTCGAAATCGGCCGGCGGCGATCTAATTAATTTTAACACGAATTAAAAGGGTGAACTTTTATTTCGTCGAACCAACCGGCGTTGTTTCTGAAATTCTTGAGCTGGAGAATAGGCCGAGTGCTGAAATAACAACGCAGGCCGCTGCCAGGCCCAGATAGGAATCGTGAAATAGAGTGACAACTTTAAATCAGGACGTGACAGTTCCGATCATAATCATGATATAAGTCTACTTTTTTCCGTGAATTCAAGCAATGCCCATACATTGCTTTCCGGCGTATTCGAAATGCGGTGATAGTGAACGAGTTCACTTGGTTGAAGTTTGAGGTCGGCACTACCGGAATAAGTTGGTATAGCACGCCCTGCTTTTTTAGAGAAAAATAGGATTAACACAGGTAATTTTATATGATTTCAACATCTCAGATAACCATGCGTTTTGGTCAGACGACTCTTTTTGAAGACGTTTCGGTCAAATTTATTCCCGGCAATCGCTACGGCTTAATTGGAGCTAACGGCTCCGGAAAATCCACTTTCATGAAAATTCTGACGGGCCAACTGACGCAGAGTGAAGGTCAGGTTACTATTGGACACGATTGCACGCTCGGTTACCTGCGACAGGATCATTCCGACTTTGATGAACATACGATTATCGATACCGTATATACTGGCAATCCCAAACTTTGGAAGCTGCATTGTGAGCGGGAATATCTTTACAGCAAGGATGAACTGACCGACGAAGAGAATGACCGTTGCGGGCATATTGAAGATGAGTTTGGCGAAGCGGGCGGATATACCATGGAGGCGGAAGCGGCCAGCCTGCTCATTGGTCTTGGTTTTACCGAAGATTTATTCGAACAGAAAATGACGGTACTGCAAGGCGGTTTTAAACTTCGAGTACTGCTGGCGCAGGTGCTGTTTGGCAAACCCGATATTTTATTGCTCGACGAACCAACCAACCATCTGGATATGGAATCGATTGAATGGTTGGTTGAGCTGCTTACACGCTACAATGGAACTCTCCTTACCATTTCGCATGACCGCTTCTTCCTGAACCAGGTGTGCACCCATATCGCAGATTTGGATTTCCATGAAATTCGTATGTTCCCAGGAAACTATGACGATTTTACCATCGCCAGTTTGGAAGCGCGCGAACTGCAGGAAAAAGCCAATAAGAAAGTGGAAAAGCAGGCACATGACCTGAAGGCTTTTATTTCACGTTTCAGCTCTAATGCTTCAAAGGCAAAGCAGGCAACTTCACGCAAAAAGACACTGGATAAGCTGGAGATCAAGAAATTCAAGGCCAGTAGCCGGGTGTCGCCCTTTATTCGCTTCAATCCAAAGAACCGACTGGGTGATAAAGTTATCGAAGCAAAAGAGATTTCGAAGTCGTATGATGAAGTAATCTTTAGCAATTTTTCCTGCACCATCGGTCCGGAGGAACGCGTGGCCATTATCGGTAAAAACGGGATCGGTAAAACAACGCTGTTGAATACGCTTTGCAATCGGCTTGAAAGTGATGGTGGAGCAATTAAGTTTGGAGGTACCGTTGAGCTTGGGATGTTTCCTCAGGATGCATCGGATATTCTGGATGCGGAGTCTACAGCGTTAGATTGGCTGAACCGCTTTGCGGAAATCGGAACATCCGAAGCGGAACTTCGGTCCTTCATGGGGCGTATGATTTTCCGCGGCGACGATCCGTTGAAAAAGATCGGCGTTCTCAGTGGAGGAGAAAAAGCCCGGCTGATTCTTTCTAAAATGATGATGGATGGCGGCAATGTGCTCGCCCTCGATGAACCGACCAATCATCTGGATCTGGAATCTATTGAAGCGTTAAACTTCGGTCTGTCCTTATTTCCAAACACCCTTCTTTTTGTTTCGCACGACCACCGCTTTATCGCGACGCTGGCGACACGTATATTTGAGGTTACCGAGACAGGTATTGTCGACTATCCCGGCACACTCGATGAATACGAAGAGCTCAAGAAACAGAAAAAAAGGTAAATAACCTTTTCTCTGTTTCTTGAGAACGAGCTACGCGATTGGATCGGCGCCAATGGTGCCGATATGGTTATCAATAAACTGATCGGTCTCAACATATTCAAGACGATCAATTACGGCTTGTAGGCGTGATTTAATCTGTAGACGGTCAACTTCTTTCGCATTGTGTTTGTGGCTAATAAATTCATTGAGGTAGTCGATATGGCCGCGGCAGCAAGCCGCCTTGCGGGCCTGCTTTATCTTCAATCGCTCTGCATACCAATCACTCTGGAGAACCGATTCACGCGTGAATAGGTCTCGTGTTTTAGGTGATTCGATGGACTGACCTTCATAGCTTCCTGTTGCCATGATATGGATCAACGCTTTCAGTGGCGGGATAAAGTTATTAACTGTTCCAAAGTCGATATAACGCTGAGCAATCTTCTGTTGCGTTTCCGTAATGTTGTTAATGCCATCTACAAACTCATCCATACTCTGGAGTTCCGGGCGCAGCATATCCGGAGTGAATACGGTCGTCGGAGCTTCAAAGACCTTGCCGAGATATTCATTTACAAAACCGTTGGTGATTCGATAGCCCAGTCGGCTGGCAAGTACGCGTTGTCCTTTATAGTCAAAGTCGTCGAGCTTCTCGAGCAGGCTGTTTTCAATCATGACAGCAGGCTCACGTTCCTCGACCGTCATGCGGCACCAGAGTTCCGGAATCAGCAAGCTGATATCGTGCTCCACCTTAAAGTTGGATCCAATGTAGCCGGCAGCGGTGCTGAACCCGTTATGTCCTGTTAGAATAAAGGAGAGCAACGCGTTGTTGAGGTCAGCACAGGGCACCAATGCATTGAAGGGTCCTTTGGTAAGCGCGCCTTCCGTGCCTGCTCCCGTTGTAGACGGTGATTTTCCGGTGAGACTACAGATAAACTCCATGAAGAGTTCTGGAAGTTCCTGATAGTGAATCGGTCCAAAAACAGCGAGCGGCCTGATGCCGGGCTCTGCAGGATTATTCCGGCGTCCAGGTAATACCGCATTAACCGGGGTGAATAGAGCGCCTCCTTGCGCGATTTTACGTTTGAGGCGCATGGTGGTATCTGAAAGATACTTCGGTTCCTCATCAATCAAGTCGGGGCGGACTTGCAAATACCGCGGGTTTTTGGTCGGCGTTCCATTGACGATTCGCGGTGAAGCAGAATCTACAAAGTAGGTATTTTCATCATCTGCTTGAGCAACGCGTTTAATGAGGTTCCGCATGGGGTCGGTATATTCATTCAGCTGAATGCTATTATCTACAATGTTGCGCGCATCCGCCCGGTTGAGCGGAGCAAAATTGGAGATAAAGCTATTGGGACTTGCGAGGTCTGCCTCCGCCTGTTTATCAAATCCACGAACAACGGCTTCATCCGGACGTTGGAAGAAACGGTATTCACAGTTTTCAACAATTTTAACACTCTCGGATTTGTTGTAGTCCGGGTTGAGATTCGTGAGCAGTCGGCTTGGAACGATCAACGAGGCTGAAATATCGTCTTCCCACTGGATTTTTGCGGAGGGAATGAAATCGGTCCGTAGTTTACTGGTGCGCCAGATGCCCTCTGGGCTCATGCCCACGCGCAAATAATTACCAATCATTTTCTGACCCTTAAACTTCAGTTCATGCCCAAGTTCGCCGTTGACAAAATCGACGATAAAATGCTCGCGCCAGTTCTTACCCCAGTCTTTGTCGTAGTGACGTTTTAGCAGGAAGATGAGGCCCTTAATCCGATTGGGAATATCCTGGAGCCAAGCGTTAAATTCCCGGTTATTTTCCGGAGAGGGGTTCAGAAGTTTGATCACGGAACCCAACGAACGTTCACTGCCGAGGATGGAGCGTGAGGTATGATTTTTTTCACGTGGAATGAGAAAACGCTTGGAAAAGTTATGGCGAATGATTTCGTCAACGGCATCCATATCCGTGTTGTACTTCCCAACAAAAATAGAGCCATACAGCATGGCATCGCTAATGGATTTAGAAATTTCAGACTTTCCTCCGCCAGATACGGTACAAGGCTTATGGCAAAGCGTTCCTTCCGCAAAGGTTTCAACGAGGCGCCAGGTATTGGCGGACGGATCTTTTTCCATACAAACGGAATAGCCGGAGGGATAGATGAATGTGCGTTCGGCTAATAGTTTCAGGATTTCTGTGGTATCACCCTGTTCCCATGAAACGATTTGACTGCTGACATCGAAACGGGCGTTTCCGGGAATATAGAATACATTTTCAAAGGCGTTATCTGTGGCATATCCCTCTGAATGCATTGTAATCGCATCGCCCATAACGGATTGAACGTCTTCCATGGTATGGTCGAATATGGCGAGTGTGCTATCGGGAATAAACTCGTGCCCTAGATTGGTTCTTGGAATAGCCAATGCGCCACCGGCGTGTTCTTCTTCGCACAGACCATAAAGGTTGGCCGCAAAGCCGATCTGGGTTTTAACTTCCTTTTTGCAGTAGCCGAAATAGTTGTCGGCAATGAGGGTTACCATGAGGCCCGATTCATCCCGCGCACAGATTTTGAACGGGCTGCCGTCATTATAAAGATCCTCTTCTTTTTCCCAGCACATGCCGTCACGCTTTTGACGTTCGGTGGCATCCTTGATATTCGGGAGACCGAGTTCTTTTTTGTTAAGCCCGCAGATATGTGGTGCCAGGATGACGCATCCGGTATAGCCCGTCCAATGTTCGGTATCCAATCCAGCATCATTTTCAGGCAGGTAGGGGTCACCGGCGTTGCCAAAAATGGTTTCCACAAAATCCAGATTACAAACATAGTTGCCGGGTACAAAGAACCGGATTTCCATATCCTTGCGATTAATAAATCCGGGAACCTCAGGGCATACGAGAGGGCGGAGTAGCAAAGATACAAACGATGATGCTTTGTTCTCCTGCGTCGAGGTAAATGGCAGTTCTAATTGGCTCTGCGGAGGTTTTAAAGCATGTTCAAGAAGCTTGCTGTAGGTAACGACCGGAACTTCCAACTTATCCGCTGCAACAGGAAAGCCGCCAGCAGAGACGTGGAAAGCTCCTTTGGTGGTACGCCGGTCATTTTTAGGATTATGCAGTACCCCTTGTTCAATACGGTAGGACTCGATGCCGTTTGCGAGAAAGCGGTTTTCATCTGGAGGAAGCGACAACTCACGGGCCAATCCATATCGATCAAGATTCAAGGTATTGTTGGGAAGGGTGGGCGCGCCATCAGGGCAGACATCAATTAGATAGCGATCTAGAAAGTTCTGGATGCGTTTATCTATAGGGCATAAATAATCGTGGAGAATGCGGTTACGCTCCCTAATATTTTTAATCAGGTCTATAGAGAGTCCCAGTTCCTTTGTATCCGTATTTTCGTAGATCGGTAAATCAAGCGCGGATAGTTTTAGGTTGAGATAGGATATCAGTTCTTTTCTTCTGTTCTCTGATCCCGCCTGTTCGTCAAGGCCCAGTGATTGTTTTAGTTTATCCATTATATTTTCCTTTCTAAATTGGTGTTCGGTACCAGTTATTTATAAAAAATTAAAATTTACCGCCGATTTTTTTTCCGATTTAAGGGAGGCAAAATAGAGGAACGACCACTGGGATTACAAATTATAATAAGGACAATTTTGTCGGTGTTAATGGTTGCGTTACCAAGAATGTTGCTCGGTTACTCGGTCTGATGGGGTTATCGACTGCTGGGTATGGCGCTTTAAAGGGAGGGAATAGGGTATGAAGCGCGATTGATCCCAAAGATTGCTCTTGGTTCGCCCCAATGATTCGTGATTAGTATGTGCGTCGAATTTAACAGGAAATATAAAACCATGATTAAACATATTGTGATGTGGAAGTTTAAGGATGATGTCGTCGAAGCGGATAAGCTAGAAATGAAGCGTCAGCTCGAATCGTTGCTGGGCGTCGTGCCTAGCCTGATTAATATTGAAATCGGCTTGGATATCGTTGGGAAAGAAGCGTCGAAAGATATGGTGCTGACTACGGAATTTAACACAATGAATGACCTTGCAGCATACGCAGGACATCCTGAACACCTGAAAGTGGTCGAATTTGTTAAACCGCTCGTCTGCGAACGCGCTGTCGTCGATTACGAAGTTTAGTTCACCACGAAGAAAGGAAGATCACGAAGGGCGAGAGAGGCTTCCGTTCTTCGTGCGCTTCGTGTTCTTCAGCGAAGCGGGTGGTTATTAGTTATGTCTGACAAGAGGTCTAATATAGTGTTGATCGGAATGCCAGCTAGCGGGAAGAGCACGCTGGGTGTTCAGTTGGCAAAGTGGCTTTCGATGGGGTTTATGGATACGGATCTGCTCGTACAGGCCCGCGCAGGAATTTCCATGCAGGCATTTCAAGATGCCAACGGAATGGATGCCTATCAAACGCTGGAATGCGAAACGGTCAAATCGGTCATCTGCGAAAACTGTGTGATCGCCACCGGCGGCAGTGCGGTTTATTGCAACGAAGCCATGGGCCATTTAAAATCCATGGCGCGTATTATTTTTCTCGATGTTTCACCGGACGAAATTAAACGCCGAATCGGAGATTATTCAGAGCGGGGGGTCGTTATCCAACCCGGCATGACGCTCGATGATCTCTACAAGGAACGCCGGCCACTCTATCTCAAACACGCGGACCAGATTATCCAATGTTCGGAAAAAACATCGGATGAGATTCTATCCGATGTCCGCAAGGCAACTAAGCCGCAAGTCCCTTGATCAGTAGTTCCATGAGTATTTTTCCGAAGGCAGCGGTCTTGTGTTCATCCTCAAGCAGCTGATTGGCAAGGTTGCCGTGGATGTCCATGCTGTCGATCACCGCCATCTTGATGGCTGTAGGCAGATCGCCCAGCATGGCCTGATCGGGAGAGCTGTTCTTGAGCTGTTCCATCACCGCTCCATTCTCCCGCACCTTGTCGGCGATGGTGTTGGCATAGTTCAGCACATCGTTACCGCTGAACTCACCCGCGAAGAGATCGTTGAGTCGCGCAATGACCACCGATAAAGGTCAGCAACGGTTCGGGCTTCCCGTTCTTGGCCTTCGGGTTCCGATCATTCTTGTATTGCCATACCGCACGTTCAACCGACTGCTTAAACTCCGACTTCAGCTCAAGGGTCGCCACAGGGATTCCATTCACGAAAAGTTCCCTTTTTGTCCAGCTGACGGGAAACGGATCTGAGCAGAGCCTGAACCGCCTTTGATCCTTCAATATTAGATATTCCATGTTCATCTGTTCGGCATTCCGGCGAAGCCGTTCCGTGCATGCGGCTAAACTTATCCCATTGGTCGGGCTGGGTTTCGCTCAGGTAGCCGACAAGGTCTTCCGTGTAGAGCGCATGCTTGCGGTCGTAGGCATCTGATGTCCCCAACTTCCAACCATGAACCACTTCGTTATTCCTGCCGGAATTATCTGCGCTTCGCTTCGGGAAAACAAGGTGGCCGATTATGTCCTGCTGAAATACCTGTTCGTTTGCCAATTGCATAATAGTTTATCCGATTTTAGGGGCGTCGTTCCTCAAAGCCAGCGCGCAGCGCTTTCAGCACATCGCGAGCGGTCTGAAATTGTCCATCGTGATACCGTGCCAGTTGATGAGTGACGGGACATTCGCTCTGGCTCTCGGTTTCAAACTGAAGAATATCGCTGAGTTCCTCCGCAGTTTGCTGCTGAACGATTTTTCCCATATCCCGTCCCGCCAGACGTGCGATGGCATGTTGAAGGTTCCCTCCAACTGTCTCCATCGCTTCCGTTCGACCGTATGCGATCCGCTCCCGTAACCGTCAGGTAATGCTTCAACACATAATGAATATCCGCCGAGTCCTTTCGCTTACGCACGTCGGGACGATCTTTGGTGGAAAACATTTTCAAATAGATCATGGCACAAGGAGGAATGACTCGCAGATCAATCCCAGCAAGCTTGATGATAAGCGCGTGATCGTGTGCTTCCTGAATGCCAGAGATGGTCCACGGACTGTCATCTTGCGGCCAAGTGATGGTCTTCCCATCCACGGAAAGGCTTCCGAATGGCAGCAGATCAACCTCCTGCCCATTGGTGTCATAGAACTTTTCAGGATGCTCATCTTCCTCATTCTTAAAGCCCAACGCTTTGAGCTTTTCGCAAGCCGCATTGAAATCATCCCACGACGTCATCTGAACACAGGTGTCAATGTCCATCGTGGCGCGGGGAACTTCAATGCCATGAATATGGTCAAATATTAGGTCACGGGCAAATGCTCCCAACAGCACAACAGGCATAGAGCCGACCACAGAATAAACCCGCCTCAGAGTTTCGGTCTTGGACGGGTTAATCGGATTCAAGAATGCGTCGTAAGTAACGGTCACGGATTCTCCCTGCGGTTTCAGTGTTACGGTCATCGGAAGAATAGATCAGATCGGCATATACAAGAAGCGGATGCGCACAACCCTGTTCCCCATCGGTCTTCATAAAGGGTTCAAGAAACTCAACATTTCCTCCCGCAGGAAGCTGATGCAAATCTCCATCCAGCACCAAATCATAAAGGGGTTGGTCGGTATAAAGGGTCAACTTCGAAGGCCGCAGAAAATGATCCGTTAGCACCGCACCCGCAGGCTCACCGCCCCAAAGAAACCCTTCTTGCTCAGGCTTGCGGTTTTTCCACCAGGAAACGGTATCCGCTTTAAAGCATTGCTTCCTCACCGTGAAGCGATACTCCATATAGCCATTCAGCCATTGATCGAACAAAACCTTGCGATTGACCAAACGCTTGAAGCGCCCGTCCGTCAAAAGGAACCCCCGCGTTTTCATCTCTGTCAATAGCTCGGAAACGCTACCTGTTGACATGCTGGCTTTATCGGCAAGTTCGCGGACAGGAACATTCAGCAGGTCGTTACCCCAATCCTCATCCAATCGCGGATCGGTCAGCAGTGCATAAACCAGCTTGATGCCCGTCTTCTTGAATAATTTTCCCCCGGCAACCAAAAGAGCAGACTCCTCCGCAGGTTTTTCATCATACAAATCCCGCGGATCAACCTCTAAAAGTTCGCATAATTGCAGTAGTTGCGATCCGCGTGGATCACTACCAGAAAACCATCTGTAAACCGCCGGACGACTAACGCCCAGCCGCTCGGACAATTCGCTTGGAGAAATCTCCTGTTTATCGCACAAGTTATTCAGTTTTCCACCATTCCAATTCATTCCATAAAACCTCGATTCATTACCAATTGCTAACATCTACACTCAATGTTCTGTAACGAATTAGTTACAGTGCCCTGTAACGTTTTGTTTACACATTTCGCGCAAGTGGCACAAGCTGGAGTGCGCACAATTTTATTCAAACAATACAAAATATGTATTTCGTCAAAGATCCTCACCTTTACTATCGTTCATTTTTTCGGAGCGTTCATTTTTTCTGAACAACCATTTTTTCTGAACAAAAGGCCATCGGCTCTCGATTTCTCACCCAACTTCCAACCATGAACCACTTCGTTATTCCTGCCGGAATGATCTGCGCTTCGCTTCGGGGAAACGAGGTGGTTGATGATGTCCCGTTGGAAGGTTTTTTCATTGGCTTGATTCATATTCTCTATACTCCCTGATCTTTGGAGGGCGAGGCTCCGTCCGAGCCATTTTTATTTTCTGAATCATTTCCCGGTTCCCGGTTTTACACGGCTCCGATGGAGCGTCGCCCTCCAAAACAACCGCCCCCCGCACATCAATCTTGCCCGTCACCGCCGCAGAGATCAGAGCCGTGCGCCGTTCCTTCATCAGCTCAATGGCATGCTTTGCTTTGGCTGTTAGATTATCGATCTTGCTGGTTGCACCATCGAGATATTCCGCTTCCGCCTCGTCTTCGACCGCGAGGGCTACAGCCCCGGGTTCTTCAAACGAATGAACGCCAAACGCATCGCCTGCCAAACCTACCGCAAGTTCACC
>JADGFE010000268.1 GCA_016744085.1 Kiritimatiellales bacterium | reverse complement strand
GCCATGCTTAACCCTCCCGAGCATCCATAAACCGACAGGCAGGCGCATCAAAGCTCCGTTCAGCATTATGAACCCGGCAATGATTCGTTTCAGAATCAAGGTGGGTGCATTCGTCGCACAAGCTATCAGCAAACGTATTTAATGAGGCCTGCGCTGATTCAGTATTTGGCATGTCGGTGTCTTCATTTAGAAGTCCGAGCATTTTACGGGCGGCTGGAAGGCTCATGATGCCGGATACCACCATGTCGTTAATCGGCTTCACCTGCTTTTCATCCAGCAGATCAATGACTTTCTGCTCGTTTTCCCGATTGGCCGTTTCAATCGCTGGATCCAGATCCATCTTAAGCTGCAGGCTGGAGCGGCTGATCAATTTCCGGTCATACAGTTCAATGAGCAGCTTCTTGAAATCGACGGCGTCGCTGGGGTCGAGATCGTTGAAAATGAACTGGAGCGATTTGTCATCGTATCCATTCTGCTCCATCCAGTCGTCGAAAACCCAATCCAGCAGCTTCCGGGCTGCCTGTTTAATTTCCCGGATCATCACCATCATTTTCTGCATGCTGATGGAGGCGGTGGCAAAGTTCGGCCCGTCACCGGTTACCAGCGAACGAGCCAACCCGAGAGCGACGATAATATCCTCTTTGACTTCTTTCACCTTGTCTTCGACATTCAGCACCTGTCCGTCGGTGCCGTGGGTTTCGACGTTGACGTAAAATGGGACGACGAGACCGCTTTTCATATCCATCTTGTTGACCATGTCGCGTACCTGTTCGAGCATGCGTTGGTCGGGCATCACCATCTTCTGGCCGAATGCGCCGCCGACCTTCAGCATCCGGAATGGAGTCGTCCATCGTTTGGCAATGGCCTGCTCTGCTTTCCGGTAATCCCGAAGTAGCTCGATGGATTGAAAAGCTGGAAGGACCAGCGAATTTCCCCGGGGCGAAAAGGCTGGCGCATCCCATTTCAGGTGGATCGTTTGGTCAACCGGTAGATCAATGGCTTCACCGCCACTATTGTCAGGCTGTTGTTTAGCTTCAATCAGCTCACCTTGGGCATATTTAACCTTAACGGACACCGGGTTAACGCAAACCAGCTCTTTCGTATCTTTGCCCGTTTCACCGTATCGTTTGAAACCAACCGCATCCCCTTTGACCAGTAATTGCAGAATCATATCTTTGATGAATTCCGTTACTCCCAGTTGTCCAGCGGCGTCCAACGCGGCATCCTTCAGCTTGTCATCATCACTGGAGATTTTAATTTCATCTCCCACCGCAAAGGTGCGCCATGAATTGACGCAGTTTTTTACCAATGGCTCTTCCAGATAGTATTCCCACGCCTTTCGCGCCCGTTCCTCCCATGAAGCCGGAACCGCATTGTTTGCACTGACCGTACTGAAGGCTGAGCTGTCCAGTGCCGCCGCCGTGGCCATAGGCATAAGCACATCGCCATTTGATTCCAGTTCTGCTGTTGATTCCATCCTGCTCTCCATCGCGGGGTTAATCGCGCACATTTGCCCCGTACGGGCGAAACAATGCTTTGGTCGGTTACTTACCGGAGCGGCGGGAAAAGTGTCGGTGTGTGCGTTAAACAAAAATCGGATCAGTCAGGACCGGTTTGATGAAGACAGTCTCTTCGGTTCCGGTACCAAGGTCTTCGAGTTCACGAATCAACATGGCGCAACGGACGGCATCAATGATGTGGTCGTTGCCTTTGGAATAAATGATCTTTCCGTCGCGCAACGTGTAGGTCTGCGTGGTGAACTGGTCTTCAATTTCCAGATCGTCCAATGGAAAGATAAGCTGTTTACGTTGGAGCGAGCCATTGATGAGGCTGGTCATCAGCTCCTTGGTGCGCTTTTTGATCTCTTTGCCGTCACGCAGTGTGATCCGTGTCATGCCGCCGAAATCAAACCCTTTGAGGCGGTCTTCAAGTTGAAGCTCTTTATATTTGTCGAGCGTCAGCAACTCCTGGACAACGGACAATCCGTTCCCGCCATTATCAACACCAATGCCCGCCGGGGTAAAATAGCGTTCCAGCAGCGCGATGGTTTGGGCGATGTGAGGATAGGATACATGTTTCATGTGAAGCCGCAGCACCAGCTTCAAAATGGTGCGGTCACCAATCTCCACCTCTTGAAACACGACCAGCTCGGTTGGGTCATTCGTATAGCCCAAATCGCCGCCAATCCAAAACAACCCGGTTCGGGGCATGAGGTTGAGCAATAGCTCCAGCCGATCATACGCCGCTTCTTCCGTTTGGCAGTCGCGGAGTTCTGCGTCGGTAATAGTGATCTTTTGATATTCCAGCAGCTCCTGTCGGCAGAGGTTGAGCTGTTCAACATTGAATGCGCCGTAGGACGGCTTGCCGTGTTCACCCGCGACCTCGTGCTGCCAGCCGGAGGTATCC
>JADGFE010000267.1 GCA_016744085.1 Kiritimatiellales bacterium | reverse complement strand
TCTATAGTCCTTTAATAGCAAGGCTATCAGGTGTTTTTCTTTAAAAGGAGAAGATATGCGTGGAGGATATAGAGGAAAACCAAAACCCAAGCTACCATCGCATCTAAAACGGGTTCATGTGAATGCCAGAATCCAGCAGTGGATGCTTGATGAACTCAAAAGAAGAGGTGAGGTTGGGATAGTTTTGGAATATATACTGATTGAAACGGGTTTTAAGTACCAACCCCAAAAATGAAGAAAGGCCAAATGCCTCCGGCGGCCCTACGGAGTATTTGTTTCGCGCTATGGCGCGAGGATTTTACGCATTAAGGACAAAAACATGGGGGAAGGACAGCACACAGCGAATTGCACACTGCCCCCCATGTCTTCGTCACCAGTCACGGCGCTCGGGGTGCTGTCGGGTAGAAGGAGATTCATGGCTCTCTCCAACCCCCACAGAACGTAGCGTGCAGATTTCCCGCACTACGCTCTTCAACACTTGTTTCACAGCACAGCTTTGTCTTCCATCATAAAATGTGGCAGATAGATTCTTGGTTGCCGTAACGGAAATACCTTTTTCAGGAAATTGTATCTTGCCCATGTTATCGTACCCTTCTGACTTCGGCTACTCAGCACACAACGCCAGTATCGGTCAGTAACACGGTAGAGTTTCTTTAAGGATTGCATATTTCCTCCGATTCCATAATAGGCATAAAGTCCTACCAATACCTGGTTGATTCTTATAGCTTGCTCTTTGACAGATAGGTGTCGATTGTTGAGCATACATACTTTTAATTTTGCACAGGCTCTTTTAAATCGACTTTTCTCTATTTTCCGCCCTATCATGAATTTACCCTTTTTATTGATTGTACAATAATGAGTGAATCCCAAGAAATATAGGGTCTGCAGCCTCTTTCCCTTTTCAACAGCACGTTCTTTGGCATACCTGCCAAATTCAAGAAGTTGCGTTTTGTTCGGTTCCAACTGCAGAGAAAATTTCTTAAGCCTCTTTCTCAATACACTTTGGAATTTTATAGCATCAGATCTATATTGGAAACATACCATAAAATCATCTATGTACCGTATTAAATAAGCCTCGCCCCTGAGTCTATGTTTAACCACCTTTTCAAACCAGAGGTCTAACACATAGTGCAGGTATATGTTGCTCAGTAGCACACTAATTGAACCACCTTGCGGAGTTCCTTCTTCACTTGCTTGAAACTCACCATTTTCCATAACACCGGCTTTAAGCCATCGTTTAACCAGGCTTAAAATCCTTGGATCTCCGACTCGATATTCTACAAACCGTAGCAACCATCCATGGTCTAAACTACCAAAATAATTCTTCAAATCCGCTTCCAATATCCAGCTAACTTTCTTCCCGGATACTACTTCATTCAGGGTTGCAAGTGCATTGTGCGCCCCAATACCTGGTCTACCTCCAAATGAGCATGGCAGGAAATCCTGTTCATAAATCATAGATAACACCGTTGCCGTGCTCCGCTGTAAAGCCCTGTCAGCAATAGCCGGAACGCCGAGAGGACGTTTGGCCTTCTTGCCAGGCTTTGGTATCCAGACTCTTCTTACTGCCGGGGCCTTGTAACCTTTGCGGTGAATGGATTGTATCATCTTATCTATCCATTCATTGAAGCCTTCTTTTGCCATTTTCACAGTTATCCCGTCAATTCCTGGTGCTGATCTTTGAGGTGTTTGGCATAAACAACTCCATATCAGTTCTCTGGTTACATGATGGCATAATGACGTGAATTTGAGATTTGGTGCTTTTCGAGCTTTTGCTGCTATTCCTTCTAATTTCGTTGTCATGACTGAGTTATTCCCTACTTTAAATTAAGGCTCGAGACCTTCCTTTGAATGAAGCTCATGTTTCTTTAGAAGGATTCAAATATTGCTGGCCGCTTCCCCATGTAACAGGCTCTCCCTGTCTCAGAGTACTATCAACCAGTCCGACTTCCGATGAGCCATCAAACCATTCTCACTTTATAGGCTTGTTTGGTTCTACAAGCTCCGCTTGAACTCATCGGATCTCCCTTGTTCCCATGGAACCCTTTGGTAGCATGCTGTAGGTACAAACCCCGGGAGTAATTCTAATTTCTTACCTTGACGAAATTGGAATTGCTGTCTTCCCCATCTGGGAATTGGGTCGACTACTCCACACAAGCTCGATTTCGGGGCTAATTTTCCTGTTCATCTTTCGATTCCAGCCTGCTATCTTCCTGTCTACGCTTCACAATGATTGTTACCGCACATTATGCAAGACTCGGTACTAAGCTGTTGGTTAAACTTTGCCACGGCGATTATTGCAAATCGCAGTGTTCCATGAGCTTACAAGGCGCACTCCCAGCATTGCCCTATCCTCCGAACCGGTATAGGCATAATATCAGAGGGGAATGAAATTTCAAGACCTCT
>JADGFE010000105.1 GCA_016744085.1 Kiritimatiellales bacterium | reverse complement strand
CCTTTTTATCCCGATTTTACCGGAGGTTTGCTCCATGCCACGAAAAAGAAAACCCCCGGCCAGACTCCGGGGACGTATAGAGAAAGTTTATTTTGCCGGGCCGAAATTTTCAGCCGGTCGAATGCTGACGGACAGCGGAGACGCCGTACAGTTCGCCGGAAACCTATTTGCTCAGGAAGAGCAGCCCGTTGTGTTGGTCGGCGAATGGGCAACGCATCCGAAATTTGGCCGCCAGTTTAAAGTGGAAATGATGGAGCACGACCTGGATCTGGATCAAGACGGGCTTATTCATTATCTGGCTAACCACCCGGAAATTAAGGGCATTGGCCCAGCCAAGGCTCGGCGCATCGTTGAAACCTTCGGCGAAGATTTTGAAACCACGTTGTTGGAGGAACCAGAACGCATCGCTTCGGAGGCACGCGTCTCTATCGATGTGATTCAACGTCTGCAGGAAGAATGGACGAAGAACCGGAGCGTCAATGCAGTGTTGGCGTGGCTATCTTCCTTTGGATTGACACACCATCAGGTAACGACGCTGGTGGATAAGCTGGGCGGTAATGCACTCGATGTATTGAAGGCCGATCCATATATTTTGATTCGGGAACTTCGCGGATTCGGCTTCAAGAAGGTCGATAAAATTGCCCGCCAGCTGGGTACACCGAAAGACCATCCGCCTCGCGTCCGTGCCGGAATCATCTATTGCGTGAAGGACGCACTCGATCAGGGAAATTGCTGGGTGGAATATGAGGAACTGCTCGATCAATCCAACCTCCTGTTGGTGATGGATTGTCTCGATAGCCGGGATCGGATTGAAGCCGCATTGGATCAGTTAATTCATGAAAGCCTGCTGGTCTGCGATTCAATCGGAGGTCGGTTTGTAGTCGCTTTGCCCGAAATCCTGAAGATGGAGCGGGAGTTGGCAACCTTCTTTAAACGGGCAACCAAACTCAATCCGCACTTTGGAGTAGAGAAAGATCTGAAAACCTTAATCTTGCGTCAGTGCGAAACGCTGAACGAAAAGCAGTTTGAAGCCGTAGAGCTGGCCTTGCGCAATTCGATCAGCCTAATTTCTGGAGGTGCAGGATCAGGAAAGAGTTTCACCATCGCCGCGATTAACGCGATCTGTGAAGAGTGTGATTTAGAAGTAGTATTGACTGCGCCCACGGGCAAAGCGGCCAAACGGCTGGAAGAAGTTAGTGGCCGTCAGGGCACCACCATTCATCGACTACTGGGCTACGACGGAAAAGAGTTCGCCCGGAATCAAGATAACCCGATTGATGCTGACTGGCTGATTATCGACGAATTTTCCATGGTGGATGTATCGCTTGCATGGCACTTGATTCAGGCAGTTGATGCGTCGCGCACCGCTATTATTATCGTTGGGGACCACAATCAGCTTCCGCCGGTTGGTCCGGGCAATGTTTTGCGCGACCTGGTTCAGACTCGAGCCATCCCGACCGTGATTCTCGACAAGGTGGTTCGTCAGGCCGGAGTGCTGAAAGAAAACAGCATTGCGATTTTGAACGGAGAAGTCCGCAAAACCAGCGATGCAAAATCGCAGGAATGCCGGGACTGGTATCTGGCAGATAAATTTACTGACCCAGCCGAAACTCGCCGTTTCCTGCTGAGCCTCTTTGCTTCGCGGTTAGATGACCTCGGCTTTGATCTCGTTAAAGAAGTCCAGGTTTTAACGCCCACGCATAAAGGCCCACTCGGAACGCAGGTGTTAAATGAAGAACTGCAGCGCCTCATTCAAAAGAAATTCTGGAACGTCACGGTTCCTCCCGTGCAACCGAAACGCAGGCCGCCCCTGTTTAAACACGATAAAGTTATCCAGACCCGGAACAATTATGATCTTAATGTGATGAATGGTTCCATTGGATACGTGCTGGATATGTTGCCCAACGGAACGCTACTTGTTGAGTTCGACGGCGTAGCGGTCGAAATCGAAAAGGGATCACCCAACCTCAATGACATCCAGCTTGCGTATGCGCTGAGTTTTCACAAAGTCCAGGGATCGGAGTTTCCCTGCGCCGTATTGCTTGTCCATAAGATGCATTCCTTCATGCACCATCGGAATCTGTTTTATACCGGCGTTACCCGCGCCAAGAAAACAGCCATTATTATTGGCGATCACTGGGGCGTCAGAAACTGTGCAAAGAAGTCGCAGGTTGATGAACGCAAAACATTTCTCTCCATTCTGCTGAATCCAGCCGCACTGGAGGTGGTTCAATGAGTTCAGGAACTGCTGATAATATTCGCGAATATTATCGTCAGATCACCGAAGTCGATATTGGCGATATTACCCGGGAGTTGCTGGCGGGACGGATCACACAGGAAACGAAACAAAGTATCCTGTGTGATTGTCCGCATCATCAAAGCCAGTCCCGGCGTTCGCTGCATATCATGCTCGATAAACAGGGCTGGTATTGTTTCGGATGCGGTGTCGGCGGCGACGTGCTGCAGCTGGCGGAGTTTATATTGTCCGGCGCTGTTACCGCCGGACAGTCCGGACCGATGCCGGAGAGCCATAAGAATGCCCGCGATTTCCTTGCAGGAAAGGCCGGGCTTCCGCCGCTTTCGGGCTATGGCCTGTCGCCGGAACGACTTGAGCAGTTGGAAAAAGAACGCACTCACGAGTTGCGAGTAAAAGACGCGCTCTCAGCGTTGGCCGCATTTTATCACCAGCAACTGAAATCCAATCCGGATGCAATGGAGTGGCTGAAATCCAAGTATGCGATCAGTGATGAAACCATCGATGCCCTGCAAATCGGCTTTGCAGATAACACTGGCGTGATGGCTCACCTGTTATCCGGTGACCAGAAATTTACCAAGCGCGAACTCGCAGCCACAGGAGCCTTCCGCACGACTTCACAGGATGGATTAGTTCCTTTTTTTGAAAAGCGGATGATTTTCCCGTACTGGAGCCGTGGACGCGTCGTGTTCATGATTGGGCGAAAAACACCCAAGACCCCGGACAACAAATGGGAGCAGGGAAAATATAAAAAGCTTCCAGTTTACGACGAACATCAGCGCCCGAACATCGCTCCATTTATCAACAATGCCGTCCTCTTTAATGAAGATGCGCTTCTGAGCAAACCGGAGCGGATCATTATCACCGAGGGGGTGACCGATTGTATCGCCCTCATGCAACAGGGATTCCCGGTCATCTCGCCGGTCACGGTTCGAATTCGCGGAGAAGACTGGAAACGGTTAATCCCCAAGATGCGCGACATCAAAACGGTCTATATCTGTCAGGATAATGAGATATCCGAAGCCGGTTTAAACGGCGCATTGATCACCGCACGCACATTGGCTAAGCACCAGATTGAAACGAAAGTGGCAACGATTCCGCTGAACGAACAGCAGTTGTTGGCTCGGTGCGCATTGCGGGATCGTTACAATTTAACGACTGCAGTCGGCCCGAAGGAGCTGATCAAGTTGCTGGCTGGACGTTCCGATGATGAAGTGCACGAAGCCAAGGCTCTAATGGCTCAGGCAAAGATCGATGCGAACGACTACTTTGCATCCGGAAAAGAAGCCGCCGATTTTGAGGCACTGCTCACGTCGGCCTGTACGCCGGTTGAGTTGGGCATTCAAAACCTGCCGGACGACATGTCGGAATCAGAACGAGATCGTTTGCTGGAGCCGATTCTTGCCGAAGTCGCCGCACACTCTCCATTAAAGCAGGATCGCTTGCTGAAGCAGATTCATGCACGGATTAATAAAACTGTTCCGCTGGCCGCTCTGAAAGAAGAAATCCGGCAGGTGTCTCGCAATCGAAAGAAGTCTGAAACGGAAGCCGAAAAACGGGCCAAACGTCTAAGCGGCGTTACTCCAGGTTCCTGCAAGGCTCGGATTCAGGAAGCTCTTTTTGATTCAGAGCTGGCGACCGGATCCGCTGATTATACCCAAGCCGCTGAAGCCGCCTTTGAATGGTTCACCGAACACAGCGGTCAGTTTTTCTATACCTTGGCCAAAGAGCCGTTCATGTATTACGACAACTCCATCTACTGGATGGATTCATCGGACCGTGGACGGAAACGTCATTTCGCATCGATGGTCTATAAAATGAGTGGCCTCGTTCCGACCAACAATGGTGGCCGCATCTTTTTTGACGTGCTGCCGACTCTTGCGCTGATCAAAGGCGAACGGCGTGACCATTTTTCGTGGCTTCATTCCGACATCCCCAAGCATGCCGTTTTTTTCAACCTCAACAATGAAGCTCAGGAAATCGTAAAGATCACTCCGGACGGCATAGAAGTCATGAAAAACGGCGGTAATGCCGATGGAGTGATTCTCGACGGATCGCAAAAGGTGAAGCCAATTCAGTTCATGCCCGATGCGGATGTTGAGGAAGCTGACCGTCTGCTGATCGATCTTATTTTTCATAACCTGACCTGCTCACCGGATGACCGCTATCTCATTATGTCGTGGATCAGCTGCTTCTTACTGATCGATTTTTCCGGTACCAAGCCAATGACCCGCTTTGAAGGTTCCGCTGGGTCTGGGAAAACCACGGCGAGTAAGTTGATCACAACTATGCTTTATGGCGAACCGCAGCATAAGAAAGCAACCGATGCGGCCAACTATACCGATGGAACTAAGAATCCACTGATCGCACTCGACAACATCGAGGTCAAACAGATGACCGAGGAGCTGACGACATTCATGCTCACCAGCATCACCGGCATCGCAAAGGAAAAACGCAAGGGTGGCACCGACAGCGAAACGGTATCAGAGCGCACCAAGTGTCTGCTCAATACGACTGGCATTGAACCGCTATGCGGTGAGCTGTCCGAAATCCAGTCGCGCAGCTTTGTCATCAACTTTGAACGACAGAATCAAACGAACGCCTGCTTTATTGAATCAGAGATCATTGCGGCCATTCAGCAGAATCGAGATTTGATCCTCTCCGCTCTTATGAAGCGGACCAGTGAGGTGTTGGCAATGATTCGGGACGGCAAACGTTCCAAAACCATGGAGCTGCTTCTCAGGGCACTTGGTGATCACGATAAACGCCGCTGCAATGAATATCTCAGCCTGATGTATTTGATAACACTTTCCAGTGATTCCGAAGAAGACCGGGAGCAGGCGTTGAAAGAGATCCGTCCAGAATTTGTCCAACAGATAAAAAGTCTGAATGAAGCAACGCAGGCCACGGCCCGGGATTCAAACCATATTGCAACGGCTCTTAATGCATTATTTCAGGCATATAGTAATGCGGTTGATCTGGATGAAAAGGCCACCTATTCAGGAGAACGGAGTAATCATCTTAGCTCGTTTATTGAGCGGTATCAGATCCAGCTTTCCTGCCGGAACCGTATTTCTGACATATCCTCCAGTAAGCTGTTAATCGCGCTTCGGCGTATCAGTAAGGACTTCAGCCTGGAGTTCGATTTTAAAACTCCGGCGCAGTTGGGTAAGCGAGTCGCAAATGATCTGGAGATTATTGAGTCTGCAGGAATCAAGATCGAACGGGTTCGCAACAAAAAGCAGAAGAGCTGGCAATATTCTATTGAACGTATATGACGCGCTGAGCAGACAGTTTCATTTTGGTCAACGGGCATCCTTCGGGGTGCCTTTTTTCGTTGGCGGGTGATGAAATGAGCTGCTGCGGGTGTTGGGCGGGTGATAAACAACGGCCACCCGCCACGCCATTGCACTGACAATGAAGAAGTTATATTCGCTGGCGGGTGGTGCGGGTGTTTTTTCGGAATCTATGCCCCTCTATATTACATGTTTTTTCTCTCTTTCCCTCTTGGGTATCTACAGAGAGAAAAAAGTCGGCTACACGGTGGTGGATTTTTTCAATCATCACCCGCAACACCCGCCTTTCTTTCTCTTCTTTTTTATATCTCCTTAAATATAAATAGATAATAACAATCAAATCCGGGCGGGTGATTGAGTTTTTGTCACCCGCCAACCACCCGCCGTCACCCGCCACCACCCGCCAATGTGCCTATCTCCTTTTAATCAGGCGGGATTACGACACTACGTCCCTGTTTCCGGTAAGTAAGAACGAATATTTAACTACCGGAGCAAAGTATGTTTCTCGAAGGCATCCGACATTTACTAGGGTCGAATAACGACCAAGATGAAGAGATCGAACAGCAAGCGCTGTATGTTTCAACCGATCTGATCACGCAGGTGCTCTCAGTCCAAGAGCAGGATGTTAAACATGAAGGCCGGATCTTTCGTCAATTAACACCCACTTACTTTGCATGGCTCCGGATGCGAATGCAGACCGCTCAGTCCGCACTCCGGAATAAACGAATCTCTGATAAGAACTGGAATATACTCAGGGAACGCTTCAATCCAATCCAGCAACACGCGATTGAGCTATTCGGGCAGGATGCACTCAAAGCGGCCTGTGAAGGTTTCAATTCAAACCATTATCAGCCCCCGCAGGAATTTCAGGAGGAGCGATGGATTTATCCAGATAACGAAACGCTTAAATTTTCTGCTGACGTTAAATCGAGCATTGTCGCCAAAGTAGATGCGATTCGGGATCAAGCCATGGAGCTTGGCTGGACGGAAGCACAGCTCTATCAAAGCCAAGGCCGACATCGTTTTCCCTGCGGCGAGGATTATGGACTGATTTGCTTTGTTAGTGGTGACCGGAAGATTGTCGGAGTAACCGAATCCTGCATTGAGATTGCTCACAGCATTGGAACCTCCCGGGAGCACATTTTAAAATTTCACAACTCCAGGGTTATTCAACCATGGATGAAAAATCAGGAGGAAGCCCATGTCCACTAAACCCTACGCGAATGCTGAAGAAGTGCTTCCGCCTGAATTGCTCGAAGAGATACAGAAGCATCATTCAGGCATGCTATGGATTCCTGCTTCAGAATCATTTTACCGTCAACGCCGGAAACTAGTGATTGCTCTCAAAGCGCAAGGAGTCAGCACGGAGGAAATTTCCAACCTTGCTGGAATTACACCTCGCCGGGTGAATCAGATTTTGGCTGATCAAAAAATGGAAGCCGCCAGCCGACACATTGGACCGGCTTCCGGTAAGTAAGCATTGAAGTTCGATATAGGGCTAAATCTATCTCCCTCCCCGAACCCCGGCTTGTCAAAACGAAAACGCAATATCGGAGATTAACCTTTGGCCATTTCAAAATCAGATAAAGGAAGCTTGGATCGCTGGCATCGGAACGAAGGAAAAAGCGAGATGTCCGACGCGATGCAGCAAAAGGCGGAATCCATGGAAGGTAATCTCCAGACCCTCAAACACGGCATCTTTGCCGACCGCTGCCTGACGCCAGAAGAAAAGGTCATGTTCGACCACATTATCGAAAAGCTGCACGCCGATTTCCAGTTCAATAAATCCAGCGATTTCCTGCAGGTCGAGCTGGTAGGCATCTATTCCGTGAAGCTGGTCCGGGCGCAAATTGAAGGCAACACGCAGGCCGCTGAGAGTCTCGACCGGATGATCCGTTGTCACATGAAGGATCTCAAGACCACCAAGATTTCCCGTGAAGGCGAAGAGCGAGGCCCAACCACGTCCCCCTCAGACTGGGCCACCGCTTTGTTGGAAAAGGTGGAAGAAGTCGCTGAAAAAAAGAGCACGTCCCGCAAAAAGCCGAAAAAAACTGCGGATAACACCAAAGCCGCCAAAAAGAAAAGCCCCAAGAAACGGGGCGATTCGGAGGCTGGCAATGCGTAGAAGTGCGGATAACTCTGCTTACTGGAAATTTTGCTTAACCAATATTTCCCTGAATGCGCCGCTGATGACATTGTTTCATAGTCAGTCATTGTTGGAATATGGTCGGGTGTCATCGGGAATTGTGTGCTTTGAGCTATACTCTCTCATACTGTCTCTATGCTGTAAGAAAAAGAGAGCGGCCTCAACCGCTCCCGTAAACAATGACAATTCCTCAGAGGCTACAATCGCTCCAGAGCATCTTCCAGCTGGCCGTCAACCAGATGGGTGTAAATCTGCGTGGTGGAAACGTCACGATGCCCCAACGCCCGTTGAACAACCAGCAGGTCGTTGGTGGCCTCGTAAAGGTGCGTGGCGAACGTGTGCCGCAATCCGTGCGGGGAAAGCTCCTTTTCGATTCCTGCCTTCTTCATCCAATGCGCGATGCGATTGGCCATCTGGCGCTGGCAAAGGCGCGTCTTCCGATTGGAAATCAATAGCGCATTGCACTGCGGCGTGTTTTGCCGGGATCGTTCTTTCATATATCGTTTCAACAGAATGCGGAGGTCGGTCTTAATGAATTTGACCTGTATCACATTCCCCTTGGCCCGCACCCGTAGCTGTTTAGCATCGAGATCAATATCGCTGATCTTCAGCGCCGCCAACTCGCCAATGCGTATCCCCGTGCCGAGTAGGATTTCAATCATTACCCGGTCGCGCAAGGAGGCAAAACCGGTGCGAGTTTTGACCTCTTTCAGCAAGGCCTTTTTTTCGCCGCCGGTCAGGAATACGGGCGGCTTTTGTGGGAGTCGCTTCATACGCAGGGACCGCGCCGGATTGTCAGGCGTGATTCCCATGTCCGAAGTCCAGCCAAAGAAGGAACGCACTGCCGCTTTCATCCGATGCAGGGATGCAGGCGACCGTGCGCCTTTCGGACACTGCAATACCTCATCCGACGAAAAAGCTCGATCCAGCAAGGCAGGCGTTGCATCGGCGCATCGCGACCAACCGGCCACACGCGCCACAAGGCAGAGGTCACGCTTGTATGCGGCGATTGTTCCTTCGGCCCGGCTTTCGGCGGACAGGTGCAAACAAAAGGCCGCGATTGCGGCCTCTGCGGTTAATTCGGTCTGTGGCGTTTGGTTATTCACCCTCGGTCGCCTCGTCAACGGCTTTATCACGTCCCATCGGAGTGCTCTTCGGAAGCGGGAGATCTTCAATCGTTCCAGCCTCCTTTGCCCAGACCAGCATCATGCGGAAAACCCGCACGGTCTTGGCCACAGTTCGTTCGGCCCGAGCGTCGCCGTTTGCGCGTTTCAGCAGTTGATCGGATTTAAAAAACTTACCAACCTGCGGAACACGAAGGTCGGCCAGCTTCTTATCGGAGCCGAAATACTCCTCAATCAACGCGAGGTCTTTCGCGTAGGTGTAGAGCGTCCGCTCCTTTTTGCCCAGTCCGCGCAAATGCTCGATAAAGGCTTCGGTCGCTTCGTGAATAGTCATCTCTGTCATGGCTTGGTCTCCTTTGTGGTTAAGTCGGGGCGTTCACCCCATGAATTCAATCACCTGCAGAAGAAGCTCTTCAACGTGTCCGAGCGAACCAACGTGCGCCCAGTTGACCGCGTCGGTTTGAGCCTCCGCCTTCATCTTTTCCTGAATGAGCTTCAGGCTTTCGTCGATGTTGGCCTGCCGCTTCGCAAAGGCTGTCCGGGCGGTGTCGCTGTTCTTGATCTTCTGCATGGTGTTACTCCGTTTTTCCGTTTCGCGGGTTTCTCCCGCAACGCCAGCACTAACGCTCTTATCCCGTTGCACATCAAGTCATTGAGGCGAGTAATGTGCATTTAAAAACAAACCCTAAACACAAGGAGACCAACACAATGAAAAAGATGATCGCACTCATTGCCATCACCTGCGCGGCAGTCGGCCTGATGGCTGGATGTACGACCTATGGACCGCCTGATAAAATCAAGTCGGCCACGGCGACGCTAAACCGCTACACGCCGGAATATGTCCGTGAAGCCAACAAAGCGCTCACGGAATCGAACCACCCGGATGCGGAACGTTTGACCGGGATTGGCCAGCGGCTTGAAACGGCGATTGATTCGCTCGACCGCTGGGCCAACGACACGTCGGCGGAGGTGGCGGAATGAAACAGATTCTCGAACAGAATAGCGATGCCGTGCAGCAGGCCGGACAGGCTCTGGTGGACATCGGTTCCGAACTGGCTGCCGGACAGATCGATAACGCTTTTGAGCGCTTGGCGACTGAACAGCAGAAGTATGCCGAGTGGGAAGAGCTGGATCAGGCAGCGTTGGACATTGAAGACGCCATCGCCAACCGCAAGAACTCGCTGGCGGTTCAGCAGGTGCTCACCGAACTGTTGACCGCTGTGCTGGGATCCGCCCTGCGTGTGGGAATGTAAGCATGGCACTGACGGCCAGAGAACGTAAACTCGCGGAAACACTGCGCGATCCCGCGTTGTGGGGACAAGCTTATCTCCACAACCGGGACGGCTCTGGCCGTACCTATTGGGACCACCAACTCGAAGACCTGCAGAGTTCCCATAAGAATATCATCCACCTGGATGGCCGCGATGTTGGTAAATCCATTGTGCTGTCAACGGATGCGCTGCATTACGCATTCACAACCCGGGGCGGACAAGGCCTCATTGCCGCACCGCACCAAGGCCATCTCGACACGCTGATTGAAGAGATCGAATTCCAGCTGGACCACAACGAAGATCTGATGAACAGCATCGCGTTGAGCAAATACGGCAAGCCGAAGATTCAGCGCAAACCCTACTTCCGAATCGAATTTACCAACGGTTCGGTGATCTATTTCCGTCCTGCGGGGGCGTATGGTGATGCGTTCCGGTCTCTCCACGTCAACCGCGTCTGGGTCGATGAAGGTGCGTGGTTGCCAGAACGGGCGTGGAAAGCACTCCGCCAATGTCTGAAAACGGGCGGGCGGTTAAAGATTTATTCCACCCCCAACGGCCTGCGCAACACGACCTATTATCGCCTGACGCTCTCAGAGCAATTCCAAGTATTCCGCTGGTCGTCATGGCTGAACCCGCAATGGAACGCCGAACGCGAATCTGAACTGTTGGAATTCTATGGAGGGCGGGATACCTCCGGCTGGCAGCACGAGGTCGCGGGTGAACACGGCAAGCCGTCCTACGGCGCATTCAATGTTGAACAGCTCAACCTCTGCCGACAGGAGCT
>JADGFE010000266.1 GCA_016744085.1 Kiritimatiellales bacterium | reverse complement strand
AAACACTTCCCGGATTCGTAGAGGCGATTGCTGCGAATGGAAACAACGCATTTTCAATGCTGATGCGACGATGCTAAGCTCATATAGAAAGACCGTGAGACGGGCTCTGAGCCGCTCCAAAAGTCGACAGGTCGTTCATTTGTCCTTGATAAGGAGTTTCTGACTGACCGACCGCTTCTTTCCACGCCGCATTTGAAACACTGCTGATACAACAAATTATCGTAAATATAATGATTCTGTTTTTTATGAAATCTTCCTCAAATCGATTACTTGGCTAAAACTTCTTCGGAAATATTGTGCGATGGGGTGAGGATGGTCTTTTGCGCGACCTCGGTTCCGCTGTAGAAACCGGTCAGGCGGTCATCCTCATCATAATAGTAGCGGATGGTCCCCACCGTACCGGTATCTCCTGTGGTATTTGGTAGCGTTGGATCGGTCGCATTTTGTTGCTCTTCCAGATTGCTGAAGCCGTCGTTGTCGGGGTCGCCCAGCGACTCGGAAGAGGACAGGTTCAGCGGGTTGAATCCGTAAGTCAGCTCAAATCCATCGCCGAGTCCGTCACCGTCGGTATCAAAGAGGTCGGCCAACGTTTTGTAGATGTATGCCTCTCGGGCAGAGGCCAGCCCATCTCCGTCCTCATCAAAATCGGCATTTCCTCCCACATAGAAGCGGGTTGCGCTGTTGGTTCGAGGATCATTCCAGAAATACTCTGAAAAACCGGAGGTGGAAATATTGGTATGGGCAAACTCCCAGTTCGCAGCGACCAAGTCCGTTGCGGAATAAATCTCGAGCGTGTCAGAAAACCCTGCGGGCCATAGAAGCTGAATTTCAACTGTGCCGTTAGTCTGGCTTTCTATTCCAAGCTGGATCTCGGTAATTATTTCCGGAGCAGACATCGCCATCATCATAGGGGCGACGGATAACGTTACCGCTTCCTCTGCTCTGACCATATCCGCCCACGCATCCGCTTCAGGCTTCAAGGTGGCCGTCCAGATCATCCGGCGCGGCCAAAGCTCATGCATCAGATAGCTTTCAATAGAGGATTTTTCATCGTATGGAGCGAATTTTGGAGCACTGGTCTTTAAGAGTACTTGCAGATTCTTTGACCCCTCAGGGGTTCCTGCAAGTACTACCGTTCCGCTCAATAGGTCTTCGTACGCAATCAACCGCATCGGAAGCACAAACTCCTGAGCCAGCTTTGATTTCTCCGACAAGTAATAGGTTCCCGCATCGTGAGGATAAGCCCATGTTGCATGGGCGACAAAATCCATCCGGCCATCCGCCAGCAGATTCATCACCTCTTCATAACTGACAGGCGATGGAAGTGGAGGTAAGGACTCTCGCGTTTCAAAAAATATCGACAATAGCTCTTTTGAGGAAGACACCGTCTTGGGATCGACAACATACGTCTTTACCGCCCCATAGGCCAATGCAACGAATAAGACTGCACTTACGGCAACCGACATTATTTTTTCATCTATTCCCCCTGTCTAACGCTTAAAATTCAAAATCGTGCTTCCAGCAGTACGTATTTACCCAAATCAGTGTCAACGCATCTTTGATTAAGAATTCGATCTATGGATGAAGATTGCTCTGACCGATAACGCAGTATACTATCTACTTTCGAACTCAACTGGCGTCATAAATAAACGCTAATCAAATTTTTCAACGGCATCGTTCCGTTGGGTTACTGCACGATATAACGGAGAAATCGTCATGGGTGAAAAAGGAAAAAAAGACAAAGGTGGAAAGGAAAAAAAGAAAGAACCGCAAATGACCCTGAAGGAAAAGCGTCAGGCCAAAAAGAATAAGGCCAAAAATAAAGACTACTCAGCATAGTCCAACCCCATCCGTCATCTCGGGCTCGGCACAGTCGACGCCTTGGATGATGGATTGCATCCACCGCACCGGAAAATGTAATTTTTATCGCAACATTGATCTTATCTTCCAGCACCAAGATGAAATTATACCGGGCTTTATTCACTGGACAGAATTTACGAACGGCCAATATCTAGCGGGGAACATTTCCATCCCTAAAGACCTCGACTCGGAGGGCCTTGATGACATCGTAGCCATTGGGTTTGATGCTAATGTGGTGCTTCAGAATGCGGGGGTTGGGTCAGCACGGGAAAGACTTAACGAAAACCCACGCTCTGGCTTACACGATTACCATCCCTCGCACATCTTCAGGAACGCCATACCGGTGGTTATACAACTACGGCATCACCAATGGGTATGAAGCGGCTGACACGACAGATACCGATAGCGACGGGTTTTTCACATGGCAAGAATGGATTGCGTACACAGATCCCACAACCATGGTCTTTTCATCTACAGGCCCTTTAGGCAATGCGGGTATGAAAAACCGATTTTCGTAGACAATTCCCTCTCGGTTTGTTTTTGTACTCTCGAT
>JADGFE010000104.1 GCA_016744085.1 Kiritimatiellales bacterium | reverse complement strand
TTCCTATACCGTCCGACTGGGGGTTTTCACTCAATTATAATGGCAGGGTGGGGAGCATATCCCGAACAACTCACTATGGAACCATAGCGTTCCGCGGCAACCTGGAAACAGGTCGCCTTTTTTTATTTTAGAAACTTCATCTCTTTCATCCAGGCCTCACAAAGTTGCGGCCATTGCGAAACCGGGTGACCGCGATCCTGCATGCCATAGCCGTGTCCACCTTTAGCAAAGAGATGTGATTCCACGTCAATCCCGGCCTCATCCAGCGCGGCGGTATAAGCCAGCGTACTGCGATAATATTTTTTATCGTCTTTGGTCTGCACCACGAAAGCCGGAGGCGTGGCTGCATCCACTTTTATTTCGTCTACAAGTTCGATGGAATCGTTCTTAAAGAGATACGCCGGATAAACCAACACGGAAAAATTCGGGCGATCTTCTGAGTTACTGCAAGCCGCTGTCAGATGCCCACCGGCAGAAAAACCAAACATTCCGATCTTCTCCGGGTCAATGTTCCAATCTTTGGAACGTTCGCGCACCATGCGCACCGACCGCTGCGCATCTTCCAATGCTCCTTCACGATTTTTAGGACAGCGATACTTAAGCACCGCAGCGGACACTCCAATGGAATTCAGCCACTCTGCAATGTCAGTCCCCTCTTTATTCCAACTCAGAATACTATATCCACCGCCCGGGCATACGATCACGAAAGGGGCCGGGTTTTCAGCATCCTTCAGAAGAAACAGCGTCAGCGATGGATCGCTAACATTGGTAAGGCGATCCGTCCCATCGCCCTTATCCGGAGCCAGCCCTTCCGGCTTTTCCGCTCCAATGCCCGGCATATCGCCGTTCCATAACTTAACTTCATTCTGCGCCATCGCCATCGTAGCCCCCGCCAACATCACCATTAATAGAGTTTTCATCGTGACACCTTAGAGGCAGGGAACGGAACAGTCAATCGAGAGACAAAAAGACAGGGTAGCCTGTAAATTAAAATGCCCAACTTTCGATGATGGAGGATATCTCATGCACCAGCTCCTGCGCGCACTGTTCGCATCTGCCCCATTTCTTCCCTTGCGAACGGCCTGCCCTCCCCTCTGGCGCCGATGAAGAACGCCATGTCCATTCAGCTCAGTCAAAAAATG
This sequence comes from Kiritimatiellales bacterium, assembly GCA_016744085.1. Taxonomy (GTDB): domain Bacteria; phylum Verrucomicrobiota; class Kiritimatiellia; order Kiritimatiellales; family Pontiellaceae; genus Pontiella. The sequence goes on along the minus strand of JADGFE010000104.1, from coordinate 9,765 downwards.
AGAGGACGCTCCCCTGGGTTGTCAATAAACTAAAGAACTGAGTATCTTCTTGTATACTGAGGCTGGGGTTTGGTTCTATCAGCGGGAATTAGTAAGGGGATACTATGGGCGTTAAAAAGACTGCAAAAAAAAAGAGTCCGCGCATTCTAATTGTTACTCCGGAAATTACCTACCTGCCCGATGGCATGGGTAATATGACGAACAAACTTTCTGCGAAAGCCGGCGGTCTTGCGGATGTTTCCGCATCGCTGGTTTCAGCGCTCTACGAGCTTGGGGCTGATGTTCACGTTGCCCTACCCCACTACCGGAAAATGTTTCATGTTGATATCGGCAGCTTCATTGATGATGAGCTTTTGATTTATAAGAGTAAACTTCCTGAAGACCGCATTCATTTGGCCGAAGACCGCATCTTTTATTATCAGGATAAAGTCTACAGCAATTCACAAGAAACCGATATGAAGATTGCTCTCGCCTTCCAGCGCGAGGTCATCAACAACATTATTCCCACGGTTAAACCGGATCTGATTCACTGTAATGACTGGATGACGGGATTGATTCCCGCGGAGGCCCGAATGCTGGGTATCCCCAGTTTGTTTACCTTCCACAATATCCACACGGTAAAAACTACTCTGGCCCATATTGAAGACCGCGGAATTGACGCCGCGGAATTCTGGAGCAACCTGTATTACGGTTGGCCATCTGCCAACTATTTTGAAGCGAGGGAAGGCAATCCGGTAGACTTTCTTTGCAGCGGAATCTTTGCATCGCATTTCATTAATACGGTCAGCCCAACCTTCATGAAGGAGATTGTGGATAATCAGCACGATTTCGTTCCGGCAAATATTCAATGGGAAGTGGCCAGCAAATACCACGCGGGTTGCGGCACTGGCATCCTCAATTCTCCTGATGCGGCATGTAACCCCGAAACCGACGAATATTTGATTGAGCGTTACGGCGCTGCGGATCACTTTGCCGCTAAGCGAAAAAATAAAGTCTTTCTTCAGGAACGGCTTGGCCTCGAGGTTAACCCGGACGCCCCAATGCTGTTCTGGCCTTCCCGTCTCGATCCCGTACAGAAAGGATGCCAGCTGGTATCCGATATTCTTTTCAGAATCGTTGATAAATACCGAGATCAGAATCTGCAGGTTGCCTTCATTGCTAACGGTGCTTATCAGCAGGTTTTCCACGATATTGTACATCAGCATGATCTCTACGACCGGGTTGCGGTCTGCAACTTTGAAGAAGGGCTTTCCCACATCGGATTTGCGGCGTCTGACTTTATGCTGATACCTTCGCTGTTCGAACCTTGCGGCCTCCCGCAGATGACGAGTGCGATCTATGGCTCGCTACCGATTGCACGCGATACGGGCGGACTGCACGATTCTGTCAGCAACCTTGATGTCGAAAATTCCACCGGTAATGGATTCCTGTTTGAGACCTACGATGGTGACGGCCTTGCCTGGGCCATTGATCAGGCGATGGAGTTCTACAGTCTTGATGAACATACGCGGGGCACCCATCTCGGTCGCATTATGAAGGAAAGCAAAGAACGCTTTAATCATGAAGTAACCGCTCAGGCTTATATCGATATTTATCAGCAAATGCTGCACCGTCCATTGGTCGATGAAGTCTTTGAGAAAGCGAACTAGGACTAGTTATGAGAGACCCAAAGCTGTCAAAGCTTTCCGATGATCCTTGGCTAGAACCCTTCCTTGGACAAATTCACCAGCGTGCTGACCACATTAACTATGTGGAAAATCATCTGACCGGTGGCAAAATTTCCCTTAATGAGTTTGCGAGTGCGCATGAGTATTACGGATTGCACTTCCGCGGTGGCAACTGGATTTTTCGTGAATGGGCACCCAACGCCACAGCCATCTATCTCGTCGGCGACTTTTCGGACTGGGAACAACTCGACGAATATGCACTGCATTACGGGGACGGCAATGGCGTGTGGGAAATCGAACTGCCGGCCGATAAGCTAAAACACACCGATCTCTATAAACTTAAAATGTATTGGCCCGGCGGCGAAGGCGAACGACTGCCGGCTTATGTACGGCGCACCGTTCAGGATCCGAAAACCCATGTTTTTACCGCTCAGGTTTGGCAACCGGAAACAACCTATGTCTGGAAATATCCCGATCCAGTCAAACCCATTGGTGCTCCAATCGTCTATGAATCGCACATCGGCATGGCACAGGAAGAAGCCAAAGTGGGCTCCTACCTGGAATATAAGGAAAAGATTCTGCCACGCATTGTTGAAATGGGCTACAACACCGTCCAGTTCATGGGTATTATGGAACATCCCTACTATGGTTCCTTTGGCTATCATGTGTCCAATTTCTTTGCGGCCTCCTCGCGCTTCGGCACTCCTGAAGAGCTGAAGGAACTGATTGATGCCTGCCATGAAGCGGGCATTGCCGTGATTATGGATCTTGTTCATTCTCATGCTGTGAAGAACGAAGAAGAAGGCCTTTCCCGATTTGACGGAACCTCCTACCAATATTTTCACGAAGGCGACCGCGGCGACCATGATGCATGGGATTCACGCTGCTTCGACTATGGGAAATCTGAAGTTCTGCATTTCCTGCTCTCGAATTCCCGCTACTGGCTGGATGAATATAAATTCGATGGCTACCGCTTTGACGGTGTCACGAGCATGCTTTATCACCATCGCGGACTCGGCACCGCTTTTACCGACTATTCATGCTATTTTGATGGCTCTGTAGATATCGATGCTCTGGCCTATCTTGCACTTTCAAACAAGCTTATCCATGAAGTCCGTCCGGCAGCCATCACGATTGCCGAAGACGTAAGCGGAATGCCCGGCCTGGCCGCTCCCGGCAAAGACGGCGGTTGCGGGTTCGACTACCGTCTTGCAATGGGCGTTCCCGACCTTTGGTTTAAACTGGCGAACGATACGCCAGATGAAGAGTGGAATATGAGCAGGCTCTATCATGAGCTGACGAACCACCGTGCCGAAGAACAGGTCATCAGCTATGTTGAGTCGCATGATCAGGCCTTGGTCGGAGGAAAGACCTTCATTTTTGTGCTTATCGAGAAAGAGATATACTACAATATGCATCGCGATGCCCAAAACCTAACGGTTGACCGCGGTATTGCGCTACACAAGATGGCTCGCCTGGCCACCCTTGGCGCAGCGGCTCATGGCTACCTTAACTTCATGGGCAATGAGTTCGGCCATCCGGAATGGATTGATTTTCCGCGTGAGGGTAATAACTGGTCATACAGTTATGCCAGGCGGCAGTGGAATCTGCGGGATAATCCGGAGCTGAAATTTCATTATCTTGCAGATTTTGACCAAGCGATGGTCAACCTGACGAATGACCACGGAATTCTTGGCAACGAACCTGTTACCTTCCGGTTGATCAACGAAGGCGATAAAGTCATCGCATTTGAACGTGGGTCCCTTCTTTTCTGTCTTAATTTTCATTCCGAAAAATCATTCACTGATTATCCGATTGATGCAACCGCAGGCAAGTACAGGCTTATTCTCAATACCGATGCTCCTGAATTTGGCGGGCATGATATTGTACAGAGCGAACAGATTTTCGAGACGCGCTCCTTCCATGATGGCGAAAACGACCGCAATCAAATTAATGTCTACATTCCTGCGCGCACAGGCTTTGTTTTTAAGCGTATATAACGACACCTATTCATCCTGATCCCAGGCATACCGATACGAATACATAAAATCGGGCCGCATTTCATGGATTTAGCATTTCCGGCATGTTTCATGCTTTAAGGGGCTGTAACTTAAACCCTTTAAGAAGAGATAAGCATGGAGCAGGATACAAATAAAACAGCGAAGGCCTATCAACCGATCGAGAATCCGTCCCTACTCAGCGCGTTGAACGAACTGAGCCGCTCCATCAATATAGTCTCAACGTACGGCCCGAAGCATCCTGCCGCTGAACTGGCCGCTACGAATACTGAAAAAGCCATGCAGGCGCTTTTTTCAGAACAGAAAAAATTGATCCTCGGGGCATTTAACGGCGTACTGACCATTGATGAAGTTACGATCAAAGCTCAGGGAACATTGCTCAAATCACTTGAACGCCGGCTGATTCGGTTACAAATTACCGGGCTGAAGATTTCGGAAGGCATTACCGATACCGAACTCAATGAACTGATCGGTCTACTCGCATCGCAAGAACCTGAAACCTTTCTGAATGGTCTCGGTCAAGCCGAGCTGTCACATATTACTTCAGAAAATACCAAATTTCAGGCCGTTCGTGATGGCGAGACGGTCGCGAACTCCAATGACCTAGATAAAATGGGAGGAAGCGGCATACTGGTACTTGAAGATGATTCCTACGATGGCAGCGGAGGTTCCGGCGATGGCAACGGCGAAAGCGATGTTCACGTTGAGCAAATCGTAGCCTTCCTTAAAGGCGATATCGATGTCGACAAAGAGGGACTTGGCGAAGAGCTGACCGAACTCGCATCTGACCCTACCCGTCTTGGTAAGATGATCATGGAATCCGTTTCCGTTCGGCAAGCTGCTTCTGAACTCTCCGGTGAGTCGCTGGGCGATATCGTCCTTGGGTGTCTCCGCCAAACCTATAAAGGCTTGCGTAAACAGTCTACCTTCCAATCCTCTGAAGGCATGGCTGACCTGCAAAAATCATTACTTCTACTTGAAGAAACAATGCTCGACCGAATGCGCGGCCTGGCCGGCGAACCCAATCCCGAACTGGATCGTCAGATTGTCCAGACGATACGGGAAATGGATGATAGTCTTGGTTTTGAGATGGCCGCCATGAATTACGTTGAACAGCAGAATGCCATTGGAGTAAGCAAAAAAGAGCTTCAGGCCTTCCTCAAAGAACGAGGTGCTGAAGCGGCTGAAAATATTATCAAGAACACCGCCATGCCCCAATCTGAATGGCGGAAAATTGTTATCGATAATCAATCCAGCGACAAGCAACCGCATATTGCTGCCGGACTGAATACGCTGGCAACGGTATTTGAAAAACTCGAAAGCGTTATGCGTTCTGATTCCGCTGACGGAAGAAAGGTCAAAGATCTGCTGGGGCAGGCCACCGAGAATCTTGATGACTCCATCTTTTCTACAAGAGGAAAGTTGGAGGACCTTTCAAAACAGCTAAAAGAAGAAGGCGGCGGAACCATTGGCGGACACGGACGCAATATGAGCAGGGAAGAACTCCTTGCCGCGCTGGCCGAAGTTGCTCAGGAATTAATGCAGCCGTTAACGGCCATCAATGCTTCACTGGAAATGATGCTGCATGGTTATGTGGGCGAGGTTACTGCCGAACAGCAGGATATGCTGAGTCTGGCATCAAACAGCGGCGAACATTTGAATTTTCTGATGAATATGCTGGTGGACATTGTTGGTTGCCCGATCAATAAGGGCGTCGATAGCCGATTCCACACCACCAGCGATGAAGTGGCCTCGCTTAAGGAAATTCTGGGATAAGCAAAAGGACTGGATTCTAAAATCCAGCCCCTTGTTATTGCTAGGTAATTTCCTGCCCGCGACTCATAACCACCTTGCCGGTACGCACCAGCTCGATAATTTTGAATTTTGAAATCATCTCCTCAAGCGCATCAATTTTAGCGGGATTTCCAACCACCTGGAGAATCATTGAATCCGGAGTCAAGTCTACTGTTTTGCAACCGTAATGCTCGGCAATCTGAAGAGCCTCTGAACGCCCTTCACTATCAATTGCAATCTTGACCAGACCCATTTCCTTAACAACAGATTCGTCGTAGGTATGATCGATACAATGTAAGACATCGATCAACTTAGATAGCTGCTTAATGATCTGGTCCAGACCGGAGGAATGGCCACTGCAACCGATCGTCATTCGAGAGAACTGACCATCGACCGCGGGAGAAACCACTAGAGATTCAATATTGAAGCCACGTCGGGCGAATACCTGAGCGATGCGCGCAAGCGCGCCGGGCTTATTTGATACATAGACACTTAGCGTGTGCATTGCTTTATCTGAATTAGACATTATCAATCTCCTTGGCTTAGGTGGAACCCGTCGGTTTTTCCAGTTTACGTGTAGGCGGCTCAATCAGCATTTCCTCAATCGCGGCACCAGCCGGAATCATTGGGAATACGTTGTCCGTCTTTTCCACTTCGCAGTTAATCAGGCAAGGGCCTTCATTATAGTCCAGCGCATTCTGCAGAACCCGCTTCACATCACCCGGACGGCGCAGGTTAAAACCTTTCACCCCGAAGGATTCCGCCAATTTAACGAAATCAGGATTACCTTCCAAATCCACCCCACTCTTTCGATCATCATAGAACAGCTCCTGCCATTGGCGAACCATGCCCAGATAATGATTGTTCAGAACGATGATCTTAATCGGGAGTTTATGCAGTGCCGCAGTGGCCAACTCAAAGAAGGTCATCTGAAAACCGCCATCACCAACAAAGCAGGCATTAATATCGTTCGGACGCCCGAAAGCGGCACCAATGGTATAAGGCAAACCTACACCCATGGTTCCGGCACCACCTGAACTCAACCAATTATAACGGCTGTCGTTTTTATAGAATTGTGCAGCCCACATCTGATGCTGACCAACGTCCGTTGCGACGCACGCCTTACCATCGGTAAGTTTATAAAACTCATCAATAACGTGCTGCATTTTGAGTCCGCCCTGACGCTTAAACTTGAGCGGATATTTAACTTTATATCCATCCAGTTTTTTCCGCCATTGCTTGGTCTCCAATACAGGAACGTGCTTCAGCAGCTCATCAATTGCCGTTTTTGCATCCGCAATGCAGGCAATCTGGGGCTGAATCATCTTTCCGATTTCAGCAGCATCAATATCAATATGGATAATGGTAGCATTTTTACAAAACTCAGTGGGCTTACCCAGAATACGGTCATCGAAACGCGACCCGATATTCAGCAACAGGTCACATTCACAAATGGCCTTATTAGCATAGGCAGTTCCATGCATTCCCAACATACCCAGAGCAAGTTCATGTGTTTCGGGGAATACACCTTTACCTAATAAAGTTGTAGTTACCGGAATCTGTGCTTTTTCTGCTAATGCCTTAAGGCTCGAATCCGCACCCGAAATCATGGCGCCGTGTCCCGCCAAAATCAACGGACGTTCCGATTTTGCCAAAGCCTCGGCAATTTCATGAATTTTATCGTTATCTACGGTGTACTCGATATTATAGCCCGGAAGGTCCATTTCCGCATGCAGATCGGCAGTGCAGGGGCCTGCGCTAAGATCCTTCGGAATATCGATCAAAACCGGCCCCGGGCGACCCGTCGTGGAAATATGAAAGGCTTCGCGAACAATTCGAGGAATCTCATTACTTGCCTTCACGAGATAGGAATGCTTAACAACCGGCATCGTGATGCCGAAGATATCAGCTTCCTGAAAAGCATCTTTACCTAGCATCCATGAAACAGACTGACCGGAAAGTACGATCATTGGAACGGAATCCATATGAGCCGTCATGATACCCGTGAGCGTGTTGGTTGCTCCAGGACCACTGGTTACCAATACCACTGCTGGTTTCCCAGTGGCGCGTGCATAGCCATCAGCCATATGAGTTGCACCCTGTTCATGGCGAACCAGTACAAACTTAATTTTAGTCTCAGTCGTAATCAGGGCATCGAATATAGGAATAGCCGCCCCACCAGAATAGCCGAATATACATTCAACTCCCTCATTCTCCAGGCACTTAATCAGAGCCTGACCACCTTCTAATACATTATTTGACATAATTTTACCTCCAAATGAAAATACACATTAAAATATCCCTAAAAAATGTCAATATTTTATACCGCTCAGGTGAATATCAAAAATACAGCCCCGAATTTCGTTTAAACCGATCATGGGTGGAACCATTTAATTTAAACCTAAACTGGGCAGTCAGTCCCAGCGATAGCGAAGAATTATACTCTGATTTATAGACGTTATTTCCGCGTTCATTATCAATGCTTAATTTCCCATCTATATTATAGCCGAATATAGCGCTCACTGATCCTCCAGGATATAATGAGCACGAAACCGTTCCATATATCTTCCCCCACTCCGCCCGGCACAACCCCTTCATCGTTTAATCTAAATCGCTTGCTTTCATATCGGTCTGGAAATTATATACAAACCCCCTCGAAATATTGGTCCTCAGCGCAGAAATTCCATTTGAACGTCGTGTTGGTCTCCGCCACTGCACTTATGCTTATATATTATATATGAAAGACTTTCTATATTTCACAAGTTCCATACTAACGATTTGAACATATCCCATAATAACCGTGATAAAAATCCCTGAATCCCCTATTGTTCGGTCATGCGAACAAATACTTACATTCATGCACTGGAAGCTGAACGTTTAGGCGATTGGGATAAGGCACACCGTATGATACAGGATATTGATACCCCTGATGCGGCCTGGATTCACGCCTATCTGCACCGCGTCGAGGGAGATATCGGCAATGCAGGCTATTGGTACCGCCGCGCTAAAAAACCAGAAAGCACGTTATCACTGAAAGAAGAGTGGCAGGAAATCTATGACGAAGTGAGCTGAAACCGGCCTTCTGCGCGATTGACGCCCTCCCCTTTGAGAGGAAACCGTTTTTACCGGAGGTGACGGCACGCCTATACGTTGATTGCTCGCCGAGCCAGATAACGCGCTTGTCAATATGGGTCGTTTGATCGGCGTTGTTATTGATGAAGCGCCGCTCGCCTTCGATGAGCGCGGGTTCGAGACCGACCAAGCACAGTTGCTCCAATGTTGAAAGTTGAGATGCGACCTCGCCTACTTGGTTTTGTTGAGGGTAATTCGGTTCATTCATCGTTTCTAGGGATGAGGGCGTGGGGGAAGATAAATGTTGAATATTGAGACCTGACCCCGCCCTTTCGACCCCGCCCTTTCGACCCCGCCCTTTCCGAAGGCCGAGAGGTCAACTGATTCAAGACGGTTGTCTGCTCCGTAGACATAAACGGCGTTTGTGTTGCCGGGATAAGTGACGTGGGAGCGGTTGCCGTTCAAATCGTACTGGTAGCCCACTTCAGCAGTTACTCCATTCACGGTCTGCGTGGAGGCGATGAGTTGATTCATTTCATCGTAGCCGAAGGTAGTTGTGGATAGCGACGGGGACGTCGCTTCTACGATGTTGCCGTTCGAATCATGATCGAACACGGCAACTTCGACGCCTTGGTTGGTGATCGAGGTCAGGCGGCTTAACGAATCATATCCATAGTCGGTTACTGCAAGATCGGCGGCTGTGTGTTGGGAGAGGTTCCCAGTATCGTCATACGAAAAAGTCGTCAAGCCGCCTTGCGAATTCAGCACACCCTCCAGCCGCCCTTGCGGATCGAGTTGAACAAGGTTGCTTTCTCCAAGGATTGGAAAAATCGTCGACCCATCTTCTAATGTCTGGACAAAAGTCGTCTGCCCAAACACGGAAATCGCGCCAATGAACCAAGCCATCAACGCGACAAAAATGAATCCGATTTTTATTTTGTTTTTCACTTGATTCTAAAATTAACAGGCTGACCTGTTTTCGTTTTTTCCATTTCCATTTCCATATGTATGAATATCCGCACTCTGCACTACTTAAATCCACCAGCCGATATAAGAATATAGGCTTCAAACTCATTGGTTAAATCCTTGCCCTCGCAAGACACGGAAATAGACCATTTATAGATCCGGCACATAAATATTGTGACTTCTTTCAGATGGTTTGATATCATTATCCCCATGAAAAATGATGATGCAAGAAGGACACCGGGCAGCCT
>JADGFE010000103.1 GCA_016744085.1 Kiritimatiellales bacterium | reverse complement strand
CATTACAGATAAGTTGTTCGGTGTGTTAATCATTCATTTACCCACTGATTTGGCGGAAGACCCAGTTTTTTTTTGAACAGAGACGCCCAGATTTTAATCGGCCGAACGAAGGTCTTTAAGATCGTTGCATCCGATTCCAGCTCATGCGTACCCGTTGGCGGAAACTCGTCACGCTGCGGGTAATAATAGGTGCCGAAGATACGATCAATGACGGGAAAATATTGCGCAAAATTTTGATCTCGGTGTTCCGGCAGTCGGGAATGGTGGATGCGATGAATCTGCGGACTAATCACCCACTTTTGACATGGCCCCAGGCTCAACCGCAAATTGGAATGCGCAAAAATCAGAAAGAAGAGTGAAAAGGCCATCACTACTGTTCCATGAACCACGCCCATTCCACCGAATAAATACAGCGTCGGCAGTAAAATGATGATCCCTTGAACCGGTAGCTCCAACCAGTAGGTACGATAGCTTGAGGTGGCATTCAGCTCGGCATCGGAATGATGCAATTCGTGAATTGCCCAAAGGGGGTAAAAGCGATGCTGCGCCCGATGATAGGCATAGTAAATCAGGTCGATGAGCACCAGGTTCAGAAAGACCATCAGCACGCGCATGAATCCGTTCATTTCATCAACAGGACGAATCCAGATTGGAACGAAGGAAAACCAGAGCGCAAGTCCACCGATACCCAACACTTTAAAGAGCGCCATATAGCCGAGATTTCTCATGCGCCCCCGCAAACCGTGCTGTTTTTCCGCAGGAATCCAGAATTCTAAAGCCGTGACGACCGCGATAGCAATCAACGCATAGATGATCGCCTGACCATCATTCCCCAGAAACTGTTTCCAATAATACAACCAAGCATCCATTACGTGCTCCTCCATCGTAGAAGCCACCACATAGTGGAGGCTCTATCTATGCCCTATCTGCCCGCGCCTTTTGGAGCTTTTGATAACTCTCTATCAACCGGAGGTGTTTATCGAGCCCTTCAAGTTTCATGCTCGTCTCAGTTAAACCGTAAAACCGGACCTCTCCGGAAATAGATCCAACAACGTTTGTCATGGTTTCAGCCCCAAACATTCTCGTCATATTTGGCAGATAGTTCTCAATTGCTTCGCCTTCATCCAGAGTAATTTGAAGGGTTGCATCCAGCGCTTGATAAAACAATCTTCTGGCCACCGTATTATCGTTGAAATTAATAAAGTCGAATACAAGCCCTTGCACCTCTTCATATTTCTGAAGCGCCAAATAAATCAGGATCTTCAGTTCCCCGATATCCAATTTCCCCCAAACAGTATTTTCATCGAACTCAATTCCTATGAGTGTTGAAATGAGGAAATAGTTGTCGAGCTGGCTCTCTTCCAATCGTTCGGCCAGGTCGGCCAGACCCTGATTATCCAGAGAATGAAGGTTTAAAATATCTGATCGATATTGAAGCGCCTTATTGGTGTTGTCCCAAATAAGATCTTCGAGGGGATAAATTTCAGAATATCCCGGAACCAGAATCCGGCAGGCCGATACGCCCAGATCCTCGTAGACGGAAACATAGATCTCTTTGCCGAGGTCCTTCAAAAGGTCAAGGAGGTAGGTGCTTTCTTCCTCGGTCGTGCCCTGAAAATTCCATTCGCAGAAATCGTAGTCGCTCTTAGAGCTAAAGAACCTCCACGAGATGATCCCGGTTGAATCGATAAAATGCTCAATGGCATTGTTCGGCTCCGTTACAGCAAGGCTGTTGAAGGTGGGAGGAGGCACATCATTCAAACCCTCAAAACTTCTCCCCTGCAACAGCTCGGTAAGGCTCCGCTCCAAAGCCACTTCAAATTTTGGATGCGCACCAAAAGAAGCAAAAACGCCCCCCGTTTTAGGATTCATCAAGGTGACGCACATGACGGGGAACTGCCCGCCCAAGGAGGCGTCTTTCACTAACACCGGAAAGCCCCGCTCCTCAAGCTCATCGATCCCAGCTGTGATCGCGGGATACTGATCTAAAATATTCTTTGGGACATCAGGCAGGCTCAGCTCTTGTTCGATAATTTGCTTTTTCACCGCACGTTCAATGATTTCGGAGAGACACTGAACTTTGGCTTCCGAGATAGTATTGCCTGCACTCATCCCATTACTAACAAAAAGATTGCCAATGAGATTGGTAGGCAGGAACACGGTCTCTTTGTCCGATTGACGCTCGAACGGCAGCGCACAAATACCGCGCTCGACCAGCCCGGAATTGGTGTCCAGCAGATGAGAGGCCCTCAGTTCACCGTCAGGATCATAAACCTTTCGACATAGGTCATCTAGGAGGCCATCGGGCAGTGCATCGCCGGGGCCGGGCTTAAACCATTGTTCATTGGGATAATGAACAAACTCACGCGTATTGACCGCTTCACCGAAGTAGTGATCATTATAGAAATAGTTAGAGCTCAATCGTTCGACATATTCTCCAAGGGCCGAACAGATCGCACTATCGCGCGAGGTCCCTTTCCCATTGGTAAAACACATCTGTGACGCAGCGTCCCGGATATGGACCGACCACACGTTCGGGACTATGTTACGCCATGAAGAAATTTCGATCTTAATCCCAATAGAGGCCAGAAATTCGGTCATAGTGGCGATCGTTTGTTCGAGCGGGAAATCTTTCCCAATCACCAAGGTCTTGGCATCAGGGGCCGTATCGCTGTCGTAGACGAGCGTCGTATCCTTTTCAAGGCTATCGACCACTTCAATTTCAAATTCGGGCGTCTGTTGAATTACTCTTTTTACGGCGCAGCGATCAATGGACCTTAAAATACCCGCGCGATCCTTTTCCGAAAGATCTTCCGGTAGCTCAACCTGAATCTGGAAGGTTTGTTGATATCGATTTTCAGGATCAACAACGTTGTTCTGGGAGAGCCGAATATCGTCGGTTGGGATATCATGAGCCAAACAATAGACACGCACAAAATAGGCGGCACAAAGCGCGGATGAAGCCAGGAAGTAGTCAAACGGGTTGGGTGCAGACCCATCGCCCTTGTACCGGATCGGCTGATCCGTGATGACCGTAAAATCATCAAACGTGGCTTCCTGCCTGAGGTTCTCTAAAAAAATTACTTTGATTTCCATAGGTGTGTACTTTCCTGAGTTATTGATGCAAAGCGTTGTAACCAGCATTCCTCCATTAAGCAATCCCCCTCTTGGTATACTAAGCCCAAGGGCCGCCTAGTCGTCGGTAAACGAAGATAAAAAATGAGGTAAATACAGGAATAAAGTAGGTCACAGATTAATACTGAGCAACGCGGATCCTGTTTATTACCCACCCCCCCACAACCACCGGAGGCTACGCATGCTTTCCTCGCTGAGATACCGGTTAGGCGAGGGCCGCCTCTTACTCTCTTCGTGGTCAGAGCGCCCGGTCGGGGACCGGGCCTACAGGTTGTGTGGCGCTGGTATATCGTTGTAGGCCGAGTGCCCCACTTGGTGAATAAACGCCCATCCCCTATGACGTATATATTTCCCTACAGACAGGGATATGAACTCTTTTCACGTCCAAAAGCGGTGTTACGATGACTATTTTTCATATCGCATACGATATATTTATACCATTTTAAGCCCATTAAATGGTATTTTTATAGTCTATAGACTATATTTAGCACCGAGTTGTCCTATACAAAATACTGGCGATTTTGGCACCGAAATGAACAACACGGCCGCTAAATAACAGAACTGTAATGTAATCAAATCCAATAAATTTCACGTCCCACCGTTTGTCTTATATCGCCACAATAACAGGTTGAATATTAACTACAGGAGACAGACCATGAAAAAGCTAATGATACTCGCAATCGCACTATCCGCCGTTACATTTACACAGGCCGAAGAAGCCGAAAAAAAGGGAAAAGGTCCGCGCGGCCCTAAAGGCCCCGTTACTGAAGAGCAGTTTATTGCTCGGGGTCAGGAACGTGCTGAAAAACAAGGCACTGAATTCGACGCAGCTGCAGCCAAGGCAAAGTTTGCCGAACTCGATGTAGACGGCAATGGCGAACTCTCCAGAGAAGAAGCTCCTAAGCGCCGTGGCAAAAAAGGATCAAAAGGTGAAAAAGGCGCTAAAAAAGGTGGCAAAAAAGGCAGAGATACGGCGGCTGAATAATTTCTCTAACGTTACCTAATTCATCCGGGATACCGCATCCCGGATTTTTTTGTGCCCGCATCATAATCATACAGCAGTTAGAAAACTAAACCCGAACCACCGATAGGTCTCACACAGAAACAACAGAGCATTCATTTTTCACTTCGCTACTGAGTTGGCCTAGTCTTACTTCCTGTCTCTGCGTGAGATCATCCGCGTTTTACACTGTGGCTCCTTCCCCCACGCCCCCATCCTTTTATTTTTCGCCGAGATGACGGAGAGCAAATTCGACCATTTCTTCGTACTCCCCGTTGCGGGCATCGTAGTCAGCGCTGGTGCGGCGGATGCATTCGATGTCCAGTTTGTTCATTGCGGTTTCGAGATAGCTTCCAAAGTTGGGATGATGAATATTTCCGGGGGTGCGGGTTCGTTCCGTATGAAAGATATACACGGGAGGATCATCCCTGGTGAGGTGATTAATCATCGAAGCATCTTTAATTAGTGCGTCGAGTTCGGGGTCGATTGTATCGGTATCCCAGTTCCAATCGTCTGGCAGCCCATAGAAAGGTTTTAAGGCGCTGTTTTTGAATGCCGTTCCGGGAATAATTTCTTTGATTACACGAGGGTCCAAGGTCGATTGCATACTGAGTGCCAGCACGCAGCTGAGGCGTGTGGAATAATGATCCAGCGGATCCTCGCTTTTTGAATTCGCCAGGTCGTCATGAAAGGCCAACCATTGGGAAATAGCAGACCCGGCAGAACCGCCGCCAGCCGCAATGCGATCGGGATCAATATTCCACTCCCCTGCTTTGGAGCGAAGGAACTGGATGGCCCGCGCACTGTCGTGCATCTGCATCGGATAAGGTCCGATCCCGGTCAGCCGATAATTAATCGGCACCACAGAAATACCGGCTTTAAGAAATGTCTCCAGTAATGCTGGATTAGCGGGAGCCTTGTCCCCTCCCCGAAATCCACCGCCGTGAATCCATACAAACAGCGCGGTCGGGGTTTCGGAATCGGCCCTCCAAAAATCCAGCTTCATGGAGATGTGATCACCGTAAGCCACATCGGCGTGGGTTGGAGGAATTTTATGCGTGCGCGGTTGTTTATTTCTTCGGTCTCGTGCCGTTAAGGCCTCTTCCAATGTAAGAACGCCATCTTTGTTTAGATCGAGCTAAGAACGTGCCTTGAGTTCTTCAGCTAGTTTGGGCGTATTTTCTGAACTGCGTTCGGGGCGTTGACCAAATGTGGAACACGCGCTCAACATGAGGCCAATAAAGATCAGGTTAAGTTTCATGAGGGACTCCTTAGTGGTGCAGAAAATGTTCTGAACCCATTTACACTTTAGTACGATATTCACTAGAAAGTTGAAGCCACTGGTCGGTATGGGCATGCTTCGCTGTACCATTCGGGAATGTGCCCAGTGCTTGCGCAGTATCGACATATCTAAATGTAAAATCAGAGCAATCAATGCCGACACCCAGAAGATAGTCCAGTGTCTGTATTTTCCTGCCATTTTGACTTATGAGATGCAAAAACACCCGGATAAAAATAGGCGTAATAAAGCAGCAACACGGATTAATTCAATGCTTATTCCCATTCTTCCTTCGGCGGCGGGGCATCTGTAGAAAACGGCCGGCATTGTGCGGCGAGCTGGTCGCTGACCCGAACGAGCAGATCGGCGTTAGCCCCTTCATATTCCTCTTCGAGAATAGCTGCATTTTTCTGAAGAGTGGCGAGCAACTTGCCCTCACTGAGCGGAACCGAAATATTCATCTCCACTTTCCGCCCTTTTAGGCAGTCGGCCAGTTCATCGAACAGACCACCGATCCCTTCCCCGGTCAGTGCGGAAACCGCTACTGATTTCGGAAATTGACGAAGCAGGCGCTTTGCGGAATTCCGCCCTTTCTCAGAGTCGATCTTATTAAAGACGTACAGCATCGGCTTATCGAGTCCGCCGATTTCATCGAGCACTTTATGTACGGCTTCGATCTGGTCATCGACCTGCGGATGCGAGGCATCGATCACATGAACGAGCAGGTCGGATTCAACAACCTCTTCCAGCGTGGCTTTAAAAGCGTCGACCAAATGATGGGGCAACTTTTGGATGAAGCCCACCGTATCGGTCATCAGCATCGGCTCATGATTCGGCAGTTCCACCTGTCGGGTAGTCGGATCAAGCGTGGCAAAGAGTTGGTTTTCCGTAAAAATATCTGCACCGGACAACCGGTTGAGCAAGGTGGATTTTCCCGCATTGGTATAGCCGACGATCGAGACGAGTGCCCAGCCATGACGCCGCCGACCGCGGCGTTGTTCTGTTCGCCGGACGCGAACCAGCTCCAGGTCACGCTTGATGGTCTTGATTAAATCCTCAATGCGCCGGCGATCCATTTCGAGCTGGGTTTCGCCGGGGCCGCGTAGACCGATCCCCCCTTTCTGCCGTTCCAAGTGGGTCCACATGTTCCGCAGGCGGGGCATCAGATATTGATGTTGCGCGAGTTCAACCTGCAGACTGCCTTCCTTGGTATGGGCTCGCTGGGCGAAGATATCGAGAATCAGCTGGGTTCGATCCAGCACGCGAGTTTCGAGTACTTTTTCAAGGTTGCGGCCCTGCGCGGGGGTCAGATCATCATCGAACACCACCATCTCAACCGGATTTTCTTTAATCCAATCGGCGATCTCTTGGGCCTTGCCAGTGCCGACATAGTGCCCCGCCTTGATCTGTTGCTGACGACAAAGAAAACGTCCCGCCACCACCGCGCCCGCACTCTCCACCAGTTGCGCGAGCTCGTCCATGGTGTCTTTCACCTTCCATTCTTCCTGCCCGCGGATCTGCACACCCACGAGAAGAACGGCGTCGGTTTCGGGTTTATGCATTTCGTATAGTTCAGACATAAGTGGATACCCTAACCACAAAACACACAAAAAGAATATATTTTTGAGTCTTTTGTGATTAAATCTGTATTTTTGTCGAGCCGATTCTTTTCCAGGCACTGGAAACGGCTTCGGCGAGTTTTTCAATCGTTTGATACTGCGCGGTATCAATCCATTCCACATTCAGCTGATTGCGGAACCAGGTCATCTGACGCTTGGCTAACTGGCGCGTACGGATGACTGTTTTTTCCTTGGCCTTGGCCAGCGTTATTTCATTTTTAATCACGGCGAAGGCTTCGGCATAGCCAATCGCCTGTAATGCGGTCGGCGAAAGATCCAGCTCGTTCAATGCACGGGCTTCATCCAGCAAGCCGACGGCATACATTTCTTCAACTCGTTTTTCGATGCGTCGGTAAATCACATCCCGCTCAACATGAAGGCCAACGAGCGTTGGCTTGGGTTTGGCGTTCCAACGCTGATTCTCAAGGGCAGCCGGGCCGGTTGCGGTACGTTCCAAAATACGAATCAGGCGGCGGGGGTTTTTCTGATCATCAACTGTCAGCTTATCATAAAACCCGGAGGCTTCAGCCTTTGCTCTAGCCTCTAGCTCATGATAGCTGAGCGCTTCCAGTTCAGTGCGCAGCTCGGAATTTTCGGGAGGCACATCGTCGAAGCCTTCTGTGAGACATTTTACGTAGAGCCCAGTACCTCCGGCTACGATGATTTCACGGCCGGATTCGAAGGAGGGTCTTACGGCATTGAGATAAGTGGCAACACTGAATTTTTCGGTTGGCTCAGCGAGATCAAAGCCGGCATAGTCGGCCTTTTCCCGATCCGCAGAAGTCGGTTTCGCGGTGCCGATATCCATACCGCGATAAAGGTTCATCGAATCGGCAGAAACAATCAGCTGCCCTTCCCGCTCAGCAATGTATTGCGCAACCGCACTTTTTCCGGATGCCGTTGTCCCGACCAGAAAATTGGCCGACGCACTCATTCCGACTCCGGCGTCTTATTCTTTGCCTTCTCGTTTATCACGTTGGTGATGACATAGAGCCCTACAGCAATACAAATGGCCGAGTCCGCAATATTAAACGAGGGATAGTGATAGCTGCCAAACTGGAAATCCAGAAAGTCGGTAACCCATCCAAAACGAATGCGATCGATCAGGTTTCCGGCAATGCCGCCGATCATTAATCCGAGCAGGATTTTGTGCAAAAACTGCTCCTGCAAAAAGGAGCGACGGTAAACCACCAGCAATACGAGAACTGAAAATGAAATCAGGATCAGGATAATGCCGTGGCCGCTGAGAATATTCCAGGCAGCACCGTCGTTACGGACATAGACAAGATTGAAAAATCCGTCGACAACCGGATGGGATTCCCCGCAGACAAAATTCGCGCGTATAGCCTGCTTGGTAAGCTGATCTAAAAACAGAATGGTCAAGCCAAGCAGGAGTACAAGCATTGTCGTTAAATCCTAAACTCTAAGCGCAAACCCTAAATAAATTTCAAACAACAAACGGGGGGATTTCAGATTTCCGAAACATCTTTGCCGCTTCAGCTACGAACCTTGCTGCATGGTGGCGCCGAACGGCCGATAGGTGTTGTGGCCCTTTTCGATTTCCGACTGTGCCTTGATGGAATAACGCACGTACGGCAGAGCTTCAAGGCGTTCGATGTTAATCGGCTCCTCAGTCATTTCGCAGATACCGTATTTTCCATTTTCGAGGCGGCGAATGGCTTCGTCGATTTCGAAAAGAACGTCCTGCTCACTGCTGAGCTGATTGAGTGCAAACTCGCGATCGAAGGTATCGGTACCCTGATCGGAAAGTGATGGGTCGCGATCATTCCCACTAAGGGAGTCGCGGTTGATGGAAGTGATTTCACCGGAAACGCGCTCACGAAGCAGAAGCAGACGGCTTAACTGAACGCGGAGCTGTTTGGCAGTAAAGTGCTTGTTACGGCCAATCTTTCCACTCAAAGGGCCTCCGCTGGACATGGTAACAGGAGTTGTACTTTTTGCTGCGGGCTTTTTAGCGGCCGCTTTCTTTGCTGGAGCCTTTTTAGACGCTGTTTTTTTAGCGGCTGTTTTTTTTACAGGGGCTTTCTTGGAAGCTGTTTTTTTTGTTGCCATTCTCGTCTGTTCTCCAGTCAAAAGTGTATGCCTATTTGGGATTAAAAGGTTGGGTATTTAGCATCTGCCCAAACCCCTGTCAATCAACATATCCTACCTAGACCTACCTAGACCCTATTCGAAATAGTGATCGCATCATCATGCGAATTGATCTGTAAAGAGATCGTACTACGTTATTGACCGCTCTCGTATTGGTATAATTCGCGCATTCAAAAATAAATACGAAAGCTCGAGAGACTTATGCCTCCACAGAAATAAACGGACCAACCCTCCAGCCCATCATTATTCCAGACCCTTCCGGGCACTGACTTCCGCAATTATCTACAGGAAGTGGACCACTTTATTCAGGAAGCACCGGAAATCACTGCGGCGATCGAGTGCGACCTCGACGCTCATACCCGGGAGAAAAATTACGTAGAATTCAGGATCGGAACCTTAAGATGCCTGCCGCACCACGACGCTGCACCACGGTCCGCAGTGAGCTCACCGAAAAAGTACTCGCCTACAACTTCTGCCGCGCCATCGAAATCCGTGCCGCAACACCTATTGGGGATCAGTATTACGAGCAAACGTTCAGCATTCCCGAACCGTCGCGCGCTCTAATCGTAAAGTGTTCCCGTATTCGTCGTATCATTTCATACGATGGCTTTGGATGGACGGATTGTTTTCTGCCGTACGTTTTGAACCGCTCCGGTTCGTCTTCCGGGCAGTGCCAGTAGTTATTCCCGAAAATACGATATAGAAAGTGGGTATTGAGTATGAGGCCAGTGTTTAACGGAGCGAAATCAGTACGAATGTTCCGATGCCCATTGCGAGGCAATAAATCCCGAAACGCCAGAACCTGCCGCGCTGCAGAAGCGACACTAACCACTTGATCGAAAAATAGCCAACTCCCGCAGAAATCACGAAACCAAACCCCAGTTCCATGACCGTATTGCCCGAAGAATTTCCATTCTTTAACAGATCAATCAGTGCCAGCAAACTGACACCAGCAAGCAAGGGCGCCGACATCAGAAAGGAATATTCTGCGGCCTCCTTTGGCTCAATTCCCAAAAAACGTGCCGTGCCAATGGTAGATCCTGAGCGACTGATGCCCGGCAACATGGCTAATGCCTGCGAAAACCCGATCAGCAACCCGGAAAGCCAGCCAATCTGTTTTTTACCCGGCTTTGCAAAATGACTGCCGATCAAGAACAGCCCCGTCACCATCAGCATACAGGATACAAATCGAGGATCCGAATAGACCCCCTCCAGCTGATCTTTTGCAGTCAACCCAAGAATCGCGGCAGGCAAGCAACCAATAAAAATTAATAAAGCAAACCGAAGTGCACTTTTTTCTCCACGAAAAACCCCGATTGTAATCTTGAGAATATCCCGCCAATAAAAAGCCAAAATCGACATCAGCGTTCCGCTATGCAACACAATCACCAGTATTGCACCCTTGGAAGCGTCCAATCCTAGGAAATATTTTGACAGCACGAGATGCCCCGAGCTGCTAACCGGAAGAAATTCCGTAACGCCCTGAATGATTGCCAGAAGAATGACTTTGAACAGATTTTCCATGAATACCCCAAAAAAAGAGTACGCACCATACGTTTCCGACAAGTGGGAATCAACCGGGAAAACGTATGCTTTTTCTTTAGTTTACCTGATTAGTCAAACCAATCATTCCTTCTCTCTTGAACATAACAACGCTATCAATCGAGTCGGAAACATTTACGCCACTACAGCAGATCAACCAGTTCTTTCGCCTTAAGTCTGGCCTCTTCTTTCGTATCGAAGGACTCGGCATAGTCGATGAGTATGACCATCCGTTTGTCCGGACGCACCTCAAGAATTCCTTCGCCGGCAGCAAAAT
>JADGFE010000102.1:382-10964 GCA_016744085.1 Kiritimatiellales bacterium | reverse complement strand
ATCAAAACTCTAGCCATCGCCCTGACTTGTGGGTAATAGAAAGGTTCTGTGAGAGGAACAAAGCTGAGCTTGATCACTCAGCTTTGTCCTACTCGATTTTTCATACGACTTTCGTGTTAACCAACGCGCAAAAGATACAATTCATGTGGAAATTGTAAGCTTGAACTGGATAGTAGGGGACTGCACAATGCGCGGCTTGTTGGTTCAGTAAATTTTAATCGCACATTTACTAGACTGATTAACTATTAAAAGCAACTGGACGGTATATGAGTTTGCAATGGATATCTATTATTCTAGGTGTATTGGCTACAGCTGGCGGATTGGTTGGAATTATAAAGCCTGATTTAATTAAACGCTTTTCCGAGCTGTTTCCACGAAGTGTGATTCCTGCCTGGATTCTGACTGCATTATGCTGCTGGTTAGGCGCTAAAGAAGCATTGGGGATGAATATGGGGTTTTTGGATGCCTATAAGAAATTCATCTATCTTCTGTCACCGGTGGTATTTATCGTAAGTGTGGTATATATGAAAGAACTTCTGGCACCTCGTGCTTTAGGAGGATTTCTTTTACTTATTGCAGTTCCAATCGTACGAACTGCTTCTATGTCCGGATCACCCTTGTTTCAGATTCTGGTTGCGGTCGTTTATATTTGGGTGATCTATGGAATCGTCCTGCTCATGTCTCCATGGTATTTCCGGAAATGCTATGCACCGTTCGTTGAGAAGGAAGGACTTTTTCAAGTTGCTGCTTATACAAAAACAGCTATGGGCATCTTGTTTATCGCTCTTGGCCTGTTTGTTTATTAGCCTTTATTGACGAATTAAACATCAACGATCAGTTAATGATTACTCACTTCTTGCACTTTCTAGAAGAGCGCCTTCTTCTTCTATTTCCTCTTCTAGAATTTTTTGGGTATCCCATGCCCGCTTACACTTGCGAATCTGTTCATTGTAACTTTCGACGGATTCTTTCGTAATATTCTGGCCGTAGCGCGAGGCTAACTTGGCCATATGGGTGATGGCTTCATAGGCTTTTTCGTAGTCTCCTAAAATATAGTGGGCTTCAGCAAGCGTACTCCAGATATGGTGATCGTTGGGTGCGAGTACCATAGCTTCTTGAGCAATTTTAACTGCTTTTTTACCGTTTCTAAAACTGGGATCCTCAGCAGTTGCATATAACCAGGCCAGATTATTTTTAAGTTTAAAATCTTCAGGAAAATCAGCAACCAATGCCTGGAGTTGTTCCTCAGCTTTAGCATACGATTTTGCGCTGATATAAACATGCCCAATAATATATCGCGCTTCCTGGTGAGTAGGATCAATTTCCAGAATACGTTCATATGCATCGATAGCCGATGCAAAATTATCTTCGGAAAAATAGGCGGAGGCCACACTGAGCAAAAATTTGCATCGTTCCTCATCCGTTCGTTTTTCAATCTGAAGTCCTGATGTAGATTCTGTTTCCTGCGCGTGAGAAACATTTGAAAAAACAGCAAGCAAGGTAATGATTGGTATAATATTCTTCATGGAATAGTCCTAATTTTCGTTGCTGATATCAACATGTACAATGACGGGTTCAGTTTTAATAATCTGAACGCCGGAGGGAAGATCAACTATGACCGGAAGATCATAGCCGGTACTTTCTTCGAGATCATGGCAACTTACATATGCAAATATATTAGCTGTCTGCATTTGCTCAATACGCTGAAGTTTACCTTGAACGGTTATATTAATGGTTTGTGGCTGTATATCAATTTTCCGACGGTCCCCAGGTGCACACAGCGTTCGTACAGGGATGTTTTCAACTATTTTTGTACTATTTCGGGCTTCCAAGAAAAATTCCACAGAGACCCAATTTGGATTCACATTCATTCGTCCTGCCTGAGGGAGGGCAATTGGAACACTTTCTTTGAATGAAGTTTGACGATCTTTCAGATCCACCTTTTCAGTTTGAATATTTTCCATTTCATCAAGCACCTGTCTTGCCCCTGAAACACTTACGGATGCCGGTGTGCAGACTATACGGTCTATTTCTAGGCCATCTGGCAGGGAACCGCGCACTGCGGCTTTAACGGGAAGCAGCCGGTCATTTTCCTGATCGAGCTTAACAACGATTTCTGATGGGCTGAATTGAACAACTTTTGCACCGGTTGGATTACGGAGATATTTCTCAGATAGTTTAACTACCATCTCTTCGCCGTATTCAGGTTCAGGCATGGGTATAATTACCCGAAGTTGCTCGTTATTTAGATAACGGATATCTTCACGAGATCCACGGAAAACGATATTAACCCGGTGAACGGACTTTTCCCAGACGGCCCATCCACTGGGTACATCAATATCGACGGCAATGTTAGAAACAGAAACTTCAAATCCGATATTTTTCCGAATTTCTTGCCAGCCAAGAAAGGCCAGAAGAAGACAAAACAGTATAAGCCATTTATCTTTACGAATCTGGTTAAACAATTTGGAAAGGCTAGTTTTCATCCAATTCCTCATTGTAGTTTTTTAAAATAGTATCCGATAGGGTGGCTTCGCCTGCCTGGACCTTATCGCGAAAACGGGAAAGGCCGGTGCGTTCTCTTCTAAGCATAGAGGAAAGAACTCGATGGAGACGTTCATCATCCATACCCCGACGAAGTCGGCCGTTATAGGCAATAGAAACGGCCCCGGTTTCTTCGGATACAACCACAACAATCGCATCTGTTTCTTCTGTAATACCAATCGCAGCGCGATGACGGGTTCCCAGCATCTTGCTGAGTTCCTCCTTCTGCGAGAGAGGGAAAAGACAACCCGCCGCACAAATACGATCGCGGGAAATAATGACTCCGCCATCGTGAAGCGGTGTGTGAGGAAAAAAGATGGTAGAAAGGAGCGCTGCACTTACCGAACTATTCAGTTTAGTACCGGTATCCTGAATGGCACGGGTTCCAATTTCGCGTTCAATTGCAATCAAAGCACCAATTTTTCGCTTAGACAGCGTTTTGACAGTTTGCATAATTGGTTCAACCAGCGTCTTTTGTGAGGCCATCCCATTATTACGCCAAGGTTGTCGGCCTAAGCGAGCAAGGACACGACGAATCTCTGGGTGGAAAATAACAATAACCGCCAGCGAAATATAGAGCATCAATTTAGAAAGAATCCAATTGAGCACATCAAGATGGCTAATACTTGTAATTGCGTAAAGGATTCCGAAGAGAATAATCAAACCGGAAAGAATCGATGAACCACGTGTCCCTTTAAATAGTCGGAAAACAAAATACAACAGAGCTGCGAGAATAAATATTTCTATCCATCCGAGCACCGTTGGTAGTTCAAAAGCTTCATTCCATTGCATTACACATCACCAGAACAAAGTGTATCCATGATATGGCAAACATCGCAAGTATCGATTACATCATGTACCCGTAAAATATGAGCTCCTTGTTGAGCAGCCCATGCAGCAACGCCAAGTCCACCTGCCAGTCGATCAGCAGGATTTCCCCGATCCAGTATTTGACCAATGAAACTCTTTCGTGAGGCCCCGACTAAAATAGGGAGGTCAGCTTCAGCAAGCGTTGGTATATTTTTCAACAGTTTCAAATTATGATTCAGGGTCTTACCAAATCCAATTCCCGGATCCACTACGATGTGCTCCCTGCCGATGCCCTTATCCATTGAAAACTGCATACGCTGTTGCAGATAATTTCCGACATCACGTACCACATTTCCATAGGCAGGAGCATTTTGCATGGTTTTTGGAGTTCCCTTCATATGCATAAGGATCACACCAGCACTTGTTTGTGCTGCAACCTTAACCATAGCATCATCAGCTTCTAGAGCTGATACATCATTAATAATATCCGCACCAACATCAATAGCCTCATGAGCAACCTCTGCCTTCATTGTATCGATAGAGATAGGAATATCTGTGTGGGAACGTAGTTTTTCAATGATAGGAACGGTCCGCTTAATTTCAGCACTCGGAGAAACCGGTGCTGCCCCTGGACGAGTAGATTCACCGCCGATATCAATAATATCGGCTCCTTGCGACACCAGTTTAAGTGCGTGCTCAACAGCTTTATTAGAATCGGAAAAATCGCCACCGTCAGAAAATGAATCCGGTGTAACATTCAAAACTCCCATAATGAGTGTTCGCTTTCCTAGGACAAGGATCCTGTTTTTACATTTCCAGTTATAGATTTTTCGGTTCATTATTTTGGAAGCTTATCCAATCATTTGAAATACTCCAGACTATACCTCTGGCTCCCTTGTCAGCGCCTTGAAAAAGGTAGATGCATCTGGAGAACTCGAAGAGTTTATTGCCATTGAAGTTCAAACGATCGACACTACTGGTAACTACAGAAATGGATTTTATGCGCTCAAGAATGCTGGTGAAGTTGTGAAGATAACGGCGGGGCTAAACTGGGAGAATGTTTCAAAACGGATACTTCCACAGCGGATCTACAAGGGACAAATCCTACAACGTGAGGAGCTTTGCAAGAAAGGGCTATTTACTGGTATCCGAACGCATAATGAAGAGGCTTGGCGGTCGAGCAGGCCTCGTAAAGTATGCTCTCCAATCAGCATCGATTACCTTACGTTGTGTATAACCACGATATGGAAAAAGTTCCTGCCGATGGAATTCCCGTTCCACTGAAAGAAACGCTGAGTTACTCGACGACAGTCTATAAATTGCAAGAGGCATTCAATAATGTAACGCTTCCCGAAGAAAACGTATTTCGAGATGCCATTCTAAAAGCGCTCGATTAATCAAAGCTCCACCAGCAAGCCGTCCCAAGGAACGGTTACAGCTGTTCCAAGCCGTTGCTGAAGTTCGTGGTGTTCGGAGTTATGAGTGATGTGGGTGATGAATGACTGCTTTGCTCCGATTTTTTTAAGCTGCTCAGCACATTCATCAATTGTAAAATGAGTAGGGTGGGGCTTAGGCCGAAGCCCATCAAGAATCATGGCGTCTAGGTTATGAAGTAATTCTGCAGTTTCATCGGGTATGGCATTACAGTCAGGAATATAAGCCAGCCGTTTTTCTTCCGATTCAATTAGAAAGCCATAGATAATATCCTGTCCATGAGAAACGGGCAGGGGAGTTATGAGGTTATATCCAACTTTTACAGGCTCTCTTTGATCACGGAATTGCACACGAGGAACGCTGTTAAACCCATAGCTCGTACGATCCACATAATCAAACTTCTTGCGCATTTGTTTAACCGTTCTTGGAGATCCATAGACCGGTATATGACTCTTTTGGAGGGAGGAAAAACGGCGAATATCATCGAAACCATAAATATGGTCAGCATGAGGATGTGTTAAAAAAACGGCATCAACCCGCTCCACTCCAAACGTTAAAACCTGATCCCGAAAATCCGGAGGCGTATCAATAATAAGATGGTGTCCATCCGCAACCACATAAAGGCTGCATCGCCGCCGTTTATTCTTAATATCATCTGAAGTACAAACGGGGCAGGAACATCCGATCATTGGGACTCCGTGGGACGTGCCCGTTCCTAAGAAAGTAAATTTCATAACCACCTATAAATCATACCTTAACACTGCCAGCACAGTGACGAACGAGCGCTTTATTGCGGGGGAAAATAATATCAAATCGGTCGGGCAGTTCGGCTCCAATGTCAATGTCCGGTTTGAATTCTACATTTCTAAGCAGCAGGTACTTACCGGAATATTCCTGAAGTAATCCTGCAAATTCAACAACGCTTCCGTCTTCCAACATTTCAACGATGACCTGCTTGCTCAGATATTTTTCCAAAACTGGCTCATAGGTGTTGGGAACGGTGCCTAGGAGGGTATTCCCGATTTCCCCGGCACGTTTGTCTGCGCCGGCAATCTTACCCATAGGCGTACTTTTTTTCATGGTCCCGATGATCATTCCGAGCGACTGTGAGACGGTATCTCGTAGCGTATTAAAGATATTCCAGATCCAGCGACGAAAGCGGCGGAGTAACGATGGATTGGCAATACGTTTAATTTCTGCCTGCCAGCGTTCATATTCTTTGGTTCCGGATTTCGGCGGAGGCTGTAGAATTTTCTTAATGCCGTCCACTTCCGGTGCATACAGAACATAACTGCCTTTTCTGTGGCCGGATTCGTCCACTTGTGGATTCTCAAAAACCAGCTCCAGTGCTTTCGGGTAAGCTATAAAACGTCCCCAAAGCCATTTTCCTGACCGCATAAGAACCATAACCCGTTCTCGGTTAAAATATTTCAGGCAGCGGTCTCGTTTCCTCCGGGAGGCAATCGCGGTAATCACTGCCACCGCAAACAACAAAAGCATGGGTAACCAAAAATTGAGCATTTATTAGAGTCCTTTCTATATACACAAAAACGTGATGCCAAAACAGACACCACGC
Source organism: Kiritimatiellales bacterium (assembly GCA_016744085.1). GTDB lineage: Bacteria > Verrucomicrobiota > Kiritimatiellia > Kiritimatiellales > Pontiellaceae > Pontiella. The sequence goes on along the minus strand of JADGFE010000102.1, from coordinate 4,600 downwards.
AATATACGTATATTAAACAAAAGAAAAGCCCCGTCTGATAGGCTCAAATGGGAATATCTCTCCTCTATGCTGCCGCGTGTTCGTAGAAATGAACGTCTATCCAGCACTGTGGCAACGCTTCGCCTGAAGGGAACGCGAGTTCCGATTTCAGGAAGTTTTCCGGTCGTTGTATCAAATCACCGGTATGTGCTCTGGCCCGAATGGTGGGAGTATTCGGGTTAATTACATCCGGTAAGTCTATGACTTCAACCAGCTCGTCCGATGGTACATGTTTCAGGAACATAATTTACCTCCTGGGTTTCATATAACCTTCGACCAGATGAGTTCGAAAGGGTTCAGTCCGGAGTTAAATATTTTCCAAAACTTAAGCGTTTACCGCCTGATCATTGCCTGCTTTCTTAAGCATGAACCATTTCATTGGTAGGCCAAGCCAGGCCGTAATCATGCCTCGTCCAACAAAAAACATGCAGACCACGCCGACTGTTAAGGAAGAAATGATCAATCGGCCGAGACTGCGGAACCCAAACCCATTAATAAATCCGGCCGCAATGGAGGAAACCACCATGCCGCAGGTCAAGAGGAAGTTAAGCGCGGAATCATAAATAAAATGACCGACCGTATACGTCGAACTCTGGCCTGCAGCAGGATCCACCCCGAAGAAACCGGCCACGAGATTCAATGTGCCCATAATAAAAGTCAGTAACAGCAGGGTAATCATGATATATCCACTACTGAACAAAAAGGCCGCAAATTTTGTACGTTTCTGGATCGTACGTGACAGAAATAGCTTTTTACCGTGCGCCATGAAAGCCCGCATAACACCATAAGCCCAGCGCATTTGCTGGCGAAACAGATCGCCAGGCGTATACGGGACTTCACAGCGAATGCGCAGATCGGAAACATAAGCGATGCGCTTACCTTCGGTGATTACACGCAGCGAGTAATCAACGTCTTCTGTTAGGGCTCCGGCCGTCCAGCCGCCGTGCTCTTCCAGATAGCTTTTCTTCACCAGCTCACCCGAACCGCAAAATACACATTGGTTCGTAGCTGTCTTCAGGAAAGGCAGAATAACCGAGTGGATAATATTAATAATACCCGTACCCATCAGCGTACTGTGATTATCGTGCACATTAATGATGCGCCACGCTGCCTGCGCACCCGCAAGGGTCGGATCCTTAATAACCGGAACAACGAGTCGTTTCAGAAAATCTTTTTTCGGTAAGAAGTCCGAATCGAGAATCAGCAAATAATCCCCAGTCGACTTTGGAAGCATTACGTTCAGATTGCCGGGCTTAAAGCCGATATTATCGCCACGACGGCTGATTTCAATCCGTGGGTTGGCGGCGGCAAATTCGTCGATTTTAGCCGATAGTTCCGGTTGATTGCTGTCGTCGCCAATCATGATCTGCAGCTTTTCAACTGGATAATCAAAATCCAGACAACGCGCTGCACAGTTGAGTGCGGCGAGTTCATTATACGTTGGAATCTGAACCGTCACGGTGGGGTACAGCGATTCATCGGCAATGATTTCTGGTTTGTTCCGCATTCTGGAAATTGCCAACGCGCAGGCCGTTACAAAAAAGTATCCGAGTGAAAGCACGAATGTGCTCATCAGTGTAATTTCAAAAATTGTCTTAATAATGGAATGAAAACCCATAAGTTCCCCCTAAATATTTATTCATTCACCAGTGTTTTGTGAATAGACGGCGTTGTTTATAGGTAATTTCCTACAAAGGCAACCCCTCAAATCAGTTTAATTTTCTGTAAACTGCCGTATTTTCAACGGGATTTAAAAGTTATCGCGTAAAATCACCCATTAACATCTGTAGAATAATTACGCTATTGTTCACTCCCATTAGGCGTATCGTAAAAAACGCGATCCTATTGATCGGGACGCGTTCAATGCTGAATTCCATTGCTCAAATTATTTGGTTGTGATGTGCAAGAACTCCTGGATGACTGGGGAGAACTTAATGACGACCGGCGTGAAGACGACGCTGACCATGGTCATTAGCTTAATGAGGATGTTAAGCGACGGACCTGAGGTATCTTTGCAGGGATCGCCAACGGTATCGCCAACCACAGCGGCATGATGCGCTTCAGAACCCTTGCCGCCATGCGCACCATTTTCAACATACTTCTTGGCGTTGTCCCACGCGCCGCCGGAATTGTTGAGCATGGTGGCCAAAACAAAACCAGTGGTCAGGCCGCCTGCCAACAAGCCCATTACGCCCGGAACGCCGAGAATCAGACCGGTCACGACTGGAATAATAATGGCGAGCAGCGAAGGAATCATCATCTCTTTCTGAGCGCCCTTGGTGGAAATCGCAACACAGGAGGCATAGTCCGGCTTGCCGGTGCCTTCCATGATACCTGGGATTTCGCGGAACTGACGGCGCACCTCTTCAACCATGGCTCCGGCGGCGCGGCCGACGGCTTTCATGGTCATCGCACAAAAAACAAAGGCCATCATGCCGCCAAGGAACAGCCCGCAGAGCAGCAGGGGATTCATAATATGTAGCTCGAATGAACTCACGAAATCCATGATTCCTGCGTGTTCGGCCTGTTCTGTTGTGAATCCAGCAAAGGTTCCATCGGCCGCTTTCGAGGCCAGCTTGGCAATCCATATTTTTACTTCTTCAATATAAGCAGCCAAAAGCGCCATGGCCGTCAGGGCTGCGGAACCGATTGCAAAACCCTTGCCGGTGGCGGCGGTGGTATTACCTAGTGAATCAAGCGCATCGGTGCGTTCACGCACTTCCGGCGGAAGGCCGGCCATTTCAGCGTTACCGCCCGCGTTGTCGGCGATCGGGCCGTAGGCGTCGGTTGCGAGGGTGATACCGAGCGTGGAAAGCATACCGACGGCGGCAAAGCCGATTCCGTAGAGCCCCATCGACATATCGGAGAATCCGCCGGCAAAGCCAAAGGCGCAGAGAATGCCAATCACGATAGTGATGACAGGGATACCGGTGGAATACATGCCGGTAGCCAGACCGTCAATGATTGTAGTGGCTGGGCCCATCACGGCTTGATCGGCGATGCCCTGAGTTGGTTTGAACTCGGCGGAGGTATAGTATTCGGTCGCTTGGCCAATAATCACCCCAGCCGCGAGGCCCGAGATTACGGCGAGCACAATACCGCCGCCAATCATACCCAGCTGCCACATGCCGATCAGGGCGAGCACGATCAGAATCGAGCTCCCCAGCGTACCGGTCAATAGGGCTTTTAGCAGGCTCTTCTGGGTTGCACCTTCTTTACACCTCACCATGAACATGCCGATGATGGAAAGAATGATGCCAACGCCGGCCACAATCATCGGAGCGGTTACCAGTTTAATCGCGTCGGCTTCTGTGCCGGAGCCGTTCATTACATTATGCGCACCCACCGCCGCGCCGAGCGCCGCCGTTGCTAGGATCGATCCGCAATAGGATTCGTAGAGGTCGGCACCCATGCCGGCAACGTCGCCGACATTATCGCCCACGTTATCGGCAATCGTGGCTGGGTTGCGCGGATCGTCTTCCGGGATACCGGCTTCCACTTTTCCCACGAGGTCGGCGCCAACGTCAGCCGCTTTGGTGTAGATACCGCCGCCAACACGTGCAAACAGGGCCTGTGTGGAAGCGCCCATACCGAAGGTGATCATGGTGGTGGTCATGTGGACCAGCTTTTCAGCCACATCGCAACCGGCCGGAACCAGCTCCATGCCCATCATATTCCAGCCGTTGGCCATGTGTGCGGTGGTGTAGACCACTTTATCGAGAATCAGATACCAAAGGCAAATATCGAGCAGACCGAAGCCGACCACGACGAGACCCATCACCGCTCCCGAGCGGAACGCCACTTGCAAACCGCGGTTCAGCCCTTCCGAGCAGCCCTGCGCCGTCCGCGAAGAAGCGGCCGTGGCGGTTTTCATGCCGATAAATCCGCAAAGTCCTGAGAAAAAGCCGCCAGTCAGGAACGCGATCGGAACGAACGGGTTCTGGATGCCGAAGAATGCCAACGCCTGAAGAATGACCAGCAGCACAACAAAGACGATGATCACCACTTTGTATTGGCGCATCAGATAGGCCATCGCTCCTTCGCGAACATGCCCCGCGATTTCGACCATGGTTCCATTGCCCTCGTTGGCCGCCATCATCTTTTTATAGAAAAAGATGGCAAAAATAAGAGCGAAGACGGATGCAATGGGTGCGACCCACCATATGGATGTGATTACAG
>JADGFE010000102.1:0-372 GCA_016744085.1 Kiritimatiellales bacterium | reverse complement strand
TGATTACAGACTGCATTAGTTCCCCCAATGAAACGTTGTTAATGTTAATGGTAAATAGAGGAATATAGTGGGGAAGAGCAGTTCTGGGCAATTTTTAAAAACACCTATAGCTAATCGGTATTTTGTTTCAATATCCCATTAAAGCTGAGCGGAACGCCACGGAACTGGAATATGCCGACCCGATTTCGGGCCGCTACAGCGCATCGGCGAACCGGAAAAAGGGGGCAGCCTGTTAATTTCAGGTGCGCCAAGTAAAGCTTAGTGCGTCTGTTGGGGGTGAAAGTCCCCTTTGAGTAAGGAGTAGTCACGAGTGTTGGTATTGTGAAAGAGGAGAGATCTGAATGACATGATGTAAGCGTACACAGGGAGCCG
>JADGFE010000265.1 GCA_016744085.1 Kiritimatiellales bacterium | reverse complement strand
CTCCACACCCAGCTACACCTGAAATCAAAAACGAACTTACTCCCGTGCGCCTTGATTGCGTAAACTCAGTTGTTTTTCGATTTCTCATTGCTTCTTGCTACCAGATTTCCCGCTTCACTTTCAATTTTTTCAGTTCAATCTCGTTCGTCCGGCTATCGTTTCCCGCCAATTTGAGCTGCGACACCCCCCGCACCCACCACTTTAGCATCTAAATATCCGCCAATTTTACCCTCGGGAGCGTCAAACCGCCCTTCGTTTACAGTACGTCATTTTCAATATTCAAAAGACGATTAGTAAATTCTTCCGTACGGCCTCGGTCGCCAGTAAGCCCCATGTGCTCAGTCTCCAACCACCACAGATAGTCAAAGAGTTCATGTTTAGGAACTTTAGTAATCAACATTTTGTAGACCATCGGAACGTAACTGTCGTACTCATCCGCTGCTTCTGAAATCTGGGCAACGCCGATAGGATCCCATTCATTCAGCAACAGTTCTCTTATTGCAACATGGTAGCGCTTAGCTCTGTCAAGATTATCTGACATTATGGACTCCCTGGAATAACAGTAATTACTCTGCCATTATTTGAGTTGAGAATGACACGCATCTTGTTTGCCGCATCATAAAAACCTGATGTTCCCACTCGCGTGGGAAAGGATTCGCCAACCTTGATGGTGTTTTCGACAACAGACGGCATAAATCCCCTATTCTGCATTTGATCCAACGCATGACCTGAAAAATTACGACCATTAATCGTTGCTGGTTGGTTACGAAGCTTTTGAAGATTTTTTAGCTCAAAACCTCTGTTTCCTAAAAATCCGGTTCTATTCCCTGTCGGAAGCTTTGTCTGAAGTGCTTTAGCACCCGCACCTGTAACAACAGCGGCTTCGGCATTGAATGTCCAGTTGCCGATTGTTCGAGCCGTTGCATCAGGATCGCCGGTTCAATGAATTATACCCATATTCGGTCAACTCGCTTTCGGCATTCAGGCGAATTTCCAGATTTATCGAAAGTCGCCTCCGTCCTCTGCGCCCCGGGGAGGCCGTTCAAATCCCCCAGTCATCCTGTAAAGGATCATGTTCCAAGACAAGTTTCTCTAGCTCCTCTGAATGTGCAGATACGATGTCAGCCAAACTTTTTCCGCATGATGGGCAATAGCGTATACGGATACTTTCCGTTAAGATTATGTGTTCGAGAGCCGTAGTCGTTGGTAGCTGTGAAACTTTTTCTCTATCCGAAAAAGCTATTGACCGCATCTGAAGAGAAAAAAATAATGAATCATTGATTTGACCAACTAAAACCGAAATCCCTCGATTTCCTGCATTTTGAATTAAGTTGTCAAGCGCATGGCAACAATACATGTCAGCTTCCCGTTAGTCCCATTCTCTGCTCTCTGTTAGTCAGCATACTTTTTTACAACATGCCCAAAACCAATACGTTTTCCTTCCCAAAGTTCGATGGGAGCACCCACCTGTAATCTGGAGGAAACAAGGTCTAGTCGCAAAAACTTAACATCAACTTCATAACAGGAACCCGATTCATAATTCACGGAGTTTCCCAACATAAAACGACAGTCGAAATACTCTTCATCAATCAATAGAGGGCAACCATACGCATTGCCCTGAATAGACGTTTTTCGCCCTCCTTCATTTGGAGACAACAGCTGGAAAGAAATACGTGCATCCGGTTTCATTGTTCACTCCCAGTTGGATTATGGAATTGGCATCGTCGGCATTACTCTCGGAGTCAGATATCAATAGTGATCAACAACAACCAACGATCCAACAGTTAAATCCGCATCATCAGATACAACCACAGGAAATCTAAAATAAACAAATGCAGTTCCATTTTTATTTAAATATTGAACCACCTTCAACACATCACGTTCGCCGGAAGGGTCAAGCCCACATGTATTAAACACAACACAATCATTCGTGAAATAGGATTCAACTATGGAGAACAAGCGACGCATGCTTAACGACATTTTCTTAATAAAGGAATTAGAAGATAGACCCCGCTCGCTTAACGTGACAGTCACTCCAGCATTTCTGAGAATATCAAGAAACTCGGACAGCGTTGATAAATCTTGATTCCCATTATACTTATCATCCTTTGCAACACATATACGTCCTCTCACGGATAAGTTAGGTATTTTCTTTTTATTTTGAATGCATTTATAAAAAATTGATTCGGTTTTTGACCCAAGCATCAAAGGCCATGAAATAGTAAGCATTGCACCATTTTTTAGCTCGAATTTAGGGAGCAATAATTCTCTAAATCGCCCTCCCTGACTCTGAATAATTGTATTTTCTTTCATAACTATGGTAATTTAACAGGAGTTGAACTAAGCCGCTTCGCGTCAGGCTCTTGCCAAAGCATCCTTTCGGGGTAAAACTCTTGTTCACACCGGCATTCATGAAGGTGCCGGGTTGAA
>JADGFE010000101.1 GCA_016744085.1 Kiritimatiellales bacterium | reverse complement strand
AAAACACTTCCCGGATTCGTAGAGGCGATTGCTGCGAATGGAAACAACGCATTTTCAATGCTGATGCGACGATGCTAAGCTCATATAGAAAGACCGTGGATACAGATGCAGGGTCATTTCCTAAAATTCTCCGACTACCTAAACTCAAACAGTTTGAGTTTTAGCTAAATCCTATTCGAAAAGTGATCGCATCACCATGCGAATTGATCTGTAAAGAGGTCGTAATACTTTGTTGACCGCTCTCGTATTGGTATAATTCGCGCATTTCGCGTGATGGCGACCAAGATTCAGCAGGCCGCTGCTGGAATTTCATCCAATATGGGATTTTCGCACTAAAGAAATTCCGTGAGCCTTTCAATATCGCCTGCACCGATGATCAGCAGCAAATCGCCTTCTTGCAGTTCAGTCTGAATACTCTCCCATGCGGTCACTAAAGATTCATATATTTTTAAGCGACCGGCCCACTGCTCTGAAAAATGCTCGGCAAGATCCGCGGTTGTCCCGCCTTTAATCGGCTTTTCAGATGCCGCATATACAGGGATCAACCAAAGTTTATCCAAGCCCTCGAAGCTGGGCGGGAAATCATTCCCCAGAGCGAGTGTTCTCGTGTATCGATGGGGCTGAAATATTCCGAGTAACCTTTTAGGTTTTAGCTCTTTTGCTGTTTGAATCAGCGCGGCGACTTCGGTGGGATGATGGGCATAGTCAGAAACGATTCGAATGCCCCCTTCCTCAAAGACGGTTTCGAACCGACGGCGAATCGGCTGAATAGTTGCAAGCGCCTGCAAAAGTGATTCCTCTGTTTTCCAAATTTTTGAAACGGCTATAGCAGCCGCCGCATTCAAATGGTTATGCCGACCGGGGATAGGCAGGTTCAGTGGTTGAGATGACAATTCATATGGCACACACTTGGTATTACCCGAACACAACTCAACGGCTAGTCGATCTTCAGCGCAATAGAACACGGTTCTTTTTGTTTTTTGAATCAGCTTTTCAAAACAGCTGATGAATGCCGCTTCCGATTCATGATGCTCCATGTGATCGTATTCGATATTGGTGATAATGGAATAGTCTGGGGTATAACCCGCCACCGTGCCATCGGATTCATCCGCCTCCACCACCATAATTTTTCCGTCGCGAGCGACCCCTTTCTGCCCCAGAATCTCTCCTCCGACGAAATAACCACAATCCAGTAGCTGTGCGATCATGGCTGTGGTGGTGGTTTTTCCATGCGTTCCGCTAACGGCTATACAGATTCGATCTCGCATTAAGGCGGGTAAAACTTCCCCTCGGCGGGATACCGAAATATTAAGTTCGTTAGCCCGCAGTACTTCAGGATGAGAATCCGGTACGGCAGTTGAACGGATCAGCCAATCGATCGCATCCGAAATATGAGATTCATGGTGCTCATAGGAAATGGGAATGCCATGCCCTTCCAACCATTTAGTTTGGCGGTTTTGCTGCAAGTCGCACCCGCTAACTTCAAGCCCACGTTCTTTGAGCAACCAGGCCAGGCCCGCCATTCCGATGCCGCCAATACCCATTAGATGAACGCGGTTCGTCTGGCCAATCAAACAATAGGCTTGATCAACGGGGTCCATTTTAAGCCCCTGCGACCTTTTCAAGCAGATCAGCCAGCCGTTCCGAAGCATCGGTTTGTGCTCTTTTCTTCATGGCCTCAGCCATACGTTCGAGTCGCGCCGGTTTTTGCGCAACACTCACGAGATAATCCCGCAACCAGGTTGCCGTAAGATCCTGCTGCGCGACGACATCGGCAGTACTTGAATCCTGCATGACCCGGGCATTGCTCATTTGATGATCGCGGACTGCATGCGGATACGGAATCAATAAGGCAGGAACTCCAAACGCAGCTAATTCGGCACATGTTGCCGCTCCGGAACGACATATGGCAAGATCGATGTTTAAATAGACCTCTTCCATTTTTTGAATAAAATGCTGAACGTCAGCCTTAACGTTTGCTTTAGCATACAATTTGTAAATTTCTTCTGCATCCTGCAGTCCGGCAATATGAATAACTTCGATTGCTATGTTCTGTTCAACCGCCATTGCTAGCGAGCGGGGAACGATCTCATTCAGAACCTGTGCACCGCGGCTACCACCCATTACGAGTATTCTTAATGGAGCATCTTTCTTACGAGGCAATCGAGGTGATTTACTCGCCTCCTGCAGATCCTTTCGCAGGGGCATTCCCGTGAAAACCAGATTGTGATGCTTGAGGTAGTAACTTGTTTTTTCAAAACTGACTGCCACGGTATCGGATTTCCGTGAAAGCATGGATACGGCCCGCCCCGGCACCAGGTTTGCTTCATGCAACACGTAGGGAACACCAAGTTTCGCGGCGGCCTTCACGGGGCCAAAGGAGGCATAGCTTCCCATTGCCAGCATCACATTTGGTTCCTGCTTTCGCATTTGAGCCAATGATAGGTGATACGCTTTATACAACCGAAACACGGTTTTTACGCTTCTTAGCGACAATCCAAATTGAAAGCCTTCGGACGGGATTGTAATGATCTCACCCTTCCATCCTATAATCGCATCGTGTTCAATATCTTTACCTGCAAGCCAGAGTGTTACCTCATGCCCTCTTTTTACGAGCACGTTGGCCGTTGCCAATCCCGGAAAAATATGCCCCCCCGTTCCTCCACATGCCACCCCGATTTTCAGTTTCTTATCCATTGACAGAATCCTATAAAATTGTAAGCAGGTTCTAGCATGCACCCCATGAATTGACACGCAAATTAGTTGATGAAAGCAAAGACGGAACTATACTTTCACCTAATTGAACTAGGAGATTTACAATGGAAGAACTCGACCCGATCAAACTGAAAGCTGAACTCGATCAGTTTAAAAAGGAAAAGGAAAAGATTCGTAAACTTATGGGGCAAATTGGCGGAAAGCATTCCGAGCGGAATGATCGTCGTATTAACTTCTTTTTTATCGGAGCCATATCCCTGCTTGCCCTAAATGACATGCTTCATCATGTCTTCGGATTCCACACGCCAATACCATCTCTCTTTTCATTGGAAATTGCGGTGCTGCTCGTCTCGGTCAAAATTATCTGGATGATGCATAAATCAACCAAGGTCGAGCATTTCCAATTCTGGATCTTAAATTCTATCGAATTCCGTCTGAATGATGTCGCAAAGCAACTTCGCAATCTCGAAAAGACCGTTCAGCAATATCATTCGGATGAATCGGAAGATACAGACGCAAACAAAATGGACTGATTTTTATCAGTCCGTTCACTCTAAAATATTTTATTGCTCTAATAATTAGGCTTTAGAGAAAATGCGGCGACAAACCAGCATTCCACCGCCAAACACTACCAAGGCGAGGCGACGGCCGGCTCCGGCACAATCTGAAATCCCTGATAATCTATGTTACCGCCCAGAATTGATGAACCTGTATCGTAAACTGTGGCAGAGTTTCCTGAGTCATAATCGGTAAGCGGAGAACCCTCCTGCGCCTGCTGAAGAAAAAAATCTCCCCACCCAAGAACACTGCTGTCATACAACCTGACCGTGATATAGCCCGTATTGATTAGCCCTCCTACATCTATGTCGTCATAGACTACAACTCCCTGAATTTGATCCGGCCACAATCCTCCATATGTTGGGGACGTAACAAGGGAATTCAAAAGAATTTCACCGGCACCAAGTGAACCTCCGACTCCGCCATGAGTCGCCGGAGAAGTTGCAGTCCAGATTAACTGCACAAGAACCTGATCAACAAAGAATGGAGAGCCATCTGTTTGTTTAACGAATCCTGCTGTATTTCTTAGATTCACAGCACGGTCAGAAAATGCACCCACAGATACCACTGACGCAATCAACAGTGAGGTTACTACTTTCATATTCGACCTCCCTTCCGGCATAAACCAGACGATCTTAATCCTGGAAGTCGCCTCCACTAACCTAATCGCGATTAGGTTTAGGGGAGTAGATGCTGGCAATTAAAATCTCATATTCCATCACCGGTCTAATAAGACCGAAATGAAATTATGCCATCGAGAGATTGTTCACCTGCCATAAGCATTAATAAACGATCCACCCCCAGCGCGACCCCCCCAGATTCCGGCATTTTTTCTAACGAGCGAAGGAAAATTTCATCAAGAGGATAAACTATTTTTTCTAGAGCCTTGCGTTGCTCTGCACACTCTTCAAAACGCAACCGTTGCTCCTTAGAATCAGTCAATTCTGAGTAGGCATTCGCCAGCTCGATACCGTCAATATAAAGCTCCCACCTCTCAGCCACCTTTGGATTGTCTGGTTTTTTACGTGATAATGCGGCCGCTTCAACGGGATAGTCTTTCAGAATAACACCGCCGCCTAATTTCTTAAAAGCGGGCTCCACCTTTTCCACGAGGTCTATATCGAAGCGATCCTCGTTGTAGTTCCCTGCAGGATCCCATCCAGCATATTCTTTAAAAGCTTCCGACACGGTATAGATTTTCCAGACGAGATCACTCTCCTTCCATATGTGGGAAATCATTGCGGTGGTTTCTTCCAGCATGTCCATGTAATCAGCGCCGGCGCAATACCACTCCAGCATGGTATACTCCGGATTATGCAATGGCCCCCGCTCTCCCTTCCGAAAACACTTTCCAACTTCAAAAATACGAGGATGTCCGTCCGCCAATAATTGTTTATGAAACATTTCCGGAGATGTTCGTAAAAAATGATCGCCGCAGGGCTCCGCATCAATATGCAACTCCATACAGGGAATTTTCAACCGGATAGGCGTTTCAACTTCCACATAATTACGATCATAAAAAAACGCCCTGATGTCGCGCATCACGGCGTCTCTGAATTGTAAGCTGTCAATCAGCATACTAGCCCTTGGCTACACGGTCGGCATACGTTCCATCGCGTGTATCAATCCGGATCGTATCTCCTTCATTAATAAAGATCGGCACGTTGATTTCGAAGCCATTCTCCAGCTTTGCAGGCTTCATCACATTTGTAGCCGTATCGCCCCGGGCTCCCGGCTCAGTCTCGGCAATGACCATCTCAACAAAGTTAGGAAGTGTGATATCGAGCGCACGATCATCGTGGAATAGAATTTCAACAACCATATCGTCTACAATGAAATTTTTCAGATGGCCGAGCAGCTCTTCATTCAGCGTTGCTTCTTCATAGGTGTCATTATCGGAAAAAACATAGTTATCACCATCAATATAAGAAAAAGTATAATCGCGGGAGATTAACGCACAGCGATTAACTTTTTCTACTGAGCGGTAGGTTTTGTCGAATGTATTCCCCGTAACAAGGTTCTTAATTTTACAGCGGTAAAGCGCCTGTCCTTTTCCGGGCTTTGAAAATTCGAAGTTTGTAATCATGCATGGGTCGCCGTCGATTTCGAGCTTCAACCCTTTCTTGAGGTCTGATGCACTGTACATGTTGATATCCCCTTGGTTATAGCGTTCAAAATGGTGGCGGATTATGCAGAAATCGTTATCTCCTGCCAAGTTTGTAATTTCACATTTCAATACGCCACAATAAAAACCTAATAAAAATATCGTCGACTGCATTAAGAACGACTACTATTTACGCTATATTTTGATTGGCTGGATGCACTGCATCTTACGTAAACACAACTGATAGGAGAATACTGAGATGAAAAAAATAATTACCGCATTTGTTTGCGCTACCTTCGCAACATTTACCTTTCTCCCGCTGAGCGCAACGGCAGGAACAAAGAAAAATGATCCGGACAAGAAAGAAGTAGAAAAAATCGTAAAGGAACTTGGCGACACGCACTATGTTGAGAGGATGAAGATCAATAGCTTGTGCTCATTGAAATTCGAAGATTCATCCGGTGAAGATGATTTTTACCATATCTATAGCGCTTCCCTGAAAGAAGGTGGTTACCGCATTATTGTTTTCGATAATAAACCGCAATATCTTGGATATTATGCAACGGAATTCGAAGGAGTCGATTACGAAGAAGGCGCTATTCTTCTAGATTCAGGAGAAAGCGACGAAGATGGCAATATCAACTACTTCAGCCTGCCTATCCCCGATAAAGGTCCCGCCGCTAAAGTTCGCATTGATGGCATCCCAACAGTGTTTGTTAAAGCCCCTGGTGCAGATGAAAAAGCTGCCTCCTCAGGTATTGGAAAAGTTGCCGCTGGTACCGGTGGCGAAGCTATTGTTGATGACAACTCTCCTCAATATCGGGATTGGAAAATAACGCTCCAAGGTAAAGAGCGAACGTTCAACGCCATTTATATCTCAGTAGCAAAAGGAAAGGTAACCATTAAAGATTCCAAGCGAGGAAAGACTGCAACTGTTCCCGTAAGCGCACTCTCTGCCGAAGATGTGGAATACCTAAAGAAGATAACGGCGAAATAACCACACCCGTTAACTGTATTATGAAAGCCGCCCCTCAAACGGGCGGCCTTTTTTTTAAGGAAATAATTACATGAAACAATATAGCCGTCAGGAAGTTGCCGCCGCCATTGATCATGCAGTCCTTAAACCAGATCAGAGCGAGGGCGATCTACGTGCAAACGTCAAAATGTGCATTGACTACGGTGTTGCCAGCATCTGTGTTCGACCTTGTGATATTAAACTAACCTCTCATCTGCTGAAAGATAGTTCCGTTATGCTCTCCTGCGTATTGAGTTTCCCTCATGGAGATGACACTGCTCCAACAAAAGTTTTTCAGGCCGAACAGGCTATTGCAGATGGCGTTCAGGAAATCGATATGGTCATGAATATTGGCCAATTCCTTTCCGGAAATTATGAGTATGTTCTGAACGACATAAAATCTGTCGTTAATATTGCGCATGCCAATAACGTGATCATTAAGGTTATTCAGGAAAGCTGCTTCCTTACACTTGCAGGTGTCGCCAAGGCCTGTGAGCTGTCCTATGAAGCCGGAGCCGACTTTGTTAAAACCTCGACTGGGTTTGGGCCTTCGTCTGCAACGCCAGAAATCATCGATGTGATGGTCCAAACCGTAGGCGGGAAAATGGGTATTAAAGCATCGGGAGGAATTCGCTCCAGAGAACAGGCTATTGCCTATCTTAACCAAGGAGCAACCCGCTTGGGCATCGGCTCTACGAAAGCCGTTCTCGAAGGAAGAGAAACTTCCGATGCTTATTAAGAAGCAATACTATCAGCAACCTCAACTTCAAGTTCGGTGGCGTGCTGCGTAGAGAATTTGAAGTCCAGATCCGTTGCTCCAAAGGCCCTGCTAATAGACTCCAATGTCGATTTGGCTGATTTCTGCACTTCTGACTGTATGCTGTTTATGAGTTCCAGCGCCTGTTTTTCTGCATGCCCTTTGGCTGCATCAACCAGCTTATTTTTATCATCTTCAGAAAAACCTCCGCTGACAAATCCATTCAATAAATCCGGAAGCAACCAGGGCAAAAGCTTGGTACCCTGCTCATCATAAAAACGGATGTCGCGAATATGTACTTCATAATCACAGGGAGGCATTGAAATCGAATAGGCATTTTCACTCTTTTCCTTGATCTCAAAATTCGGACTTTGCAGGTTAAATCTAAAATCGATTTCAAATTCAAAAATCATGGCCATTTTTTTACCACTTAATACCCAGCTGAGGTATCGATTTCCAAAATCGCCCCAGGTATGATCTGTTTCCGTTACGATCTCTTTTGTGAGCACCTTATAAGCCGACAATTGCCCAATGGCCCGAAGCTTTTCAATACTCGAAAAAACAAGGACCTCTTTCACCGACTTATTTCGCTTTGCCTTCAACCAAATCCATAGCGCGGCTACGAGAACAAGTGTCACAACCATGCCGATTAAAAATTCATTCATACTAATTCCTCAATTTAGAGTTTAAGGCTAGCCCTTTGATCTTCGCAAGTACAGGACATTCCCAATAGGCCCTCTGCACTAATCGGCCACTGGAACTACGTCGAAATCCAAAACCAAAGGAAGATGATCCGACAGCTGAACTTGCGGCATTTCGAATTTATTCACCCGAACTTCTGGACTATGCAGAATAAAATCTAAATGCCGTTTTGGCTTATGACTCGGAAAGGTCGGTTGCATTTCCTTATCTGCATTCTGCAGGCTACTGGCCGACATCAATAGCTGAATTTCATCCTCACCCATAAATGCGTTAAAATCACCCGCCACTATATAAGGCCGGTTGGTTTCTTTAATCATATTGTATAGATGTAGAATCTGAGCCTGACGAGCACGGTATCCTAGCGCAAGATGCACTAAAAAAAAGGTTACATGCTCGAGCTCAAGCTCGATTACGAGCTTCTTCATACCTTGCTCGAAATAGTGATATTTTTCTCCACGAATCGTATCTTTGGCCAGAAAAGCATTACCCTGCTTATTGTAGATTGGAATCCGCTGCCACCAGGAATCCGTTGCATACTTTGATCGGTAGGTATGAAAGTGCCCTAGCTTTTCAGCTATTTTTTCAACCTGACATTTCTTACCCGAACGGTACGAACCATTGTCCACCTCGATGAGCCCCATAACATCGGGATTAACCTCATCAATGAAATCTATGATTTCATCCATGTGATCATGGGTTTTCCCTAGCATCCCAACCAGCGGAAATTTTTTCTGATTTCCATGAGTTCCATAACAAATATTGTATAGCAAAAATCTCATAACATAAATTTAGCCCGTTCAGGCGAGATGGCAACATTGCTTAACCATTTTTCACTGTTCTTTTAAATACAAGCCGTTAGCATATGTAGTATGGAACAGACCAATTTTGACCTTACTTTCTGGGTTGTGTTCAGTAGCGCACTGCATTTAGTCGCGTTTATTGGCATCGTACTTCACGCTCTTCAGCGCCGGCGCAATGCCAGCGCGACCATCCTCTGGATTTTTGTTGCGTGGTCATTCCCCTTTATCGGCCCGCTACTCTACCTTTCCTTCGGAGTTGATCGCATCCCAGCCAAAGGCCTCAAAAAAAGGATGGCCAACCAAATTATTATGCAGCAACGAAATAAGCTGCATGAAGACAGCAGTAGCTTTTATGCATGGCATTTTGAATATCGCACACCGCTTGATGGAATTCAAAATGACTACAGCCAAAAGCTGAATGCATCAATTGATGCGCTCAGCCCCATGCATCCTTTATTGGATGGGAATACGATTACTCCCCTCATCGGAGGCGATGAAGCCTATCCGTTGATGCTTCAAACTATACGCACTGCAAAAAGTCACATTCACCTTCAAAGTTTTATCATTGGGCGAGATGATACCGGTCGGCTGTTTCTTGAGGAGCTTAAAAAAAAGGCTGAACAAGGCGTGAAAGTGCGGCTCATATTTGATCGTTTTGGATCAACATGTGCCTCTCTCAGCGGAATGTTCCGAAAATATGGCACTATTTCGAATTTTGAAATATGCGGCTGGACCCAGGCAAACCCCTTCAAACGTCAATTTCAGATTAACCTTCGTAATCATAGAAAGAATCTGGTGATCGATGGACATGTCGCGTTTTTTGGAGGCGTAAATCTGGCCGCTGAAAATATTACTGCAGGTGGTACCAAAGCGATTCGTGACTATCACTTTAAAGTGGAAGGGCCTCTTGTTCACGAATTACAACTTTCTTTTCTGCGGGACTGGTTCTTTATGACTGCAGCGCCGATCGACACTCTTCTTAATGCAGAGCATTTCCCAAAAATGCTATCGATTGGCAACGCCCGCGCCCGACTCATCGACAGCGGCCCATCCGAACCGCCTCAAATTGCAGGAGAAACCTATTTCAATACGATCACTATGGCACAGCAACAGATTCTGATTGTTACCCCATATTTTGTTCCTACGAACGATATCATTAGAGCTCTCCGATCAGCAGCTCACCGAGGTGTTGACGTTCGTATTATTTTGCCAAAAGAAAACAACCATCGTTATGCGGGCATGGCATCAAAAGCGCTTTACGAAGAACTCCTAAATGCCGGAGTACGCATATTTCATCGCCCTCCCCCCTTCATCCATGCGAAAGCAATGGTGGCAGATGGTACGGTTGCCCTTGTTGGAACCGCTAATCTGGATATCCGCAGTCTTGAGCTAAATTATGAAACAACCGCTCTATTCGAAAATGAAACAGCCATTGATAAGCTCAAACTTATGATCCACGAAGATATGAATCTGAGCACCGAAATCACCCTTAATGAATGGCTTAAGCGGCCTCCCCTTCATAAACTCGCTGAAAACCTTGCAGCTCTTATGACACCGGTACTTTAATACGATTTGCTTTTTCAAGGGGCTGGAATAGTATACGCCTTTCTATACGAGGTTATTACATGTCCGAAGTCAAACTTGAAGACGCCCCGAGTCGCGTTCGAACCTATTACGACAAAGGAATCGCTGCGATGCATCGCGATAACCTTGATTATGCTATGGACATGTTTGAGGCAGCTCTTCTCATTGAACCTCAACTGTTGGAAATCAGAAAACTACTTCGTGTGGCTTCAATTAAAAAAGTAAAATCCAACCCACCCTCCAAACTACTTACTGTCAAAAACATGGCTGGTTTAATCCGGTCTATCACATTACTTAAGAAAGACCCGTTCCAAGCATTGAGATTGACCGAAATTCTGATGCGGAAAGATCCCTTTAATCCTAAATTTATCAAAGCCTATTGCGACTCTGCTACAGCCGCAGGACTTTCCGAAATCGCTATACAAACCTTGGAAATTCTAAAAGAAAACAAACCAGATAAGCTTTTCATACAGGAACCTCTGGCCATTTTTTATAAAAAACTGGAGCACTTTGATCGTGAATATGAATGCCGATCTGCTATCGCTAGACTAAAACCAAACGATACCGAAGCACTTAAAAAACAAAAAGATGCCGCCGCTCGTTTAACCATGGAAAAAGCCAGCTGGCAAAATCTGGAAAATAGGTAAAGTATTGAACTTAATTTTAAACTGTAGTTCTTTATAAACCGTACAATCTATTTGTTTGAGTAGGTTACTGTGAATGGTGGTAATGCTTTTCGTGAATTAAACCGTTTTCTGATTTCTACCACACCACCAGTACCTGAAAT
>JADGFE010000264.1 GCA_016744085.1 Kiritimatiellales bacterium | reverse complement strand
CAGGAAAGAAAGGGTCTATTTTAAAGGAAAATCTCCTATTTTCAGGGGTTAGGGGCATAAAAGGGCAGCATACTACCCACCGATTCTGCGGAAGAGGCTAAAAAAGAGGATCTGCAAATCTGTTACGAGGCGGGACCGACGGGGTTCGTGCTGGCCCGGCGGCTGATTCAATTGGGCTACGACTGCCAGGTGATTGCGCCGTCTCTGATCCCGACCAAGTCGGGTGAAAAGAAAAAAACGGATAAGCGCGATGCGCGAAAGCTGGCGGAGATGCATCGGTCGGGACACTTGACCGCGGTGTACATTCCGGAGGTGGACGATGAGGTGGTGCGCGATGTATGC
Organism: Kiritimatiellales bacterium; assembly: GCA_016744085.1. GTDB lineage: Bacteria > Verrucomicrobiota > Kiritimatiellia > Kiritimatiellales > Pontiellaceae > Pontiella. The sequence goes on along the minus strand of JADGFE010000264.1, from coordinate 2,098 downwards.
CAGGGGCGAATCGATGCGGTGAATGCTCTTGTTAGGCCTTTTGTATGTTCCATATTTGGGAGCTGAGTGATTTAGAAATGATATTTGCCAACTCAACAGGTACTGCATTACCTACTTGCCTCATACTTTCTGTCCATGATCCTAGAATCCGATATTCCTCAGGAAATGTCTGGAGAAGTTTTGCTTCATAGGTAGTGAAATATCTGACTGATCCATCAGCATGCCTAATCATATTTTCCCCACCAGGAACACCATGTCCGCCTGCTTTAATTGTTTTTGAAGGAACATCAATAAAGCTACCTGTATGTCCGGGATAAACGCGCGCCCCTTCTCTCAAAATATGCTCAGGATGGTATGAACCCTGTTTATCTGGATACGGAATGCCAGAAAGTTGATCACGAATTGTTTTCCATGGTTTCTTTTCGGGGGCAAAGAAAGACGATTGTTTTTTCATTCTATCAATATGTGCCAAAGTTCTCTTGTCGTAACAATCCAGAGATGCTGGTGGTTCTATCCCGTGTCTTTCCCAGTACTCACCCGTGACAAATTGAGTCCAAAGTAAGGACTCAAGAGAGTGCGTCTTTTCTGGAAATGACCAGTGAACGCCAAGATCATCTCTGATTCCTACAATTACTACTCGCTCTCGTCTTTGCGGTATCCCGTAATCTGCGGCATCAATGAGTCGGAAAATAACATTATATTTAATTCCATCATAATTTTGGGATGTATGTATTTGTTCGAGCCGGTCAAGATGACCTTCCCATTTCTCACCTTCTGTTATGGGAATTCCCGGATAGGTTAGGCGTAAAATTACGTATCCAAAATAGCTGGAAAATGACTTTCTCAGCAATCCTTTAACATTTTCAAAAACAAAGGCTGACGGTGTGCACTCAGAAATTGCTCTACAGGCATGTGGAAACATATCCCGTTTGTCCACTTCACCTTTGTGTTTTCCACCTAGAGAAAATGGCTGACAAGGCGGACCACCAGCAATCAGGTCAACATGCCCATAATCATTAAAATCAAAATCTGTTACATCAACATTATGCACAATGTCTGGATCGAAGTTATGACATAGGGTTTTGGATGCTTCCTTATTCCATTCGACAAGGGCTTCGTGATGAATGCCTGTTTGAGACATTCCAAGTGCGAGCCCTCCGGCACCAGAAAACAATTCTAAGGAGGTTAATTTCGTCATTTACTTCCCTCCTTTAATTTGATCATGAAGTCACTAATGCTGACTAAGAGATCTTTTTTAGTTTTGTGTTTCCCTTTGCATTTTTTTGCCCACAAACGTCCGGAATGGCAAACGTCCCAATCAGACATTGCTTGTTCGTACCTTCCACTCCCGGGATCATGATTGCCAAACCCATCAATTAGGGAGTTCCAAATTGGCTTGTATGATCGAATGAGGGCTGCTTCAACGGTACCAATTAGATCGCTTTCAGCTCCTTCAAGGATCATGAACCTGCAACGGAAGTCGTTTGTTTTTAGTTCGGCACCTTGTTCAAGACTTCTGCCGTGTTCTCTAATTCTGTTATTCAGCTCATAATTCAAAGTTTCGGTAGAGTTTGACGATCGAGCCTGTCTCCAGCCTGATGGAACTGCTTTTCCTATGTAAATCGGAACATTGTAGGATGTACGATTGATGTCGTGAAAATCTTTATAAACACCCGTTTTTGCAATGCAGTAAATGGCATATACACCAGTTCCGTGGAATTTTTCTGGCACAGGAATTGATTGAACAGGCGTTCCATTGAAAAAACGAATTGTGTCTTTGATGATTTCTTCAAAGTCAGGCGAATGGAATACGTGTTTATTTCGATCAAATTTCATCGGGTCTGTATATCACTTTTCTGCTGGGTAGGTGAAGTAGATTTGTTTTTTCACTCCTAACGTCACACGTGACTTTCGGTGCGTATAAACTTCACTTAATCAACCGGCGTTGTCCAAGTAGACTCCATGCTCTGGGTACGCCCGTCATGGGCGCAAACTAATAGGGTTAAAGTCCCCTGCGCGTAGTCCTGCTTATGTGTAACTTCTTTCATGAAGTGAAACGTTAGCTAAAGCGCTAGACGAAATCAACTGCGATTCCGCG
>JADGFE010000100.1 GCA_016744085.1 Kiritimatiellales bacterium | reverse complement strand
GTTCGCCGATGATCCGTTCGTGAGCCTGATGGACGGCCTGTGGCAACTGATCGAGAATGAGTTGGATACGATCGAGCACAACCTGGATTTCGAGTTCGCTCCAGTCGGTTTCGCGCCAGCGTTCTTCGAGCACGGAATGATAGTTCAGGGCATGCCCTTTAATAGTTTTGATGAATCGCTTCATGCGGCGGAAGACCTTTTTTCGCATCTTCTTCCCATCTTTCTTTTTACGGGTATGGGTCATCTCGATGCAGAGCTTGTTCATCTCCCGGATAAACTGTTCGGGCGGATCGATGCGATGATAGAGGCCGTGCTTGCGGATCTGGATGATGCCGCCGACCAGCGTTTGCGCGGCGTCTCGCAGCAAGATTCAGTCGACGGGAAAGTGAAGATTGGCCTTCACGCAGGTGGAGTCGGTGGCAGAACACTTTTCGCGCCCCTCCATCCGTGCCTTCCTGACGTATGGTCCCGCCAGTTTGAGGGATCCGTTGCTCCAATCTCCTATGGAACGGACTCGGATGGTTTATCGATAGGTGTTCAGATGGAAGCTTAGTGGCAGGCTTTACTCGCCAATAATTTTTACTAAAGCCCGTTTCTGACGCAACCCGTCTAGCTCATAGTAAAAAATGGACTCCCAAGGGCCGAAGTCGAGTTGGCCGTTAGTTACGGCAACAACGACTTCGCGCCCCATGACTGTGCGCTTAAGGTGTGCATCAGCATTATCTTCATAGCCATTATGCGCATATTGATCATACGGTTTTTCGGGAGCGAGTTTTTCTAACCATTTTTCATAATCGGAATGCAGACCACTTTCATTATCATTAATAAAAACGGACGCGGTAATATGCATGGCATTGACCAGGCAAAGCCCTTCCTTGATTTCTGACTCGCGCAAGCATTCTTCAATCTTAGGCGTGATATGAATGATCTGCCGACGCTGCGTAGCTTCGAACCAGAGTTCTTTACGGTAGGATTTCATCTAAGCCCCTTTGTAATCCTTTAGTGGCACCAAAGACTGGTTTAAATAAAGCTGTTTCATCAGTTCACAATCCAGCCGGTGACCTGCTTTATAACTTGTAATTTTCCCGACAAAAATGCCGTCGGGAATCAGAGCGATGGCAGCTAAAAGATCCAACACCGATCGATGCCAAACCGCTTCCAGCGCTTTACCTTCATGAGGGAGCCTTGGCTCATTTACATATTTTTTCTTGCCGGCAATCGAAACGTTCTTTTTGTTGTAGCCCATGTTCCGAACATCAGCAAAAATGCGACCGAACGTCGCACAATAAAGTACCTTGGTCAGTGAGGTATTCGTTCGGGCAACCGATGCCATTTGGGTCAGCTCCTCACAATGAGGAAAAATAATCCGTTGCTGTCCGATAGCCGTCGAAAATCTGAGCGCGCAATCAATCGTCAACTGAGGGTCATCAAGGTTTTCCGGCGGCGCCAACGTAACAAAGTCTCCATAGGTTCCGCCCACGGTAACAGGCTCTTTGACCGTCATATAATTTACCGGCTTATCGACTTCTACCTTGCCGCAACTTTGAAGTGCTTCCACAACATCCAGACTGCCCTGCTCAAACAATGGCGGATCACCGGAATCGAGTTTAATCAGCAGGTTGTCGATACCCAGCCCCATTCGAAGCGAAATAATGTGTTCAACCATACGGACATAGTTGTGCGGGTTTCCGCTTCGCAGAACAATGTTGCTCACAATCTGTCCCGTGGTCCATACATTGGAAATGCCCACACGAATCGGAAGCGATCCGGGAAGATCAGTACGATCCAGCCACCAGCCTTCTAAATGCGTAGGCTCAAATGTGATCGTACGCGTTGCCTTCCCCATAAATGTGCCGGGGCCGGATATAGTAGCCGACTGGGCAATCGTGGTTTGTTTCGTACGTAACGGTTCAACCTTTTTATCGCTGAGGTCCCAGTCGATAGGCTGATTGTTCATTTCGGCAATTGAAGCATTAATCGCCTCACTATCGCCCATTAAAATGGTTCCGGGATTATTCATAATTTAAATCCGATCTGTTTTGTACTGCTCAATTGAATGACATACATTAGTTTTTTTCGTTCATTCAACGCAATCAAAACTAAGGGGCAGTGCTTGAAGGATAGTAAGGTAATCCGTTCGGCTGGGGTGGTAGGCAGTTTTACGCTACTTAGCCGGGGGCTGGGCATGCTTCGCGATATCATCATCGCCTATCATTTCGGCACATCCCTGCTTGCCTCCGCTTTCTTTGTGGCATTCACCATTCCAAACCTCTTCCGTCGCTTATTTGGCGAAGGTGCTCTTTCCGCGGCTTTTATTCCGGTTTTTATCGAAACCCGGACAAAACAGAGCGATAAAGTCGCATGGGAGCTCGCAGCCAAGGTTGTGACCCTGACCGCTACCTTGCTGACCAGTATTGCTATCATTGGGGTAATCCTTTTCTCCGTTGCATTAATTCTTCCGGGTATTTCAGAAAAATGGCAAACGACTTTTGGTCTATCCCGCATCATGTTTCCTTATGTGATTGCAATCTGTATGGCCGCCTTATCAATGGCGGTCCTCAACTCATTTAAGCATTTTTCAACTTCAGCATTTGCGCCCTCGTTGCTGAACCTGATTCTGATTGCGGCCATGTTGGTTGTATTCCCGCTTATCGGAAATGATCCTTCAGCACGCGCCATGGTGCTGGCCTGGGCGGTACTCATTGCCGGTATTGCGCAAGTGGCCATTCAGCTTCCTGCCCTGAAACGGTTTGGATGTCCCTTTAAGTTTTCCAGCCGGTGGAATGACCCGAGTGTTCGGAAAATATTGTTATTGATGGGGCCGGCGGCACTGGGCATGGCCGTTACTCAATTTAACGTTTTAATCGATCGCCTGCTGGCCATGTGGATCGGCGATTGGGCACCTGCGGCGATGTTCTATAGTGAACGCATGATTTATTTCCCACTGGGCATTATTGCAACGGCAATGGGGACGGTATTACTACCCACATTTTCGCTACATGCAGCAAAGGGCGATCACTCTTCCATGGGGGAAACCATCACGAGTTCAATGCGGCATATAATCTTCATTATGGTGCCGGCTGCGTTTGGTCTACTGGTGCTTGCCCCGAATATCCTTGCGGCAATCTTTGAATGGGATGGGCAATTTAATGCCGAATCCACCCTGCTCAGTTCCCGTGCATTAATGTTCTATGCGCCCGGCTTGATCGTATTCAGTGCCGCGAAGGTATTTGTTCCGGCCTTCTATGCCATGCAGGATACCAAAACCCCCGTGCGGATCGGCATCTACACTGTCCTACTCAACCTAATCATGAATATAATATTCATCCTCACTCTGCCCGAATACTGGAAACATGCCGGCATGGCGCTCTCTACGGTTGTAGCCGAGGCCATAGGTATGATTGCTCTGGGACGACTGCTCTCCCGTCGCATTGAAAACATTGAGTGGAGCCAGATTCGGCGCTCGTCTCTTCGTTGTCTGGGAAGCGGGATCCTCATGGCGGCGGCGGCATGGGCAGTTGCACACTATGCCCATCCGATCTTAAACACGTATCTCTCGGCCAAACTTGCGCAGCTTGCGACGGTGGGTCTCGCTGTTCTAAGCGGATCCCTTACCTACTTTATACTTTCGCTAGGCCTTAAAGCACCGGAGCTCCGCGAAATAAAATCCGCCATTCGCTCCTAAATACCGCCACCGCTGGTTGCTGCCGCACCGTTGCTCCAGCACGAGAACTCCTTCCGAAAATTCCTTTCCTCAGGAAGTTCTTCTTCTATACTCCGAAACATGAAATGTGTTTTAGCACTGGATCAAGGTACGACTAGCTCGCGAACGATTGTGTTCGATCATGCGGGCAAAGCCCGAGCCATTGCACAAAAGGAGTTTAAGCAACATTTCCCTCAACCGGGCTGGGTGGAGCACGATCCTGAGGACATCTGGAAAACACAGCAGTTTACCGCCAAAAAGGCCATGCATGAGGCGGGGATTCATAGCGAAGATATTCAAGGAATCGGCATCACCAATCAGCGGGAAACGACTGTGGTTTGGAACCGAAAAACCGGAGTTCCCATCTATAACGCCATTGTGTGGCAAGACCGTCGCACGGCTGTTCTCTGCCAAAAGCTGAAGGATGACGGTGCTGAAAGCTTGTTCTATGAAAAAACAGGATTACGTCTCGATCCCTATTTTTCCGGCACAAAAGTGAAATGGATATTGGACACGGTAGATGGCGCTCGAAAACAGGCAGAACGGGGTGAACTCGCTTTCGGAACGATTGATTCCTGGCTGGCTTGGAAACTGACCAAAGGCCGACTGCATATCACCGATGTTAGTAATGCATCACGCACCTTGCTCTTCAACATACACACCCTGCAATGGGATACCGAATTGCTCAACTTACTTAATATACCTGAAAGCATGATGCCGGAAGTGAAATCATCGAGCGAAGTCTATGGACAAGTCGATACGCACCTTTGTGAATGTGGCTGTCCGATTTCCGGCATCGCCGGCGATCAGCAGGCCGCCCTTTTCGGTCAGGCTTGCTTTGAACCGGGGCTAGCAAAAAATACGTATGGAACCGGTTGTTTTCTATTAATGAATACGGGCACAAAACCCGTGGTTTCAAAAAACAATTTATTAACGACGCTGGCGTGGCAACGTAATCAAAAAGTGAACTATGCCTTGGAAGGTAGTGTATTTATCGGTGGTGCATTGGTTCAATGGTTGCGGGATGAACTAGGCATTATAAAAAAAGCTTCCGATGTTAGTAGGTTGGCTGCGGAGGTATCAGATACCGGCGGCGTATATTTTGTTCCGGCCTTTGCCGGACTCGGCGCGCCGCATTGGGATCCCTATGCCCGCGGAACCATTATTGGCCTGACCCGTGGCACGGGAAAGACGCATATTGCCCGCGCGGCGCAGGAAGCCATTTGCTTCCAATCCCTCGAGGTTTTACGTGCAATGGAAAAAGATGTAGGCGAAACCATGCAAACCTTACGAGTGGATGGTGGTGCTTGCGCTGATGATCTTTTAATGCAGATTCAGGCGGATCTTCTTCAGGCTACTGTTGAACGGCCCAAACGCATCGAAACCACAGCATTCGGGGCAGCAGCACTGGCGGGGTTAGCAGTCGGGTTCTGGAAAGACATAGCAGACCTTCAATCGCAGCATGAAATTGACCGGACCTTTGAACCCTCAATCAGCCGCGATGAAGCAGCATCACGCTTTTCCCAATGGACTAAAGCAGTCGAACGCTCCAAAAACTGGGTGTCTTAGTCAGGATTGCAGCATTTTTACAGCTCAAAGGTTGTGAGCTTGCCCGACTTTAAATCAAGAACCGCACAGGTATTTGGTGCTCCCCTGCCCGCTGTTCCCGGATTGATGTATCGGGTCGATCCTTTCATATAGTCATGTATCTGGTGCGAGTGCCCGGTTAATACAAAATCATAGTCTCCGGATTGAACAACTGAATTAAACCGTTGTTGATCATCGCTATGAAGCAATGCGAACCGCTTTCCCCCCTCCATGATATCACCGAAACGCCCATACAGCTGAATTCCAGTAGTGGTCGGTAAATATTTCCAATCATTCGAGTACACATCCACATTTCCAAGAACGACATGCACAGTGCTCTTTAGTTTAGAGAGTTCGCTCAAAACTTCAGAGGAACCAATATCACCACAATGAAATACAGCTGATACCTTTTGCTTCATAAAGGTGCCAACCGCATTCTTCACGATCACAACATTTCCATGTGTATCTGATAAAATGCCGATTTTCATAAACAGAGAATTGCACAAACTGAAATTTAGTGTCGATTCAGGACTTAGGCTGGTTTAGGTTCCTCGCACATTTTTTGATAAGGAAAGACGTTATGATTAAAGCAAAAATAGTCGGTGCAGGTGGTTATGGCGGTGTTGGTATTACAGAACTGCTGCTGAAACATCCAGAAGTAGAAATCGGCTGCCTGGTAAGCCTCTCGGATACCGGACGAAAAATGAGCGATGTATTCCCCCACCTCCGTGGTTTCTGCGATGATGTTATTGTTTCTCCAGATGACCCCAAAACTAAAGAACACTATGATGTAGTTTTTTTCTCCACGCCGGATGGTGTCGGCATGCAAGCTGCGGAGGCGGAGTTGGCGAACGGTGCAAAGGTGATTGATTATAGCGGCGACTTCCGGTTCGGGTCGGCTGAGCGGTATGCAGAATACGCAAATTTTATAGGCCTTGATTCGGCACATAAAGCTCCGGCATTGCTGACGGAAACAGTTTATGGTCTCCCTGAGTTACACGATATCGATGCTTCGCAACGTATTGTGGGCAATCCCGGTTGCTTTGCGGTGAGTTGTATTCTGGGTTTGGCGCCGGCCATTAATGCAGGAGTAATTGATGCGAAGAGCATTATCTGTGATTGTAAAACCGGTGTTTCCGGTGCCGGGAAAAAGCCGAATGCCGCATTCCACTACCCCAATCGGTACGACAATATGAATGCCTATAAACTGGCCGGTCACCAGCACGTGGTCGAAGTTGAACAGGAACTGGGTCTTTTAGGTAATGACGACGTTCAGATTACCTTTACGGCACAGGTCGTTCCGGTTTGTCGGGGAATTATGTCGAGTCTTTACGCCACGCTGAATGGCCAGAAAGCAGACGAAATTATAGAAATGTATAGGGAATTTAATAAAAACAACGCTTTTATCCGGATTCAAGATGCCCAGACACCGGCCAGTATTGCAGATGTTCGGGGCACAAATTATTGCAGCCTGACCGTCGATGTGGATGAACGCAATAACCGTTTGCGGATTATTTCCCATATTGATAACCTGATGAAAGGTCAAGCCGGCAACGCATTACAGAACATGAACCTGATGTTTGGTCTCGATTCTGGCATGGGTCTTGCATTTCCTGGTCAGTATCCTTAAGCAGGATACTGATTAACAGGGTAATACATGAATCGAACGCTAAGATTAGTTATCACGATAGCGGCTGTGGCCGTTTATTTGCTGGCATTGCGCTATGTGGCACCTAGCGACAAACCCTATTTTATTTTGGGCATAGGTATTATTGGCTATGTGGCATGGCTGCTGGGTGCGATTCCTGCATTGGTTGCCGCATTAGTGCTCATTCCGCTCACTCATCTGATCTACGAGCAGTTTTCGGTTTCTACCAGCTATATGACATTTGCTTCCTCTCCGGCGTATCTAGGAATGTTGGTTATTGCAGCAGTCACGCTGGGCTATCTCCGCAATGAACGTTTTGCGCTGGCATGCAAAAAAAGAGAGCTGGATCAAATGAACATCCGCTTGCATGAAGTTCTGTCGAAGGTGCAGGAATTGGGCGGCGTTCATAATCTTTGCGGTGAATGTAAAGCCATTCAGAATGATGGCGGTAACTGGCAAGCGATCGACCGTTACCTTAAGGAACACACTAAAATGGAATTCAGCCACTGCATGTGCCCAGACTGTGCAAAACATTTTATGGAACAAGCGAAGTCTATGCCTGATCAGAGTGCTTAATCGATCAGTACATGCCGCATATTATGCCCGAGATGGCAGGTTATCTCATAGGGTATCGTATCGGCCAAGCGCGCCAGGTTTTCAACGCAGTTCGGGGCATTCGAATCCGAAGAGATAACCTCCACTTCATCACCGGCCTGTACACCGGGAATATCAGTTACATCAACCGTCATCTGATCCATTGAAACACGACCGCAGACCGGCGCCTCGTGCCCTCCGATTCGAACCACAGCTTTATTCGATAGATTTCTGAAATAGCCGTCGCCATATCCAATGGGAGCTACGCCGATACGGCTGTCTCGATGAAACTCATGCGTGAGTCCATAACCGCTTCGGCTACCTTCCGGAACGTGCTTCACAGCGATCAGCTTGGCCAACACCGACATGCAGGGCTTTAGCCCCAGCTGATTACGAAGCTGATCGGAAGGATTATATCCATAAACGGCAATGCCCGGACGTACCATATCCAAATAGGTATCCGGCAAATCAATGGTTGCTGCTGAATTAGCCGCATGACGCGTGATCTCGGTTCCCTCGGGGATAATCGACTTAAAGAGCTCCAGCTGGCTGAAAACAGAATCACGATCAGCTTCATCGGCCGTAGCAAAATGCGTATAAATACCCGTCAGCTCAATTCGGTCCGTTTCCTGAATGGTTTTAATCATGTCAGATGCCTGAGCGGCCAGCACGCCTAACCGCCCCATACCGGTGTCCACCTTTAGATGAACCCGCGCTGTGCCATTAACCCGATCTGCAGCCGCTTCAATCGACGCGAGCGCCGACTTCGACATAACCGTCTGCGTGATCCCCTGTCGAACCAGTTCATTCTGCACTTCAAAGTCGTCAAAATAAGCAGAGAGAAAACAAAGAATAAAACCTTCAAACCCCTTGTTTCTTAAATCCAGCGCTTCCAGTGGCGAGGCAACCGCAAAACCGTCAACGAGATCCGCCAATACCGGATACAGCACATCCATGCCGTGACCAAAGCAGTCGTCTTTAACGACGGGACACAGTTTAACGTCCACGCCAATAACACTACGCAAAACAGCAATATTATGCCGCACGGCTGATCCGGAAATTGAAGCTGTAAGATAATTTTTCATTCAGTGGTATAAGAAGAAAGCTTCCAGAGACTGGAAGCTTTCTTTGTAGTCCTTCTTGATATGAATAGAAAGACTAAGCCACAGACATCTGCGTATTATGTGTGGTTTCAAAGCTGGCAATATTCTCTTCAGATATCAGCGATTCAGCAATGTCATCTAATCCTTTCAACAGTTTTTCCTTAACCGCCGGATCAATTTCAAAAACAAATTCAACCTCGCTGAAAACCACTTTCTGTTCTTCGAGATTTACGGATGCCTCAAGCGGTACATCGGCATCAGCCATTGCAAAAATTTGATCCACATTTTCGCTGCTCAACTGAACAGTCAACACCCCGTTCTTTGCACAGTTGTTGCGGAAGATATCAGCAAAGCCGGGAATATCACCTTCAATCGGTGCAATAACCACCTTAAAGCCCTGCTGGGACACAGCCCATACCGCATGCTCACGACTGGAACCGCAACCAAAATTATTTCGACCAACCAGAATGGAGGCTCCCTGTGATTTGGGTTGATTCAGGGAAAATTCAGGATTATCCGAGCCATCATCATTATAGCGCCAGTCGGAGAATAGAGCCGAACCAAAGCCTGTACGCAGGATTGATTTCAAGTGCTCTTTCGGGATCAACGCATCCGTGTCTATGTTTGCACGATCAACCGCACAAACGATTCCGGTAAATGTATTAAATTTATCCATTAGTCCTTCTCCCTTACATCTACAAAGTGACCCGCAATCGCGGCTGCTGCAGCCATAGCGGGGCTTACAAGGTGAGTCCTTCCACCACGCCCCTGACGACCTTCAAAGTTTCGATTAGACGTCGATGCACAACGCTCCTTGTCTTTCAGCTTATCGGGGTTCATTGCCAGACACATGCTGCAACCCGCAAAACGCCAGTCAGCGCCGGCAGCTTTAAAGACTTCGTTCAACCCTTCTTTCTCGGCTTCGTGGCGAACTTTTTCTGACCCCGGAACAACGAGTACCCGGATGCCATCCGCTACTTGCTTTCCTTCCATTACTTTAGCTGCGGCGCGCAAGTCTTCTATGCGACCGTTGGTGCAGCTGCCGATGAATACGGTATCAATTTTAATATCTGTCATTTTTTCGCCCGGCTCAAGACCCATGTAATCAAGGGCGGCTCGGACGTCTTCCGGCGCATAGCCCGGAACACCATCAAGCTGAGGAACTGTGCTGTTCACGCCGGTCACCATACCGGGGCTGGTTCCCCAGGTAATCTGTGGCTCCAGTTTCTCAACATCGATCACCAGAGTCTTGTCAAAAACAGCATCGTCATCGGAGAAGAGCGTTGCCCAATATTTGATGGCATCATCCAGAGCTTCACCCTTCGGCGCAAAAGGACGATCTTCAGCCGTTACATAACCCACAGTGATGGCATCCGGAGCAATCAGCCCTGAACGAGCGCCCGCTTCAATGGCCATGTTGCAGATGGTGAGTCGACCTTCCATAGAGAGAGATTCAATGGCTTCGCCGCAGAATTCAAATGCGCAGCCGGTACCACCCGCTGTACCGATTTCTCCGCAGAGTTCCAGTACCAGATCCTTGGCGGTTACGCCTGCAGGAATCTTACCTTTATACTCAACCTTATATTGTTTCGGTTTACTCTGACGCAGGGTCTGCGTGGCCAGCACGTGTTCCACTTCGGAGGTGCCGATACCGAAGGCAATTGCACCGAAGGCGCCATGGGTGGCGGTATGCGAATCGCCACAAACCACGGTTGTTCCTGGAAGCGTGATGCCCTGTTCCGGCCCGATGATATGCACAACACCCTGCTTTTCGGACTTCATGCCGTAAAACGTAATATTATTATCAGCGCAGTTTTGCTCCAGCGCATCAACCTGAGCTTTTGCGATTGGATCGGTGATCTCGGAACGACTGTCGGTCGGAACGTTGTGATCGGTTGTCGCAAACGTTAGTTCGGGATGACGAACCGGACGGTTGTTTAAGCGAAGACCTTCGAACGCTTGAGGACTCGTTACTTCGTGTACGAGGTGACGATCAATGTACAGTAGAACTTCGCCGCCGGGCAATTCCTTGACGACATGTGAGTCCCAAATTTTCTCGAATAGTGTTTTTCCCATAATTTTTACCTCTATTTAACGAACGCGGAATTATAAGTATGCCCCAATCCCGATCAAGCCAATCCTGATAATTTCTAGGACTAACAAATCGAGTAGGACAAAGCTGAGTGATCAAGCTCAGCTTTGTTCCTCTCACAGAACCGTACGTACGGACCTCGTATACGGCTCCTGTCTATTGTTATCGCTCAAATAGCGTAAGCTGTCCTGTTTCTAATTGCGGGGGATGATAGAGACCTTGCTCTTTGAACCATGCGTTCGGCATAGCCATATGAGCTTGCTGGCAGGCGGCATTTTTCCATGAGGCCATTTTGATCCGCTTAAACTCTCCCTTATAACCAAGTTGCCTCAGTCTCCGGTGGAGTTTGGCGGGCTTTTTCCATAGCTTCATTTGGATCGCGCGCAACCTTCGGCGC
>JADGFE010000099.1 GCA_016744085.1 Kiritimatiellales bacterium | reverse complement strand
CGCCTCCTGCAGTTCGCGAAGTTCTTCCAATTCGAGTTCCAGCTGATCGGGGCTTAACTTTTCCGAACTGCGCCCGAACAGCTTCTTCATCAGGCACTGGATTTTCTCTTGGAGAAGATTGATTTCGACCTTCTGATTCGCGTTCTCGGCGAGCAGCTGATTGAAATTTTCACGCGTATAAACCATGCCGCATATTATAACAAAACCCGTTCGTAAAATGCGGTATTAACGGGTAAAAAATGCAAAAAATTCACCGCTGATACCACGGCTTTAACGAGCCCTGCTTTAGGTCAACGCCATCAAGCAGTAGAGCCAGCGCTTCGGGGGCAAGAGCAAGTTTCTCCTTTTCGCCAACGCCCTTTGGCCAGGTAAAGCAACCCTGTTCCAAACGTTTGATCATCACCCACATGCCCGTTCCATCCCAGTAGAGCGTCTTGATCCGATTCCGGCGCTTGTTGGTAAAAACATACAGCGCCCCTGAACACGGATCCTCCTTCAGGCGATCAAGCACGACCCCGTGCAAGCCATTGAAACTCCTGCACCAACTCCCGGCGTTCTTCCTCGCTGTACGAAGCCCGACCCTGCGTATTATTTTCATTCGTATCCATGCCCCGAACGTTATCAGGCATTGGCCTGGCTGCCTATGGGGTCGGGGAAGAGGCGTATACCCTTCTTTCCTGCTATTCTGTTTTGAAGATTGTGGCATGGGCAGGATGCCTGTGCTACGAGAATGGAGTGGAATTATGGGAAAAGCGGGCGAATCGATTGAGCGGTTGTTGGGGGTTATGCTTAGGATTTCGGGCATTTTTAGTTTATCAAAGACCTTGTTGTATACATTTGTATATGTATATTTGGTTCGGAGGTCAGGATGAATGCGACAGCAAAGGATTTGCGTTATAATCTTAAAGGAATCATGGATCTGGTGGAGCGTGGAGAAGAGGTTCTTGTGACGAATCGAGGGAAGGTGAAAGCGCGTATTGTATCGGTTTCAGAAGCTGCTGACGGGCTGGAGGAGAATCCGTTGGTCGGCATGTGGAAGGATCGGGAAGATATGTTGGATGTGGATGTGCATGTCCGGAATCTGCGCAGAGGCCGACCGCTATGCTGATTGACAGTGATGTGCTGATCTGGGCGTGTCGAGGAAATGCTAAGGCTGTGCGGAAGCTCGATAAAGAGATTGGGTTTTTTATTTCTGCCGTTACCTACATGGAACTCTGTCAGGGTATGCGGGATAAAGTCGAATTGGCCGCTTTCAAGAAAGCATTGAAAATCTGGCGGGTGCGGATCATCCCGATTGATGAAGCCATATCATATCAGGCTATGTTTTTTGTGGAACGATACTGCCTGAGTCATTCGCTATACTTGGCTGATGCTCTGATTGCCTCAACTGCTGGGCAACTTGACGTAGAGCTGTTGACGGCTAATACGAAACATTATTCCATGATTCCGGAGATTATAGTCAAAACCTTCCGTCCGAAATAATGCGGAAAACTTTAAGTTTGGATAGTTGAAGGGGAGATTATGTCAAAAGCTGGCGAGTCAATTGAGCGGTTGTTGGGCGTTATGAAAAAGTTACGGGCGCCGGATGGATGTCCTTGGGATCAGGAGCAAACGCATGAATCCCTGAAATCGGATTTGATTGAAGAAGCGTATGAAGTGATTGATGCGATCGAGAGCGGTAATAGTTCTGACTTGGAAGAGGAACTGGGCGATCTGTTGCTGCAAGTGGTCTTTCATAGTCAGATTTCCGCCGAAGATGGTGATTTTAATTTTGACGGTGTGGCCAATGGAATTTCAGATAAGCTGGTTCGCCGCCATCCACATGTGTTCGGCGAGGTTGATGTGGCCGATGCGGACGAAGTGCTTCAAAATTGGGATGCTATTAAAAAGGCGGAAAAGCAGGGGGAGGGTGAAAAGCCTGCATCCATTGTCTCCGGAATTCCTAAACATCTTCCGGCCTTGCAGAAAGCGCATCAGATTCAGAAGCGTGCGGCTCGGGCCGGCTTTGATTGGGAGCACATAGATGACGTTTTCGACAAGCTGCACGAAGAGATCGAAGAGGTTAAGGATGCCATAAATCGCAACCATGAACCGGATATTCGTGATGAATTGGGTGACCTTTTATTTTCGGCAGTTAATGTGAGCCGTTTTCTGGGGCATAACCCGGAGGAGCTGTTGAATCACAACATTAAAAAGTTTGTTGGACGATTTCAGCGCGTGGAAGAAAAGGTTCATGCCACGGATAAGGACTTTAAGAACTTTTCCCTTAATGAACTCGATGTTTTCTGGGAAGAAGCGAAGCGGGCGGAAACTTGAAATGTGACACGAAGTGAGGCTGCCGCGAAGCGGCAAACCTGAAAAAGTTCCCTCGAAATTTTTTCGAAAACAGGCTTCTTATTCGCACTCAGTCTAAATAGTACTAAAATAGTTACAAAAGGCTTGCGCGCTAAATGCCTTTTGATACGGTAGATCTCAAATTAAGACCAAATGGGTCTGGTATTTGCGAAAGGGTTTTATGCTACGGATTACGAAAATTACAGATTACGGATTTATCCTGCTGGCACACATGGCGAATCAGGATGAAAGTTTACTTCACAATGCCAAGGATCTCTCGGCAACGATTGAAATTCCGTTGCCAACGGTGAGTAAAGTTTTAAAGATTTTGACCCAGGGTGGAATCCTTAAATCACATCAGGGAAGTAAAGGTGGTTATACGCTTTCAAAATCTGCACATAAAATTTCTACAGCAGAAATTATCGAAGCTGTTGAAGGGCCGGTGGCGATTACGGAATGTTCCACAGCCGATGGGTGTGAGCGAGATTGCCCCGTAAGTTCAAGTTGGCAAAAAGTGAATACGGCAGTCATCGGTGCACTTCAGGGGCTGACGCTGGCCGATATGGCGAACAGCTAATTTCAGCCAACCTATTTTTTAGACCATCGCATCCTTGCTGATGCGAAATATCTCCACACAGGATTATTATGAAGATTGAAGACGAAAAATCCTTCGATGAATTGACGGATAAAGAATACAAATACGGATTCGTGACTGATATTGAATCCGAAAGCCTGCCACCCGGGCTGAATGAGGATATTGTCCGCCAAATTTCAAAACGAAAAGAAGAGCCGGAGTGGCTGACTGATTGGCGTGTTAAGGCCTATCACCACTGGACTACGCTGGAAGAACCAACGTGGGCGAAGGTGGAGTTTCCTCCAATTGATTATCAGGCATTGAGCTACTATTCAGCACCGAAACAAAAAATCGATGCGCCGCAGAGTTTGGACGATGTTGACCCAGAGCTACTCGAAACCTATAAGAAACTAGGTATCCCGCTTGGCGAGCAAGAGGTGTTGGCAGGCGTTGCCACGGTGGCCGTTGATGCGGTATTCGACTCCGTTTCGGTGGCAACCACCTTCAAGAAGAACCTGGAAGAAATGGGTATTATCTTTGGCTCCTTTTCCGATGCGGTGAAAGAGCATCCTGAGCTGGTTAAAAAATATCTCGGAACCGTCGTTCCGTATAAGGACAATTATTACGCCACGTTAAACTCGGCGGTTTTTTCTGATGGTTCATTTTGCTACATCCCTCCGGGAGTTCGCTGTCCAATGGAACTATCCACCTACTTCCGTATTAACGCGGCCAACACCGGTCAGTTTGAGCGGACGTTACTCGTGGCCGATGAAGGAGCCTATGTAAGTTACCTTGAAGGATGTACGGCACCGCAGCGCGATGAAAATCAGTTGCACGCGGCGGTAGTTGAACTGGTTGCTCATAAGGACGCGCAGATTAAATATTCCACTGTTCAAAACTGGTATCCCGGCGATAAGGACGGCAAGGGCGGTATCTATAACTTTGTGACAAAACGCGGTCATTGCCGCGGGGATAATTCCAAAATTTCATGGACGCAGGTTGAAACCGGTTCCGCGATTACCTGGAAATATCCAAGTTGTATTCTGAAAGGGGATAATTCCATTGGCGAGTTCTACTCCGTTGCGGTAACCAACAACATGCAGCAGGCAGATACCGGTACCAAAATGATTCACGTTGGTAAGAATACGTCCAGTACGATCATCAGTAAGGGCATATCGGCAGGCAAGGCCCAGAACACCTATCGTGGTCAGGTGAAAGTTGTGGAAACGGCTGAAAACGCACGTAACTTTTCTCAGTGCGATTCTATGCTGATTGGTGGTAAGTGCGGTGCACATACCTTCCCTTATATCGATATCAGTAACCCATCGGCTCAGGTGGAGCATGAAGCTACGACGACCAAGATCGGTGAAGATCAGATTTTCTATTGCAATCAGCGCGGACTCGATACAGAAGAGGCCGTAAGCATGATTGTGAACGGCTTCTGTAAAGAGGTGTTTAAAGAGCTTCCAATGGAATTTGCTGTTGAAGCGCAAAAACTGTTGGGCATCAGTCTGGAAGGATCGGTTGGATAAAGAAAGGCATTAGGCACGAGGCACTAGTGATAAGTAGTACGCAATACAAATTTTAAAAATGGATTTAAACTAAGGGCGATGCCCTAAAAGCTATACGAGGAACATCATGGCATTAATTGAAATAAAAGACCTTCACGCCAGTGTGGCGGATAAGCCGATCCTTAAAGGGATCAACCTAACAATCAAGCCGGGCGAAGTTCATGCCATCATGGGGCCGAACGGCTCCGGTAAGAGTACGCTCTCAAATGTGCTGGCCGGAAACGAAGCCTATGTGAAGACCGCCGGACAGGTTCTATTTGATGGGAAAGATATAGACGATCTCGCAGCGCATGAACGTGCCTGCGCCGGTATGTTTTTGGCCTTCCAGTATCCGGTTGAAATTGCCGGCATCAGCAATATGTATTTTCTTAAGGCCGCAGTAAACGCCGTGCGGAAATATCAAGGTAAAGATCAGTTGGACGCCATGGAATTCCTCGATTTGATTGAAGAAAAGAAAAAGGTGGTTCAGATTCGCGACGACCTTTTGGCGCGCGCGGTAAACTCCGGATTTTCCGGTGGCGAAAAAAAGCGTAATGAAATTTTTCAAATGGCCATGCTCGAACCGAAACTGGGTATTCTTGATGAAACGGACTCCGGTCTGGATATTGACGCCCTGCGCGTTGTCGCTGATGGGGTGAATGCGTTGCGCAGCCCGGATCGCGGTTTTCTTGTTATCACGCACTATCAACGGTTGCTGGATTACATTGTGCCGGACTTTGTTCATGTCCTCGTTGATGGACAAATCGTTAAATCGGGCGGCAAGGAACTTGCCCTCTCGCTGGAAGACGAAGGCTATGCTTCATGGGTTGAGGAAAAGGGAGCATAAGTATGGACCTCAAGGATCTACGGGAAAAGGCGGCTGCCGACTTTAAGGCAAACGGTTTCCCAACAACCAAAGATGAACAGTGGCGCTTTACCGACGTGTCGCGAGTGGCCAATACTGAATTTTCAACGGAGTGGACGGCCGCATCGGTCGACTTTGAGCCGTTGAGTAAAATCGTGTTGGTTTTTGAAAACGGAAAACTATCTCGTAAAAAGTCCAGCTTCGATGAATTACCGAAAGGGGTCTGCATAGGTTCCATTCTGGATCTGGTTGATCCGCGCATCGGAACGCTGGCTGATAGTCAAAGTGCATTTGTTTCTTCGAACACAGCCTGTTTCTCTGATGGTGCATTCATTGAAGTGCCCGAGGGTGTTCAAATGGATACACCTATTCATCTGGTTTATCTGGCCGATGCCGAGGGCGTTGCCTTGCACCTGCGCAATTTTATTTCCGCTGGAAAAGGATCTGCCGTTACCGTTATTGAGGAATACATTGGGCAGGAAAATGCCACGTATTGGACTAACGCTGTGACAGAAGTATTTGTTGCTGATGAAGGTTCTGTTGATCACTACAAGGTTCAGTGTGAAAGCGCTTCTTCATTCCACTTTCAAACCTTGGAAACTCATTTGGGAACAAATGCCATATTCAGCAACCATACGGTCACCTTAGGCTCCGTGCTGGGGCGCAACGATATTCGAGGAAAGTTGGCGGGCGAGGGGGGCGAAGCCATCTGTAACGGGCTCTATCTGCTGAAAGACAAGCAGCATTTCGATACACACATATTCATGGATCATGCGGTGCCGAAATGTAACAGCCACGAACTGTATAAAGGCATTCTTGATGACAAAGCATGGGCGGTTTTTTGCGGACGTATTCTGGTGCAGAAAGATGCGCAGGAAACGGATGCCATTCAATCGAATGCTAACCTATTGCTCAGTCGAGGTGCCAAGGTGAATACCTTGCCGCAGCTTGAAATCTACGCTGACGATGTGAAATGTACACATGGCGCAACGATTGGTGAGTTGAATGAAACGGCTCTTTATTATCTGCAGACGCGTGGAATTGATCCGATCAAGGGACACGCCATGCTCACTTTTGCTTTTGCGAATGAAGTACTGGATGAAGTGAAATGCAAAACAGCTAAAACTTATATTGAAGGGCTGGTTCACGACTGGCTCGAAAATGCGTCCATATGAACAACACTGCCCAGTATGATGTAGTTTCCATTAGGAATGATTTTCCTATTCTTGATCGGAAGATATTTGGAAAGCCACTCGTTTATTTAGACAATGGGGCGTCCACCCAACGGCCTGTTCAGGTTATTAATGCCGTAAAAGATCTTTATGAGCATAATTATTCCAATGTGCATCGGGGTGTTCATACGCTTAGTCAAGAATCTACTAATCTATATGACGATGCTCGTGTTGCCGTTCGCGGCTTCATCAATGCAGCCTGTGTTCATGAAGTCATCTTTACAAAAGGTACAACAGACGCCATCAATCTGGTTGCTCAAAGCTATGCGCGCCCTCGCCTGAAAAAAGGCGATGAAATTTTAATCACGCACATGGAGCATCACTCCAATATTGTGCCTTGGCAGATGGTTTGCGAGCAAACGGGCGCGGAACTGAAAGTGGTTCCTATTTCCGATAAAGGCGAACTGGATATGGATCGCTTCGCTGAGCTACTAAGCGAAAAAACCAAACTGGTTTCTGTGGTTCATGTCTCGAATGCACTCGGAACCGTTAACCCGGTTAAAGAGATCGTTGATGCATCGCACGCGATTGGGGTGCCCGTGCTGGTTGATGGTGCACAGGCCGTTTCGCATATTCCTGTCGATGTTCAAAAGCTGGATGCTGATTTTTACGCTTTTTCAGGGCATAAGATTTATGGCCCGACCGGAGTTGGTGTTCTGTATGGTAAAGAAAAACTATTGAATGAAATGCCGCCGTATCAAGGCGGCGGTGATATGATTCTTTCCGTCAGTTTTGAAAAAACGGAATACAATGCACTTCCTTATAAGTTTGAGGCGGGAACACCGAATATTGCCGGTGTTGTCGGGCTGGGTGCGGCGATTAACTATGTGCAAAAAATCGGCCTCGGTACCATTGCCGCCCACGAACATGGCCTGTTGGTCTATGCGACCTCTAAGCTTCAGGAAATTGATGGATTAAGAATTATTGGCGAGGCAGATCAGAAAGCTGGATTAATCTCCTTCGTGCTTGATGCGGTACATCCGCACGATATTGGTACGATGCTCGATGCAGAAGGCGTTGCTTTGCGTGCTGGTCACCATTGTGCGCAACCGGTTATGGATCGCTACAAGGTTCCGGCAACCGCGCGGGCCTCGTTCGCCATGTATAACACATTTAGTGAAATCGACGTGCTGGCTGCGGCCATCGTCAAAACCATAGGAATGTTTTCATAATGGATAACCTGCGCGAGCTCTATCAAGAGGTCATTCTCGACCATAATAAAAATCCACGTAACTTTCGCAAAATGGAAACGCCGGATGGATTTGCACATGGAAATAATCCCTTGTGCGGCGACCAGATCGACGTTTATCTGAGGATTACCGATGGCATGGTTGAAGATATTTCATTCGATGGCAACGGCTGTGCTATATGTACGTCTTCAGCTTCGATGATGACTCAGGCCCTAAAAGGAATGTCGGAAGCGGATGCCAAAGCTTTATTTACTAGTTTTCATCATGCACTGACTGACAAAGAAGAGCATCCAGAAGATGTTCCGCTCGGAAAGCTGAAGGTGTTGACCGGCGTGAAGGATTATCCGGTTCGGGTTAAATGCGCAACACTGGCCTGGCATACGTTCGATGCGGCACTTAAAAAGCTGCAAGGCAATATTTCTACTGAATAATGTAACGAGTAATTCGTAACCTGCTATTGCAGAGCATTACGAATTACGTACTAAGGATTACGCTTTATGTTTAATAAAAAAAGAAAAGAACGCTTTCCGTTGGAAGAGAAGAATGCAGATCTGCACAAGCAGGTTGTACGTTCCTTGCGTATGGTTTTTGACCCGGAAATTCCGGTCAATGTCTATGACCTTGGCCTGATCTATAAAATCGATGTGGATGAAGATGGAAAAATGTACCTTCAGATCACACTCACCGCTCCGAACTGTCCGGAAGCCGAACGGATTCCCGGAATGATTCAAAATGCAGTTAAAGAAACGGAAGGCATCGATGGCGATGTGGACATTGAATTGGTGTTTGATCCCCCTTGGACGCGCGAAAAAATGTCTACCGCAGCACTGCTCGCTTTAGGTTTAATTTAAGGAATTGATTTAATGGTTACTGAAGAACAGGTTCTTAACGAGCTCAGCAAAATTATCGACCCCGACTTTCAACGCGATATCGTATCGTTGGGCTTTGTTCAGAATATGAAAATTGAAGGCGGAATCGTCTCATTTATTATTGAGCTGACAACGCCAGCGTGTCCACTGAGTCCGGTCTTTCAAAAGCAGGCGATTGATCTGGTCGGGGATCTTTCCGGTGTTGATCAGGTATTGCCCACAATGACGGCCCGCAAACGCGAAGATCGTGAAATTACCGCTGAAAAGAGCGGCCTGAAAGAGGTGAAGTATATTCTGGCAGTAAGCTCCTGCAAGGGCGGCGTTGGTAAATCGACCGTGGCTGCCATGCTGGCCAAAACACTGGGAGCCCGCGGTTCTAAGGTCGGCCTGCTGGACGCTGATATCTATGGCCCATCTGTTCCAACATTATTTAACCTGCATGAGCCAGGGGTGAAAGCCACAGAAGATAACCAGTTTATTCCGAATGAAGTAGACGGCGTAAAGCTGATGTCCTTTGGGTTTCTGATGGGTGATGGCCCTGCAGTGATTCGTGGGCCAATGGTTTCACAGTATATGACGCAACTACTGCATGGTGTTGTATGGGGTGAGTTGGATTATCTGATCATTGATATGCCTCCGGGCACCGGTGATATTCAGCTGACGATCTCACAAGCCGTACAGATCGATGCATCCGTGATTGTTACCACGCCACACCAATTGTCACTGACCGATGTTCGTAAGGGCATCATGATGTTCGATAAAGTTAATGTTCCGGTATTGGGCGTTATTGAAAATATGGCCTATTTCCTATGCGATGGGTGCGATAAAAAACATCTCATTTTCGGTGAAGCCGGTGGCAAAACATTGGAAGAACGCTTTGGGTTGGAAACGATTGCGGAACTGCCGATTACAGGAAACCTCAGCGGATCGCTGGATGTGCTGACCGGGAGTGAAATCGCCAATGAAACAACGGACACGGTGATTCGTGCGCTCGGAAAGAAAATACTCGAAAAAGTTGATCGGCCGGAAGTTGAGTTCGATGCAAAAACCATCACGCTGAAATGGTCTGATGGTGAAACGTCAATAATCTCTAACGCCGCATTGCGTCGAGCGTGTGCCTGCGCATTGTGTATCGATGAAATGACTCGTGCTCCATTGCTGGATCCGGCATCCGTTCCGATGGATATTCATGCTGAAAAAATCGGTATTATTGGAAACTACGCGGTTATGGTCGACTGGTCGGATGGACACAATACTGGCTTCTTCCCCTTTACAACCATTCGTGAACTGGCAAACAAACCTGCTGCTAAAGAAGACTGTGGAGCAGGTTCTTGCGGTTGTAAGTAGGGGAATTCAGATAAGTGGTTGGAGCTTTAGATTTTGAATCATTTTCAAGGCAGTGGTTGGATCAATTTCTATGGTCTTCATGATCTCGCGGTTAATCCCTTCCTGCCTTCTCGGAGTGTGTTTAAATCCGTTGCTTGGAAATAGTGCATGATGGAGAATTGAAGAAGCTCCTTTAGATCGAACTTTTCCCATGCATATGAACGTAGCAGAGCCATCAGACGGCTGAAGCTATGTGCCCATCCAGAGACGAAGGCGGCGTAGCGCGAGAGGAGCCACACCAAAAGCGCCGCCCATTTGAAGTTGTTGCTAATAAAGGTCATTTCGACCTCTTTGCCGTTAATCTCCACTTGAGCAGCAACCATGCGAAATTCTTTCGGGTATGCATCTTGGCTTTTGCCGATGTTCAACACGATGATTTGGTCGTGGATGATGCCTTGCGCCGCGTTGGTAGGAAGTTCTTCAACGACCGTGTAGCTCATATTATCTTTTGCTCTAATTACCCAGAATATGCCTCGGTCATTGAGGCTCAAAAAGATGCTTTAAATCAGCGTAGGCCTTGTCGAAGACTACAATCTCGCCCTCCTTTAATGGAACGCCCAGCTCCTGGGCACGAGTCGAATCGTGATGGGAGGCTTCCTCGACAACAGCAATGGTTGGTAGAAACGTTTGCAGGTTGAGGGTAAGGTGTAATTTTGCGGCCGCTTTTTGATGACGGTGTTTTTCCCAGTCCATGCAGTTTGCGACCAAACTGATGGTAGAGGAATCGATCGCGTGAATCGTCTTTTTGAATCGGCGCGGAACACCGGAATAGCGACCCGCTGGCCCAAATCTGGAATTATGCAAGCGTTGGAGCGTTTGCCAGAAGAGCTTTTCCATCAACTCTGGGTTGCGCTCCTTATTTGCATGACTCAGCGTGTTTCGCCTTGGGGGCGTTGCGCCTCGCAATAAGGAAAGTCGAGACCTCCGCAGCGCGAGGGCATCGCATACATCCGGAAGCGAAATGCAATGGCAGAACTGGGCATAGAGTAGGCTGACTACATGACTACATGACTCCACGCCGAAAAGGTACGGGCTTTCTTTTCAGCCTCTTCCGCAGAATCGGTGGGCCGATTCCGGCTCGGGCAACCCTCCCATTGTGTGAAACAGGGCGATTTTCAGCACTTCGTAG
>JADGFE010000098.1 GCA_016744085.1 Kiritimatiellales bacterium | reverse complement strand
AGAAAGGGTCTATTTTAAAGGAAAATCTCCTGTTTTCAGGGGTTAGGGGCATAAAAGGGCAGCATACTACCCACCGATTCTGCGGAAGAGGCTTTTTTTGTAAGGCGCGGACTATTAAAGAATACGCCTCACCGGCGTCAACCATCGCAAGCGTAATTATTTAGGCGAATAATCCCTGATAGGAGGACGGATATTCGGCGGAGTTACAAATATAACGCTATACCCATAACTGCCGATCGAGGGTGCGGTATTGAATGGCTTCAGAAATATGATGTGATTGGATGATATCACTTACAGCCAAATCGGCGATGGTACGGGCCACTTTTAGAATTCGGTCATAGGCACGGGCACTAAAGTTCAGGTCGGTCATGGCCGTGCGTAGGATTTGTTCCGCATCGGATTCCATTTTACAAACCTGATGCAGGGTTTTGCTTCGCATATTGGCGTTACAGTGGGTGCCGGGCTGACTTTTATACCGTACCTGCTGTATTTTACGAGCTCGCACCACACGTTCGCGGATGAACACGGAAGGCTCGCCCTTATCCAGTTTGGTCAGCTGTTCATAGGATATGGCAGGGACTTCCACATGGATATCAATCCGGTCTAGCAACGGCCCGGAAATCTTTGAGCGGTAGCGCGCGATCTGCGTCGGCGAGCAACGGCATTCCCGTTTGGGATCGGTCTGGTAGCCGCAGGGGCACGGGTTCATCGCGGCCACGAGCATGAAGCGGCAGGGATAGGTGACACTGGCGGCGGCGCGGGCAATCGTGACTTCACCGTCTTCGAGCGGTTGACGCATGACTTCGAGCACGCTGCGCTGGAATTCGGGCAACTCGTCGAGAAACAACACACCGTTATGAGCAAGGCTGACGGCTCCGGGCATGGGATTGGGTCCGCCGCCCAAAAGGCCGGCGTTGGAAATCGTATGATGCGGAGAATGAAATGGGCGACGGGCCACCAACGCTTGGTGCGACTGCATCGATCCGGATATGCTATGGATCTTGGTGGTTTCGAGCGCTTCATCGAGCGACATACCGGGAAGTATGGACGGGATCCGTTTTGCCAACATGCTTTTTCCGGTTCCCGGCGGTCCGATCATCAAGAGATTGTGTCCGCCACTAACCGCCACCTCCAAAGCCCTCTTGGCAAACTCCTGCCCTTTCACATCGGCAAAGTCATCCTCGTAGAGACTGTTGGCCTCAAAGACAGACTGGATGTTAAGCGCATAGGGATCAATTTTTATATCCTGATTCAGAAAGTCGGCGGCCTCGCGCAAGTTCTTTACAGGGAATACTTTTA
Source organism: Kiritimatiellales bacterium (assembly GCA_016744085.1). GTDB lineage: Bacteria > Verrucomicrobiota > Kiritimatiellia > Kiritimatiellales > Pontiellaceae > Pontiella. Next base: position 9,833 of record JADGFE010000098.1, on the reverse strand, counting down.
TCCCGTCAACGACCGCCGCTTCTTCCGCATTTTCGACCGGAACCATCATGGCTTTAATGCCTGCCTTTTTTGCCATGAGGGCGATCGGTAGAATGCCTCGAACTTTACGAACCGCTCCACTCAAGGCCAGCTCGCCCACAATGCAAATGCGCGGCAGCAGATCCTCTTTAATATCTTCGAGCGCTGCCACAATGCCCAAGGCAATCGGCAGATCAAAGCTCGGCCCTTCCTTCTTCATATCGGCCGGAGCTAGATTAATGGTGGTGCGCCCCATCGGCGGACGAAAACCGGAATTAATCAACGCCGTCCAGACCCGATCGGAACTTTCCTTCACGGCGGCATCGGGCAAACCGACAATGATCACCTTCGGTTCCCCATGCCCGGCATTGACCTCAATCTCAACAGGAAAAGCCTCAATTCCCACCACTGCACCCGAATTAACCTGAGAAAGCATTTATTTACCTTTGTTGTGTGAACAAAGAGTAAACTCTTTTAAATGGCTAGCTCCCAGAAAAAAGATAGGCCGAAAATAGAGGCATTACACCTGCGGCACCATTCCATAAACTACTAATCCCCAGATTAATACGCTACAAATCATCACCTTTCCAATGTTTCTTGCCGAAGATAATAAAAGGCGTAGAAACGATTTATAGAGACCGAAACGAATTCCATAATAGGGAGGTATACTATGAAACTAACTCTGCAATCCACCATCGCGCACACCCTCCCCGGCCTTCTCGCCACAACATTACTGACCGTACTGCTCATACCGTCAACAGATGCCAATATTAACATGACGCTCTCCCTTGAACGCTATAATGGCGAGTTTAAAGGTGGCCTTTACATGTATGCCAATGGTGCATCTGCCCCAATAACCCATCACCGGGTGGAATCGCCTAATAACATAATCTATATGAACACGGACTTTAGCGAACAGAGCAATACCAACCTCAGTTATGCTGCCATGCTGAATGAATGTACCAATGGATTGTGGACATTGACGTTGAACGAGGGCGACGTTTCCCAGGAGCAGTACGCTTTCTCCGTAAGCTTTGCCGGTTTCACCTCCAATATGTTTGGCGACACGATCATAACCAACCCCCTTAATTCCGCGGTGGTATCAACCAATCAACCCCTGATCGAGTGGACCAGCACCTCCCTGTTTCCTGAAGTGCATATTCAGGTTCACAACGGCTTACAGCCTCCTGTCGCGGGAAACTGGACCAACATGGTGGCGCCCGTAAACAGCTTTATTCCCGAACCGATCTTGGCAGGAGTCAACTATGCTCTGGTGTACTATCTGACCAACGACTTCGCGGGCATCACCATCACCGTTCCTACCAACCTTGTGGAAGGAGCAACCGTCGCCGACTGGACGGCTAGGGGCGATCTACGGAGCAGAGCCTCTTCATCCTTCGAAGCTCCCGGAGGAGGAGGAGATCCCTTCGATGTCGCGGTGGAATCTCCCGGACTTACATGGAATACCTACGGTAACTCAGCAGGATGGTTTGTTTCCGCTTCCGATTTCTCAGAGGGCCCAACCGCTCTGCAGAGCGGCTTCGTGTTTGACTCTGATTCTTCCAGACTTGAAGCCACGGTCACGGGACCCGGAACCGTCTCTTTCGATTGGGCCCTGTTTGCCGACTATGGCGACTATTTCGAATTTGAGTCGTACGATGATAGTAGCGGTGAGGATTCTGATTACTTCTACTATGAAGGATACGAAGCCTACGGCTGGGATTCATACTCCTTAACCCTGCATTCCAACGATACCTACACGCTGAGCTGGACCTTCTACAACGATGACGATTCCGGATTCGACCTGGATGCCGCCTTCATCGATAACGTGGTTGCTCCCGGCGGCGGAGGTAGCCCCGATTATGAGGCCGGAATTTCCGGCCTCTTTTTTTGCACGCATTTTTCCAGACATTGGAAAGCGTCTGCCCTAGGCTGTTGAACGTTGGGGAAGACAACGTGTCGAACCTCCCTATAAACAATAACTATTTATAACCAACAACTATTTTTATATGAGCGCACAAGAAGATAACACAGACGTTGAAATTGAATTTGTACCTGAGGCGGAGGTTCCGGATCTTCTCCCTGTAATTCCCCTTAAAAACTTTGTCCTGTTCCCCCAGATGGTCGCCCCACTGGTGATCACTACAGATGAATCGAAAAAACTGGTTACGGAGCTTTCCACCCGCAACCCGCACTTCATCACGGCTCTCCAGCGCAAAGATGAGATCGATGAAGCCAAACTGACCAAGGCGGATATCTATAAAGTAGGCTGCGTGGCCCGGCTGATCAAAACCCTCAACTTTCCGGATGGCTCCACCCATGTTCTGGTCGAGGGTCTATCCCGCTGCGAGCTCAAGGACTTAAATAGCAAAGAAAAATATCCCACCGCTCACTATCGTATGATTAAAGAAGCACAGGATAAAACGCTCCAAACCGAGGCACTGGTACGAAGCGCTTCAGAAAAATTTCAACAGCTGGTTACCATGTCGCCCAACATGCCGGATGAACTGACGGTTGCCATCTTCAACATGGAAACACCGGAACAGCTCTCTGATCTGATTGCCACCAACCTACCCATCCCGGTGGAAGTGCGCCAGAAACTGCTGGCAGACAACAATCCCGGACGCAGGCTGAAAAAGCTGATGGAATTTCTTAATCGTGAATTTCAGATTTTGAAACTCGGAACCAAGATCGAAAATAAGGTTCACGAAACTTTCACCAAAACCCAGCGCGAAATATTTCTGCGCGAACAGCTCAAGACGATTCAGGATGAGCTGGGCGAAGACGATCCTCAGGCTAACGAAATTCTGGAACTGGAAAAGAAACTCGACGAAGCCAAGCTCCCAAAAGGGGTTACTGACGCCGCCAACAAAGAACTCCAGCGCCTCAAAGCCGTTCCCTCCGCTTCGCCAGAACACGGTGTTATCCGGACCTATCTTGATATGCTATCCGAATTGCCCTGGGACAAAAGCTCCGACGATCAGCTGGATATCCTGGCCGCCCAGAAAATTCTGGATAAGGATCACTACGGTCTCGAAAAAGTAAAAGAACGTATTCTCGAATATCTTTCCGTGCTAAAGCTCAAGAAGGATATGAAGGGCCCCATCCTCTGTTTGGCCGGACCGCCCGGTGTGGGAAAAACCTCACTCGGCAAATCTGTTGCCCGGGCGTTAGGTCGTGAATTTGTCCGCATGTCGCTTGGCGGCATGCACGACGAAGCGGAGATCCGCGGCCACCGCCGCACCTATATCGGGGCCATGCCCGGCCGAATCGTCGAAAGCATTCGTCGCTGCGGAACCAACAACCCCGTCTTCATGCTCGACGAAATCGACAAAGTTGGAAATGACTTCCGCGGAGATCCGGCATCGGCGCTTCTCGAAGTGCTCGACCCTGAACAAAACTCAACCTTCAACGATCATTACCTCGATGTAGAGTTCGATCTCTCGAAGGTACTTTTCATTACGACCGCCAATATGCTCGATACCATTCCCGGTCCGTTACGCGACCGTATGGAAGTGATCCGCATTTCCGGCTACACCGTCCAGGAGAAGGTCAACATTGCTCGTCGCTACCTTGTGCCCAAAGCAATTAAGGAACACGGACTGAAGCGTGCGCAAATCAAGTTTAACACCGAAGCACTCGAAGGAATTACCAGCGGCTATACTGCCGAGGCCGGTGTACGCAACCTGGAACGTCAGATCGCCAACATTTGCCGAAAAGTCGCCCGAAGATTTGCAGAAGGAAAGAACCGCCCGACCGAAGTAACCGGCAACAAACTTAAGGGATTTCTGGGACCGGTTAAGATCGAGAAGGATGTTGCCGAACGCGAAGCCCTTCCCGGCGTCGTGACCGGACTGGCATGGACACCTTATGGCGGAGACATTCTCTTTATCGAGGCGAGCTGCATGCCGGGCAAAGGCGGGCTCATTCTGACCGGATCGCTCGGTGATGTCATGAAAGAGTCGGCCCGTGCATCGCTCAGCTATCTACGCGCCAATGCGGCAATCTTTAAGATTGATTCGGACGTTTTTGCGAAGTCCGACATCCATATCCATGTGCCCGCTGGTGCAACGCCAAAGGATGGACCATCGGCCGGGGTTGCGATTTCTCTCGCAATTCTTTCCATCCTGACGAATCAGCCGGTGCGCCCCGATCTGGCGATGACCGGCGAGATTTCATTGCGCGGTCGCGTGCTTCCCATCGGGGGCTTGAAGGAAAAAGTACTTGCTGCTTCGCGCGCCGGAATCAAGCACATCATGCTGCCGGAAAAGAACAAGATCGATCTCGACGAGATACCGGTCGACGTAAAAAAGAAGCTGACCTTCAAAACCGTAAAGAATATAGATCAGGCGCTGCGCTATGCGCTAAAGCTTTCAGAGCAGGAATAAATTGAGGCCACTGACAAACACAGATCAACACCGATCCTATTCCGTGTTAATCCGTGTTAATCCGTGTTCTTCTGTGGCTCATACCGGAGATTAGTGAATTGAAAAAAATACTGTTAGCCAGTTTAATATCCCTCTGTTCGTTAAGCGGATTTGCGGCGCCGATTCCGGCCGATGACATTCTGGCGTATGTCCGCACCAAGCTTCCATCCGATCCCATCAAATTGACCGGCACATTGAAGGTCAGAGTGAAGAACGGATTTACTTCAGCCAGTCTGCCGGTCGTAATGGAATTAAACTGGGGCGGAGAAAAACCAACGGCCGATTACCGCATCGGAGACGAGTCACTAAAGATTACCTGGAACAACGATATTCCCAGCTATCATTTTTCTAACGACCACAATACACCCACCTCCAATATTCTAGGAACCGGCATTAGCTGGGCTGATCTCAGCTTTTCCGTACTGTGGTGGTCAAACTCAGAACTGATCGACGAAGAAAAGAAAATCAATCGCGATAGCTATGTGGTCGATGTGCCGGTTCCTGATTCAGAAAACACCATGCGCCTCTGGATTGAGAAAAAGATGGGCATGCTGCTCGAAGCGCAGACACTTGATTCCAAAAAGAAACAGCTGCGCCGCATGAAGATTAAGAGCATCAAAAAAATGGATGGCATGTGGGTCGCCAAAGATCTGGAGATTCAGGATAAGATCTCGGGCAGCAAAACCACGCTGCAAATCACCACCCTCGAATGGAAGGGTCCAAAAGCAACTGCGACAGCCTTTGACCCAGCAACCTCGGTTAATCAACTTACGTTTAATCTCTACAAAAAATTATCCTCCAAAGAGACAGGTAATATTTTCCTTTCGCCGTACAGCATTTCATCAGCTCTCGCAATGGTCTATGGCGGGGCACGTGGCGAAACTGCAAATGAAATGGAAACAACCCTCTACTTCGACGGACAGGGATCTACCCATCCCGCATTTTCCTTTCTCCGGAAAAAATTAAATGGAATCCAGGAAAAGGGTCATGCTGAATTGAACGTTGCCAATTCCCTCTGGCCGCAGGAAGACTATACTTTTCTGGCGGACTATCTGGCCCTCACCAAAGAGTTCTACGGCAGCGAAATTGAACCCGTTAATTTTAAGACGGATACTGAATCAGCCCGACTAAAAATAAATGGATGGGTCGAGGCCAAGACCATCGGCCGCATTAAGAATTTGATTCCCGAAGGCATGCTTGATTCATCGACCCGACTCGTATTGGCCAACGCAATTTACTTCAAGGGCAACTGGGCCACGCAATTCAAAACTGCGCATACCCGCCCCGCTCCGTTCAAGCTTATGGACGGAACATCAGTGGACGTGCCGATGATGTCGCAGACCGATGTTTTTAAATTTTCGCAGACCGATACGTTCCAGGCACTGGAACTTCCTTATGAAGGCAATGATTTATCTATGGTCGTGTTATTGCCATCCCAAGCAGATGGGCTGACCGAACTGGAAAAAACTATTTCTTCCGAAAGGATTTCTAACCTGCAATTCAATAAACAGGAAGTGCTTGTGCAACTTCCTAAATTTAAACTCGAATCTGAGTTTAAACTGGGCAGCACCCTTGCTGCGATGGGTATACCTTTGGCCTTTTCCGACCAGGCCGATTTTTCAGGGATGGATGGATCAAGAAACCTTTTTATTGGGACTGTGGTACATAAAGCCTTCGTTGAAATAAACGAAGAAGGAACTGAAGCCGCTGCAGCGACAGCCATCGGCATGCGGACAACCAGCATGCCGCCGCTGTTTGAGGCGAACCACCCATTCCTGTTCCTGATTCGCGAAAATACAACCGGCACGATTCTCTTTATTGGCCGCGTTACCGACCCAAGATAGCAGCATAGGATTTCAACCCACGAACACGGGCAGGATACCCCTGCTACAAAAGGATATATATGAACACCACCGCAAAACTATTTCTGTCTCTTGGTTCTATCAGCGGAGCGCTCGGCGTCATCATCGGTGCGTTCGGCGCACATGGCTTAAAAGGTAAACTCTCCGAAGAGATGCTCACCGTGTATCAGACCGGCGTGCAGTATCATTTCTATCACACCTTTGCCCTGCTAGCCGTGGGACTGTTGGCGCTGAAATTCCAGTCCGGCCTTTTGACTTCCAGTGGCTGGAGTTTTCTGATCGGGATCATCCTTTTTTCCGGCAGCCTGTATGCCCTCTCCAGCAGCAACATTAAAGTCCTCGGCGCCATTACCCCAATTGGAGGGGTCTTCTTTATTGTCGGCTGGCTGCTGCTGGCCACTTCAATTTTAAAGGCGGGTTAATCCTATGACAACCGATCCATGGTCATCGCCTGAAATAGTGGCACGCCTCGCCTCCACTCCGCCGAATGAAGTACTGATGCGCTTTGCGAAAGAAACGCTGGAACAGGGAAGCGGGACCCAGCTCCTGGATATTGGCTGCGGGGCCGGGTGCAATGCGATCCCCCTCGCACAAAATGGATGGAACGTGCTGGGACTCGACCTTTCTGAGCCCATGCTCGAAGCCGCACAGCATCGGGTTCAGGATAGCATGGAGGAGCTGGTTCATTTTCAATCTGCGCCGATGGATCAACTTCCCGTAGAAGACAACAACTTCGATTTTATTGTGGCTCACGGCATCTGGAATTTGGCGAGTTCATCGACGATGTTCCGGAAAGCGGTCCGCGAAGCCGCCCGTGCGGCCAAGACGGGAGCCCTGCTTTTTGTCTATACTTTTTCTCGAACGACCCTGCCGGCGAACGTATTCGCGGGCGAAAGCTTCGTCTATGACGAATTTTCAGGACGGCCCCAGTGCTTCCTTACGGAAGAACAATTGATCGAAGAAATGGACGTTGCCGGCTTTAAACAGGAACCCGCTCATCCAATTACAACCTATCCGCAAATTCCGGGCATGCCGAAACCAGCTATTTTGGAAGGCATCTTCCGACGCACTTAAAGCCTGGTTGGAGATGGGGTGCGAAAGCAACCAGCGCCCTCATCGTCCGTGGACAGCGAGGTGATTACGCCGCATAGAAGCAATCTTATCCATCTTCGCGGAAGTCGATTCGCAGTATTAAAAATGACGGGGCGAGAATGCTTCTACTTGGCTGGCATTAGTTAAAACGACAGTTGTAGCCCGCCGATGAACATCCACTCGCCTTCAAGCTGGGGACCGTCGAGATCTTGGTACAGCGGAACACCACCTTCAATGGCAAGGCGTAAGCCCGTTACTTTTCCAGTCGGACGGTAGTCAATGCCCACTAAGGCATCCAAACGGGTTGCTGCTCTTTTGTCCGGATCATTTCCCGGCGACATCGCTACAGCAAGTGTTGGATCGGCTCCATCAATATTGTCCCGGTGCCAACCATTGAGACGTAGCGAAATTGCGGAGGATTTACAAAGGTCACGCAATCCCCAAACCTGCAGATCGTAGCGATTGCCCAATTGGTAATCATGTTTGTTTTCGTTGAGCTGAAAAGATGCTTTGGCCTGAGCGCCCCAGCCCCAACCATTGGACAATCCGGTATAGGTTACCCCCGGCATCAACGAGTAAGATCCTGAGCCCAACTGCATCGGATAACCGAGTCGATTGCCGGCCGCATTTTCTTCATCAATGGAACCAGTCGGCAGACCAAGCGCAAGGTTGAGCAGCACCTGTTGTACGTGAGAGCTCCAAAGGTTGTAGACCCCAGCAAGACGAATATCCCCAACACCCTCCGTATGTGCGGATCTCGGCAGGCTCAACGGCCCCCTAACCATGTCCATATCTTTAATGATATAGGGAACCATCATGGCAAGCGTAAGGTTTTTAGTCGGCGCATACATGGCACCAACCATGTGCATTTGCATGTCCATGCTTTCGGGGCGCATCATGTAGCCCGAAGCATCACCGCCACCGACGCCTTCCATATGCATGGCCATGTATCGGTAGGAGACCATCCAGCCCCCTTTGTGGTGTGCATGATCGCCCATAACACCCGCCGGTGCACGGGGAGGATGCTCGCACTCACATACGGGCTCACAACCACAATCATCATCACACGCCGCACAACCATCGGTTGCATAAGTCGTTAGAACACAGAAAAAACCAATGAATAAAACCGCCAAAAACTTCATAAAATGTATCCCTTTAAGTTCGTAAAAGAATATTCATAGCAACCTAGCATCCTCGATGTCTACTATGATCTACGCGTTTTAGTTCCGCGCGTCAGAATGCGGAGGTTTTTGCCCCCTGATAATTCTTCGCCGATCCACGGCGAAATAACGGTCTCTTTGGTCGAAAGGCTATTGGCAATTTCAGAAATATACGCAGTTTCATGCAAGCCTTTTGCGCAGAGTATTGGGTCCTCGGTTCCGGACACCGCAAAGCTGCGGTTGATAATCCAACCGAATGGCTCGATGCCGGCGCGACGCAAATCCCGTTGAAGATCTTTCGCCTCATGCGTCGGCGTGGCTTCCGGTAGCGCCACAATCAGTACCTTCGTAAATTTCGGATTGCGGATGCGCGGCAGCAGGTCTTTCACCTCGTTCGGAATCGTTTCGGCCGATTTCGCCACTTCGCGGTGATACGCTTCCGTGGAGTCGAGCAGCAATAGTGTATGGCCCGTCGGTGCGGTATCGAGCACGATGAACTGATCAGATCCTTTCGCAACGGTTTTCGCGAAGGCCTGGAACACGGCGATCTCCTCGATGCAGGGCGAGCGCAACTCCTCCTCGAGTAGCGCTAGATCATCCTCCGACAGCTTACTGCGATTTTTGGCGAGGATGTCCTGACAATAGATTTCGGTCTCGGCTTTCGGATCAATGCGGTCGACGTGCAGATTTCCGAGCCCCTCACCGATGGTTTCCGCAACGTGCGATGCGGGATCGGTGGTGGACAACAGCACGGAATGTCCGCGGCGCGCCAACTCGGCGGCGATCGCGGAGGCCATAACCGTCTTGCCCACGCCGCCCTTTCCCATGGTCATAATCACGCCGTTGCCCTGCACTTCCAATGATTGGAAAAGGGCCTCCCATTCGGATACGTTTTTCAAGGCATGGGGTAGCGCCTCGTGAAGCGAATCAGGCGCATCGAGCCAAGCCGGATCGCCCTCCCCATTGGCCACCGCCTGGAGCGCCGCAACCCCCATCACGCCATGCGGGCGGAAGGGAACCTCGGTTTTTTCCAATGATTGGAAAATCGGCGGCATGTTCGAAAGCGCGTTCGTCGATTTCTCTGCAAAGGCGCGGCCGATTTCATCGGATGTTTTGTTGAAATAGACGCCATTCAAAATGAGGTGCTGATTGGTCAGTCCGAGTTCCGACAACTCGCCACTGGCTCGCGCGGCCTCGGCGAGGCTCATGGGTTCGGCCCGGGCAACGAGTGCGAGCAATGTGCGTTCGGGGTTCTTCAGCGCATCGAGCACCAG
>JADGFE010000097.1 GCA_016744085.1 Kiritimatiellales bacterium | reverse complement strand
TTCATTGCCGCTTCGCTGCCGTCGCGGGCTCCAGCCTCACTTCGTGTCTGGCATGGGGCACTCGATTTCCAAACTGGGCATTTTAATTTACAGTCTACCGTCCAGATCGGTAGATTTGAAGTTGTTTTGCCAACTCCCTGCAGTTCTGTATATTTTCCGGTGATGGAACTCTCAAAAATCATTAAGGACAAGCTGAAGGTATTACCGGATAAGCCGGGTTGCTATCTGATGCGTGACCGCGATGGTAAAATTATCTATGTCGGGAAAGCAGCCTCGTTGCGTAAGCGGGTGCAAAGCTATTTTCGGAAGCATACAAAGCGTACGGCTCAACCGAAAATCCGCAGTTTAATCAGTTCTATTGCCGATTTCGATATTGTGGTTTTAAAGTCAGAGGCAGAAGCGATTCTGACCGAAGGCAAGCTGATCAAAGAATATCGACCGCACTACAACACGCTATGGAAGGACGATAAGCGGTTTGTTATGATTCGAGTCGATGTGCAGCACCCATTTCCAACCATTGGAAAATGCCGTATCAAAAAGAAAGATGGTGCAACGTATTTTGGTCCATATACATCGGGGATGGCTGCCAAGGTGGCGGTTGAGTTTCTGGAACGCCGTTTTGGTATTCGCCGATGCCGTCCGCGCGAACCTGATGCGGAAACCTATAAACATTGCAGCAACGACATCATTGCCAACTGCGCAGCCCCGTGTATCGGAAAAGTAACCCCCGAGGAATACCGTTTGCGAGTGGAAGAGGTCTGTGCCTTTCTGCGCGGCGAACGCATGGGAGTTCTCAAAGATTTACGTGCAGAGATGGAAAGGGTGGCGGGCGAACAACGATTTGAAGAGGCAGCGGCATTGCGCGATATGCTGTTGCATCTGCATCAGGCAGTGAAGGAAAAGGCCAAAGTCCGCAAGACGCCGAAAATGAAACAGGACGAGGCGCGGCAGGGATTGAAAGAATTGCAGAAGCAGCTGAAACTTTCTGTAGAGCCGCGGGTGATTGAATGTTTTGATATCTCAAACATATCCGGCACTAATTCTGTGGCCAGCATGGTGTGTGCGGTGGATGGTGTTCCGTATCCGAATCGTTATCGGAGGTTTCGCATTAAAACGATCGAAGGCGCCGATGATCCTCGCTCAATGGCCGAAGTGGTACAGCGCAGATATTCCCGTTTGCTTCGGGAGAATAAACCGTTGCCGGGACTGGTGATGGTGGATGGGGGTATTACTCAGTTGCGTGCCTCCAAGGCTGAGCTCCTGTTGTTAGGGCTGGATCATCTACCTATTGTAGGGTTGGCTAAACGTTATGAAGAGATCGTGTGGAATTACACCGATAATTCTGGAAACCTGATTCTTCCGCGTCATTCTGCGGGTTTGACTGTAGTCACTCGCTTGAGGGATGAAGCGCATCGGTTTGCAATCACCTATCATAGGGATCTGCGCCGGAAGCGGATCATGGAATCGAGGCTGGATGAGATTCCAGGCATTGGAAACGCGAAGAAAGAGCTGCTTCTGAAATACTTTGGCTCGATTGCCCGTCTGGGTCGCGCTACGGTTGAAGAAATTGCAGAAGCGCCAGGTGTAGGGCTTAAAACTGCGGAACTTATTCGTAGCGAACTCGACAAAAAAGGGTAGAACATGCAGGTGCCAACAAAACGGTTTGGGCGAACCGAAATTAAAATGCCGGTACTCACGTGCGGGGGTATGCGCTATCAGCAAGGCTGGGATGATCTGGATTCTACGAAGATTGATAAAAAGGGGCAGGAAAATCTGGAGGCGACCGTCCATTATGCCTTGGAGCACGGAATCAATCATATAGAAACGGCGCGTGGTTATGGCCCATCCGAAATGCAGCTAGGGTTTGTGCTTCCCACATTGGATCGCGATAAATTACTGGTGCAAACGAAGATTGGAGTCAAAGAATCGGCTGAAGAGTTCTTGGAAGTATTTGAGACCTCGATGAAAAATATTCAGTTGGACTACGTTGATTTTATCGGCATCCATGGAGTTAATTTACCGGAGCATATCGATATGTGTGTTCGGAAAGGCGGATGTATTGATGCCGTTCGTCAGCTACAGAAGGAAGGTCGGGTTCGCTTCTGTGGTTTTTCAACGCATGCCGGGCCGGAGGTCGTGGTTCCAGCCTGTGAAACAGGTGAGTTCGATTATGTAAATCTGCATTGGTATTTTATCTATGATCAGTTGCATTGGCCGATGGTTGAGGCGGCCTCTAAAATGGATATGGGTGTTTTCATTATCAGTCCGAATGATAAAGGCGGCATGCTTTATAATCCGACCGATAAAATGGCTCAATTATGCGATCCGCTCACCCCGATGCAATGGAACGATCTCTATTGCCTTGCCCGGCCTGAGGTTCATACCTTGAGCATTGGCGCAGCGAAGCCCTCTGATTTCGATGAGCATATCGAAGCCGTATGCCAACATTGGAATAATCCGGTAGTCGCTTCGATAGAACAACGTATTGTTCAATCGCTTGAATCAGATCTCGGTGCTGACTGGGCTCATCATTGGCACGAAGGATTGCCGCACTACACAGACACTCCTAATAATATAAATGTCAGGGAGGTGTTAAGGCTGTGGACTTTCCATAAAGGTTTGGGATTAAGCGAGTTTGCTAAAATGCGTTATAACCTACTCGGCAATTCGGATCACTGGTTCCCGGGGCAACAGGCTGTGAATGTGGTGTCCCAGGATTGGTCTTGTTTAAGTAGAAGCCCTTTTGCTCAACGAATTCCTGCCATTTTAACAGAGGCGCATAAGGAGTTTTATATGGATGCCGAGGCCAAAAGATTAAGCGAGTCTTGATCGGATAATTTAAAATGGCTTATTGTTTTCTCGCAGTTTTCTGCAGTTCAGCACATAACAAGGGAATTGTATTCAGCATCTAAAGGGTGTTGATGGAGAAAATGATGAAGTTCGGTGCAATCATACTGTTGGTGCTGGCCAGTGCAACGCTTGCTGAATCAGCACAGATCAAAAGTGGCTTTGAATTCGGCGATTTTACTGACTGGAATATTCAAGGTGAGGGTTGGTCTATCTATGAAAAATCCGCCAGTGAAGGCGAAAAGTCCGCCATGTGCATCGTCTCGAAGGGAGAAGTGCCCGGATTAAAGGCCTGTGCCCGTATTGTAAACAAAACAGGTCCTGGTTGGGTGGTCTCCGCAAAGCTGGATGTTGCCGGGAAGATAAAATCGAAAAGCTCAAAAGTTAATCTTGCACTGATCTGTATCGATGCTGAAGGCAATACACTTCGTGAAGTAAAGAAGCAGATCACAACACCCCTTACAAAATTTCAGAAAGTAACGCTTCAAGAACTCATCATTCCTTCCGGGACGACAGAGGTCTATTTCATGATGGTGGTTGAGGTCATAAAGACCGCTAATTCAAAAGAATGGTGGCGGTTCGATAATGTCGTTATCGATATCAAATAGGCTCCGAATTTGAATTTGCCTATCCTCGAAAGTTTAACTGGCTCTCCGTATTGCCTTGACTCAAAACGCGGTTTTCCAATGATGGGTGTTTTTGCGGCACATTGTGTGCGGTGCAGGCGGAGGATGCTATGATTGCAGATGGCGGAATAATCAAATCAGCAATGACGAAACACGGGTTTAAACATCGGCGTACGGAGGATCAGTTTACGATCCGAGGTGAATATACGAGAAATCTGCAGTACGTCTTTTCCAAGGAATATCAAACGAAAGACGGATTGGTGGTTGACTTGGCCTATTTCTCAGTTGATGTGTTGAGTGAAAAACTTGTGATTGGTTTATATCGTGAAAACCCGACCATTGAAAATGGGGTTTATGTAAATGCCTCGCGAGCGCTCAGCTTACTTGAATTTAATAAAGAAAGTGTGAATCAGGAGCTAGATAAACTGATCACCAAGGTTAAGGACCGTTTTAAATAAGGAGAAATTGAATGAATCATGAACAACTTTTCGCCGATCGTATCGGGGGAACTCAATTCGGTAAATCGACCGAAATCTATAAATTTGAAAAAATCAAGCGTGCAAAAGCCAAAGCACGTGAGTTGCATCCTGATCTGGAGATTCTGGACTTCGGCGTTGGTGAACCGGACCAGATTGCTCCGGCTCCGATCCGCGAAGCGCTTAAGGAGGAATGCGATAAGCCTGAAAATCGCGGTTATGCGGACAACGGCATTCCAGAATTCAAAGCTGCCGCAGCATCATACATGAAAAACTTTTTTGGTGTTGAGCTGAATCCAGCAAGTGAGATTAATCACAGTATCGGAACGAAGCCGGCTCTCGCCATGCTCCCGCTGGCGTTCGTAAACCCTGGTGACGTGGTTTTTCAGACGGTTCCGGGGTATCCGGTTATGGCAACGCATTCCAAATATCTTGGTGGTGAAGTCGTTGATATTCCTCTGCTCGAAGAAAATGCATTTCTTCCTGATTTGACCAAAATCGATCCCGCCTTGGCAGACCGCTGCAAGCTGTTTTACATCAACTATCCAAACAATCCGACTGGCGCCGTTGCTACGCCCGAGTTTTATGACGAGCTAATTGCATTCGCTCAAAAACATAACATTCTCATCGTACAGGATGCCCCATATGCCACATTGGTTTACGACGGTGATCGCACATCGATCTTACAGCGCCCAGGAGCAAAGGAATGCTGTCTGGAACTGCACTCCATGTCGAAGGCATACAACATGACCGGATGGCGTATTGCTTTCTTCTGCGGGGCAAGCTGGGCTGTAGATGCTCTGGCCAACATTAAAGACAACTGCGATAGCGGTCAGTTTAAAGCCATTCAGAAAGCGGCATGCGCTGGCATTGCCGATGAAAGTCTGGCTGAAGGGATCCGTGTACACTACGAAACGCGCCTGCGTCGAATTGTGGAAGTACTGTGCGAAGTTGGGTTCGATGCCAAAATGCCGGGCGGTACCTTCTTCCTCTACACGAAAGCACCGAAAGGGGCCGGCGACATTGAGTTTGCCAATGGCGAGGAAGCGTCCTTGTATCTCATCGAAAACATTGGGATTTCCACTGTGCCGTGGGATAATACCGGGTCATTCATCCGTTTCGGAGCTGTATTTGAATCTGCGGGCGATGCAGATGATGAGCGTGTTTTGAGCGAACTGTCCAAGCGCCTGAAAACCGCCGACCTTAAATTTTAAATCAAAACGGCAGGGCGGGAATGGTCAAGGATCACCCCGCCTTTTACTTAGGTTTTTATGCTCTGGATTTTCTATAATCTGCTGTTCCCGATTGTATTCCTTTTCATGCTGCCGAAATTTATTTCGCGCATGCTGAAACGGGGAGGCTATGGGCAGCATTTTGAACAACGCATCGGCCATTTTGGTACGAAGACTAAGGCTCAGATCCGCGAACATCAGCGAATCTGGGTACATGCAGTCAGCGTGGGAGAGATCTATGTTGGGCTGAAATTTATTAAAGCCTATCGCGAAAGGCACCCCGATAGCTATTTCGCCCTGAGCACCACAACCTCAACGGCACATGCCATCGGTCGCAAAGAAATTGATGCGCGGGATGTTCTGTTTTATTTCCCGGTCGATCTGCCGGTTATCATTCGCAAGGTATTGCGTATTATAAGTCCGGAGCGGATTGTGCTGATGGAAGGGGAATTCTGGCCGAATCTGATTCGATTGGCCGATAATCATGGAATCCCGATTGCTCTGGTCAATGGTCGCATGTCGAAAAACTCCTATAAAGGTTATAGCAGACTCCGCTCATTAACGGCTGATATACTGCGCCGGGTTGACCCCATCTGTGTGCAGGGAGAAGTGGACGCCGATCGAATGATCGGTATTGGAGCTCCGAAAGAAAATGTGCATCTGATGGGGACCGTTAAATTCGATGTTGCCGAACGTGATCCGAAAGGAGAGCGGGTGGCTTTTGAGATGCTGCGGAAGCTGCAGGTGCCGGAAGGAGCCTCTGTTTTGCTAGGGGGTTCTACCTGGCCGGGCGAAGAGGGAATTCTCTGCAACCTATACAAAAAACTTAAAATAACACATCCGGAATTATTTCTAATTCTGGTTCCCCGTCATGTCGAACGGGCCGATGAGATTGTTCAATGCTTGAATGAACGCGATCTATCCTTTGTGCGCCGTAGCCGGATTGATGATTTTAAGGACGAAAAATCGCCGGATGTTTTATTTGTGGATACCACCGGCGAACTTCGGAATTTTTATTCGCAAGCTGATATTATTTTTGTAGGAAAAAGTTTGGAAGAACATGGTGGGCAAAACCCGATTGAACCAGCCATGTATGGCAAGGCGGTGGTTGTGGGGCCCAATATGGAAAACTTTCCGGCGGTAATGCCTGCTTTTATGAAAAGTGAGGCCTTGATGCAGGTTGCCGATGCAGTCGCCTTGGAGAAAGGTATAGCGGAATTACTTTTAAACCCAGACGCAGCAAAGCGACTGGGCGAACGGGCGGCCGAAGTGGTTAACGATAATCGCGGTGCCATCCAGCGAACGGTTAAGCTTTTAGATAGGGAATAGTTGCACGGATACCAACGTTTAAGCTAAATTTAATGCTTCTTTAGAAACAGGACAAAATATGTCAGATACCGATATTTATAAGAGTCGTGAGCCGATGCCGATCGGTGGTAATAAACCACCTAGGAGGGGGAAGGGGCGTCGTCGTCGCTCATCCTCTAAGAGCGTCTTTGATGAAGACCACAACCGCAAACGTCGTAGCAAAAATTCGGGTCTACGACGAATTCTTCATCTGTGGCGCAAATCAGACAATGAGAAATATTTCTGGGGTAGTGTCGCCACTATCGTCGTTGTTCTACTGCTGTTGATTGCCGTCTGGCAGTTTGTCATAGTGGAAAATATTGCACGTAACGAAGAGGCCAAGAACGATTACATGCAGTACCAGCCTAACATTCCAACCATGGAATTGCAGGAAGCCGAATCACCTTCGGAATAACTTTTTCAGCCGGTCTGAAAATGAAATGGAGCCCGATCCGGCGGTTGCATAAGGTGGCGGGCTGACTTCGACATCAATATTGCTGTCGCGGGTTTCGCTAAAACGTTGTTTTGTCTGATTTTCCATCAATACCATTCGGTATTCCGATTGGCCGGAAAAATAGATATAGCCGCCAATGAACGCCAGCATGAAGCTTGGCTTGAGCGGTCCGATCAACCCGAGCAGTTGGAACGGCATCCCAAACAGTCCGATAAGGACAAACAGTCCGCAGAAATATTTACCCGTTGTTGCGGCCATCCGCGTTGCTTCAACTCTGCCGTTTTTCAACGTTAGTGCTGCGCGTAGTACCCGACCACCATCCATTGGGAAAACGGGGAGAATGTTAAAGAAAAACAGCATGGCGTTAACATAACTGAGGAACTGCATAAGATCCCAGTTAATCAATCTGAACACGATGGCGAGCAGCAGACTGACTGCCGGGCCAGCCAGGGCCACCAGAATTTCGTCGACCGGGCGTTTTGGAATATTAGAAATCTTTGCCGCGCCGCCAAAAGGATAGAGGACGATTTCATGAATGTAGCCGCCTTTAGCGCGGGCTACAACGGAGTGACCTAGCTCGTGCAGTGCAATACTGCCGAAAATCCCAATGGCCAGAATGAGGATGGCCAGAAAGCTGAGGCCGGATACGAGTGACAGTACGAGAACTGCGATTAGCAGGGATACATGTAGGCGAATCGGAATTCCGATTACCGAGCCGATAGAAAGTGCGTTATTTACCATTTTCATTAAATTGATCCCGAATTGTGTAAAGCGGGTACGGTTATAGCATGTGAGTTTAAAAACAAGTGCAAATGACCGTTTTTCGTTCTACGACGTTGACAGAGCCCATTAATTATCCTTATATCCGGAAATTCGGATATATGGATTATGAGTGATATATTAGACATTTTTAAGGCTTTGGCAGACGAAGGGCGGTTACGCATCCTGCGCTCGGTAGATCAGGCGGAACTTTCTGTGGCGGAGTTGGTTCAGGCATTGGAAATGCCGCAGTCGACGGTTAGTCGTCATCTTAAACCCATGCGAGAAGCCGGTTTGGTGGCATCGCGCCGCGATGGGACCTCCGTATATTACAATCGCGGCGAACTTTTTCGCGATGCTTCCTTTGCTAAAATTCTGAGTGAGCGACTGAAAGATATACCGGTTGCAAATCGCGATGCGTCAGAAGTGGAACGGGTTTTGGATCTGCGCCGCCGAAAAAGTCGCGAGTTTTTTGATGAAATAGCCGGCCGTTACGGATCGCTCACTGAGCCGGGCGGGGGCTGGCAGGCGCTGGCTGCCGGACTGGCTGCGGGCTTTGCGGGACAGCGAGTGGCTGACCTGGGTTGCGGTGAAGGGGCTCTGGCGCTCCTGCTGGGTCGTTTTGCGGATCAGGTGGTTGCTTTTGATCAGTCGGAAAAAATGCTGAAGCTGGTTTCCGAGCGCGCGGCAGAACAGAACGTTTTGGATAAATTGAATCTGAGGGTTGGTAATCTAGAAAGTCTGGATCTGGCGGATGAAGCTTTTGACGCCGTATTTTTGAGTCAGGCCTTGCACCATACCTCCCACCCGGAAGATGTGCTTAGACTGGCATCGGAAGGTTTAAGAGTGGGGGGAAAACTCATTATTCTTGATCTTGTGCGCCACGAACATGAATGGGCGCGTGAGGAATGGGCGGATCAGTGGCTGGGTTTTGATCCGCTGGAAATCCGGGAATGGCTGAAACGGGCCGGAATAAAGCCGCAGGTGATTGACTCGTTGCCAGGATCCATTCCCGACCTCTCTGTTTTAATTGTTGTAGGAACCAAACAATAGGAATTTTTTAATTTTGATTTTCGAATTTTGATTTGCAGGCCTGTGACAGCCTTTTCATTAAAAAAGGCTAAAGACGGCTGAATTATTAAAAACCGAAACTCATCCATCTAAAATAAAATATATAACTGGAGACTTCCAATGGCTGGAAAAAAGAAAGCGACAAATAAAACGGCTAAAAAAGCCGCGAAGAAAAAAGTACAAGACTATGTGGTTGCAGATATTTCCCTGGCTGATTTCGGCCGAAAGGAAATGGAAATTGCTGAATACGAAATGCCGGGTCTGATGGCGCTGCGTGCAAAGTATGGCGCTGAAAAGCCGCTGAAAGGCGCGCGTATTACCGGATCCCTCCATATGACGATCCAGACCGCCATGCTGATTGAAACCCTGCAGGCACTCGGTGCAAAGGTACGCTGGGCGAGTTGCAATATCTATTCCACGCAGGATCATGCAGCTGCGGTGATTGCGAAGGCGGGAACACCTGTTTTTGCGATTAAAGGCGAAACCTTGGAAGAATATTGGGAATATACCGATAAGATTTTGGATTGGGGCAACGGTAAGGGCCCGAACGTCATTCTCGATGACGGCGGTGACGCCACGATGTTTGTTCAGTTGGGTGTTAAAGCCGAGAAGGATCCAACCGTTCTCGATAAGAAACCTGAAAGTGAAGAAGAAGCCGTCTTCCTAGCACAGCTGAAGAAAGCGCTGAAAAAAGATCCGACCCGTTTCTCGCGGATTGCGAAGGATATTCTCGGTGTATCCGAAGAAACCACTACAGGCGTGCATCGTCTCTATCAGCTGGAAGCCGCGGGCGAATTGCTCTTCCCAGCTTTCAATGTTAACGACTCCGTGACCAAGTCCAAGTTTGATAACCTATACGGTTGCCGTCACTCACTCGTCGATTCCATCATGCGTGCAACTGACGTGATGCTTTCGGGTAAAGTGGCTGTGGTTGCGGGCTACGGTGATGTTGGTAAAGGCTGTGCTCAATCTCTTGTCGGACAGGGTGCCCGTGTGGTTGTAACTGAAATCGATCCAATCTGCGCATTGCAGGCATCGATGGAGGGTTATGAAGTCATGAATATGGATGAAGCTGCGCTGATCGGTGATGTATTTGTTACCACCACCGGCAACTGTGATGTCATCACTGAGCGCCATATGAAAAAGATGAAAGACATGTCAATCGTCTGTAATATTGGCCACTTCGACTCCGAAATTCAGGTTGAGAAGATGAAGAAATACAAGTGGACCAATATTAAACCGCAGGTTGACAAAATCACAATGCCGAAGGGCAACAGCATTATCCTGCTGGCCGAAGGCCGTCTGGTAAATCTGGGTTGTGCAACCGGTCACCCGAGCTTTGTAATGTCCAATAGCTTCACCAACCAGGTGCTAGCTCAGATGGCGCTATACTGCAATCCGGGTAAATATCCGATTGGTGTTCATGTGCTGCCAAAGCTTCTTGATGAAGAAGTGGCGCGTCTGCATCTCGAAAAGGTAGGCGTTAAGCTCGATACGCTTACCAACAAACAGGCGAAGTATCTTGGAATCAAAAAAGCCGGGCCATTCAAGCCGGATCATTACCGCTACTAGGTTATGAAACGTTAGAAATGAAAAGGGCGGCTTTTGGGCCGCCCTTTTTGTTTGTCCGGCAAAGCCGTCAAACCTGATCGACTGAAAGAGGTCGATAACACCCCGTTCGAGGGGAAGTTAATCCGAATCGCAACTGCGTCGCTGGTGACAGCGGGGTGGGAAGGAAGCGATAGGAAGTGAATGATACATAGCGTAAGCGAACCTGATTCAGCAGGTGTGGTGCGGTAACGTTTTATTCCCCATACCCCCCCCTAAGCCTTCAAATTATTTTTTTTCAATCATAATAAAACAGGAATCTGAATCCGTTGAATAAAATATAACATTCAATAGTTACCTATTGGGCCAGAACGACTAATATAGCCGTTCGCCAAAACCCCAACCCAACGTGATGAAATGAAACACTATAAGCTCAAGACCGGCAAGGGCGAACTCAGCTCAACCAGCGGAAACCACCTTTGCGGTCTCGTACTTGGCAACCTCCCGAAGACAACGCTCCCCTCGAATTTTCAGCCGCGCCGCTCGGATGCTATCGCCGACCGCGACATCCTGCTCTCGCAGGTCGGCCTGCTCTGCAACGGGCGCAACGACTTCAACGACATCGATCTATATCGTGGAGACGAGGTTTTCATGAACGCTTACGGCCTCAAGGCCGTGGCCTCCGAGGCCGTTTTCCGTCAGCGCTTCGACGATCTGCCCGCGAACGATTAGGATTTTATCCCTCCTGCTTCCCCTAAACTCCAAAGCTCATCGCAGAAGATAAAAAGCAGGAGGATAAAATTTTGTTGGACTGAGCCTC
>JADGFE010000263.1 GCA_016744085.1 Kiritimatiellales bacterium | reverse complement strand
GAAAGAAAGGGTCTATTTTAAAGGAAAATCTCCTGTTTTCAGGGGTTAGGGGCATAAAAGGGCAGCATACTACCCACCGATTCTGCGGAAGAGGCAAAATTGAGAAGCAGATTCTTCTCAACACCTATGTAGCTCATCAAGCAAAAGCAATGCGGGATAATACCCCATGATCGATACCGACCCACTTGATTTTAATCTAATGAGTCTTTAATGATGGTAACATGGCAGATATTAGAAAAAGAATCGGAGCAAAAGGGACTACTTACCAAGTTAGGTATCCGAGTAAAGCAACGAAATCAGGCTATGCTTACGCATCGTTTGACACGCGTAAAGAGGCACTTGCTTTTCGTGAAGATGCGCGAGCTCGCGATAGAGCAACCGCACACTGCAAGACGGATATAAAAACCATATCTCAAGGCTTGGATCAATGGCTTAAAATTTGTGAAAAGGAAGGCCGCAACGGACGAGAACCCGTTACTCGCTATACGCTCAAGAACTATAAATATCGCGCGGGAATCATCAAATCCTATCCTTGGACGAAAGAGCTTCATGAGCTAACCAAACCAGACATTATTGATTTTCGGTCATGGCTTTTGGAGAACCATAGCCGATATCTAGCGAATAAATCCCTGACCTCTCTTCATTCCATGATTAAGGAACTTAATAGTCGTGGTATTCTGCGTTACGATATAGCCGAAGGAGTTACGGTTTCGCTAACGTCCCGTTATGATAATCCGGTAAGCATTCCGACCGAACGGGAAATCCATGACTTGTTATCCGCCTCTGACCGCTTGGCAAACTCAAAGAATGCGCAGATACAAAAAACCTGGGAGCGATACCGCCCCATTCTTTATCTGGCTGTGGACTCAGGTATGAGACCGCAGGAATATCTAGCTCTTGCTGAATACGGACTGCAAGATACAGGCGTGGAAATTGATCGGGCAATAGAAGGCGGCGGAACCGAAATCACCGTCACTAAAACCAAGGCTGGTCGGCGGTTCATCGACTTGAGTAGCCACACACTTGATATGATCTGCCACTACGTAGAAAATCATATGATGGAGAATGACTATGATCTAATTTTCCCTTCCCGAAATGGCCGTTGGCAGAATGTCAAAAATTGGCGCAGACGCGGTTTTAATCGAGCCTGTGAAGAGGCCGGATTAATGGTGGCAGATAAACCCAAATACAAACCCTATGACTTGCGCCATTTTTACGCCTCGATGCTGATTGACCAACGTGTGAATTTAAAACGCATCCAATCCCTGATGGGTCATAGAAACATTCAGACAACATTGAATGTATATGGCCACTTAATTGAACGTGTAGAGGCGCAGGCGCAAGAGCGGACAAGCGTATTGACAGTTATGAACCGAAATTAATGTGGCAAATCTGTGGCGAACAACACCGAAGTTATTGGATTCGTTTATTTTTGCTTTGCTTTGGGAGCAGAGGGTCAGAGGTTCGAATCCTCTCATCCCGACCATTTAAAATCAATAACTTAGCGGATGATTACGGTAAAAGATGAGGTTTCAGGCTGATTCTTGCCACACCGAACCGCTCCTCTGTAACCCGCAGAATTCCTGACTTCTCCGAATCGGGCCTTTTCAATCTGTGGCAGGGTTGTGGCAAATTCACTTTTAATCAGTAGGCCGAGGGTTCGAATCCCTCAGCGGTCACCATTTATATCAATGACTTAGCGGATAGCGCGTCCTTGTGGTTTCAGTGACATTGAAGAGAGGCGGCGTTTCATTGACGAAGGTCATCCTTTACCGACCACGTTGATGTCGCAGAGCATTTCCACCCTTTTTTACCTCAATAAAACCTTCAGGCTTAGTACAGCTGGCTTGAACTCGTTAGTTCAGTATTTAGCAACAAATACAAAACCTCCCTTAATCTCCCCACCTGTTGTAATGCGCCATATATACTCCCCAGGAAAACAAGGAACTCGATTATAATCCCTTCCATCCCAACTTATAGGAATATTATCCTCTATGCTCTTGCTATATACATCATCACCAAACCGATTCCATATTTCCAATAGAACCTCTATGTATGGATCATCAAAAGCATCGGACAAAATAACGCTATTGCCCTTATTGAGGTTAAACACTGGCGGTTCAACCGGCTTAGCAAGCTTAAGATTGTCGCTAGGAGCATCCCATAAATCTAGTTTATAAATAGTTTTTCCAGCGGCATAACCAATAACCCTTGGGCCATTAAAAAATTCAAACCGATTAATAAATTTTCCAACATAGTTGGCATCCTGCCATGTTTCCCCTCCATCACGAGTTTCGCTAGTAGAACCTTTTACAAAATCACCGTCTCCCCAGCCGCCAACCCACCCAACATCCTTGTTAGTAAATCCGGGTCTTCCGCCAAATCAGTGGGTAAATGAATGATTAACACACCGAACAACTTATCTGTAATGTGTTGTCGACGAAAACGACACTACACAGAAGGAGT
>JADGFE010000096.1 GCA_016744085.1 Kiritimatiellales bacterium | reverse complement strand
CCCTATCAACTTTTAACCCGCCCTCGCCATGAAATGACCGAGATAAAGCATCGGAGTAAATATCGTGCAAAAGTAGCTTAAGGAAGTGCCATTCGGGTCGGCCTGTGAATCTTAGAATCTGCGATTGACCCAGCCGGGCAAAGGCTTGCCGATCGGCAACCTGACCAGCCAGTATTTCAGCAATGTCTATCTCGACGAATTCGACCATTGGATGAAGGAGACGAAGCAAGTACGCCATTGCCTGCGCTATATGGACGATATGCTCTGCTTTGGTTCGCTGGAGGAAATGAACGCATTGCGGAACGAAAGCGAGGAATGGTTTGCGGAGCACCTCGGTCTTTCGTTGAACCACCACGGCGAAATTAACCGTTGTTCCAAGGGGCTGCCCTTCGTCGGGTTTGTCATCCATCCACAGGGTATCCGCTTGTCGCAGCGTTCGGAGCATCGGTTTCGCACCAAGTTCCGCAAGCTGGAAAAGGATTTTGAGCGGGAAAGGATCGGCGAAGCGGAACTCCAATGCCGGGCAAGCAGTCTGGTTGCCGTGGTTTCGCACGGCAGGACAGCGGGGTTGTGTCGGCATCTTGCGGAAACCTCCAGGCTTTCGGGATGCGTAGACGGGCTCGAACCGCGTGATACGCGGTGGCAGTTGGAACAACAACGCGAACAACGCGCGTTGCGGCAACGTGAACAGGAACAACCCGGACAACGAGAACAACAACATCGGGTTCCGCTCTGTTCTGCCCGCCAATACAGAGGAAGGGACTCTGGCTAGCGCGCATTCCCGTTCCCGCCCGACGGGACGAAAAAGAAACACTCCGTCCGAAGCCGGTACCAAAAGGGAACGTTTCGGGCGGTTTTTGTTTTCCAATCGTCTGGTCATCTCTCTAAACTTTGCGCTTCAAAATAAAAGGTAGGACTTCGCAACGAATGCAGGAAAAACAACGCATTTCCATGCGTACCGAATTCGTTGTTCTTCCTACATTCGTTGCAAGAGGGTTGTTTTTGCGTATATTCGTTTTTTCACGCTCGATCAAGGAGTCCGAAGGATGAAAAGAACAGACGACTATAAAGCTAAGCTGGAGCTTTGGGCTCAGGAAGGGCGCGTGGTTCCGATGCCTCGCGCAACGGGCTTCCCTCCGTTTGGATGCCGCCGTTTCTCTTCTGCCTCAGAAATGAATGCCTGGAAAAAAGAACTGCTGGCAGAAACCGCCCGCAAAGGGGGGGTGCAATGGACGAATTGATTCAGTGTTTTAATGACAACTCGATCCGCTATCTTGTCTTTGGTGGGCAGGCGGTCCGTCTGGAAGGGATGCCCCGGTTTTCTATGGATTGGGATCTGTTTATCCCCGGCAAGGATGTGGGAAACATGAGGCGGATCAACGAATTATTGGAGGATGAGCTGGATTTGCCGTTGCTTCCGATCGGGCCGAAGGGGGAAAACCTCATCCAGACCTACCAGACCCGCTGGGGAATTATTCAGTTCCACTTGGCAGTGGTAGGAATTCGTTCATTTGATGATGCCGAGACCCATGCAACCGAGCATGCCAATGAAAATGGATTGATGGTGAAAACTTTTTCACTGAACGATCTGGTGGCCTCCAAGGAAGCGGTTGGTCGGCCGCAGGATCTGGCGGATGTTGAATTTTTGAAAATAAAGCAGCAAGGAATGTAGAGCTAGTACCTTCGCGGTGCAGTGGTGATGGGAAACTTCACTTATCACTTATCACTTAAAACTAAAAATCGGATAAAACCATGTATTCAGAAATCCATATGCCGAAAGGCTTCAAATGCGCGGGGATTTCCGCCGGGATCAAACCGGCGGGCGTCAAGGATATGGCGCTGATCTTGTCGGAGTCGCCTGCATCAGTGGCCGGCGTGTTTACGATCAATCAGGTGTGTGCTGCGCCGGTTAAGGTGTGCCGGGCTCATTTGCAGCACGGGTTGGCCCGAGCCATTGTGATGAATAGCGGCATTGCCAATGCCTGCACGGGATCTGCGGGCATGGTCGCCGCAAAAGATATGGCGGCCGAAACCGCCAAAGTGATGGGTTGCGAGCCGCAGGAAATCTTTGTCTGCTCCACCGGAAAGATCGGTCCGCAGCTTCCTCTGGATAAAATTATTTCAGGCATTGGAACGTTGTTCGATGCCGCGCTCATTGAAAATGTGCAGGATACCGCTGATGCCATGATGACTACGGACACGCGGCCGAAAGTTTCGGTTGAGGAACTTTATATTGAAGGCAAGCCGGTCAAAATCGTGGGATTCGCTAAGGGTGCTGGCATGATTGAGCCGAACATGGCTACGATGCTTTCGTATATCACGACCGATGCCGCGGTAGAGCAGCATGTCCTGCAGGCGGCCTTGAAAAAGGCGGTCGATCAGAGCTTTAACCGGATTTCGATTGACGGTGATCAAAGTACCAACGATACCGTGCTGGCCTTGGCCAACGGAGCGTCGGGCATTAAAATGCTGGATGAAGGTTCCAAGGATTGGAACCTGTTTTTCCAGGCCTTGGAAAAGGTCTGCTTTGAATTGGCCATGATGATTGTGCACGACGGCGAAGGTGCGGATAAATTTGTAACCATCCATGTGAAGGGTGCTAACTCCGATGTCGATGCTGAATTGGCCGCACGGGCGGTGGCGAATTCCATGCTGAACAAGACCGCTTGGGCGGGCACCTATCCTGATTGGGGGCGGATCATGGACTCGGTCGGTTATTCCAAAGCAAAGGTTGATGAGGATCTCGTCGACATTTTCTATGACGAGACTCAGGCTGTGTTAAAAGGCTGTGCATCCGATGTCTCTCAGGAAGAGCTGATTAAGGTGGTCTCGCAATCTGATTTTGCTATAAATATCGACTTGCACATCGGTGGCGGCGCAGCAACGGTTTATACCTGCAACTGCACCGAGGAATACGTGCGGATCAATTATTAGAGTATTTAACGTTTGAAAAGCCGTAGACGCGACGTCCCCGTCGCTTCTACAAATTAAAGACCGGCACGATATCTCATTCGTTAAATGCTCTGGTTGAATAGGGGAGATAAAGGGTTGTCATGTGGAATATGAACGATATTACCGAAATTGAATACCGGGACGGTTATACCTATTGGATCCAATTTGATAATGGGGTATCTGGTGAGGTTGATCTGACACCTTATCTTCGCGGGGAAGTTTTCGAACAGTTGAAGAATATTGAGTCTTTTAAGAAGGCAATAATTGACGGGGGAACGATTGCTTGGTTGAGCGGAGCGGACATTGCTCCAGAAACTTTATATGAGCAATTGGAAATGCAAATATCACGGGTTGCTGAGGCATCGCCTGATTACAAAACAGGAAATGATTGATGGACAAATTTATTGAAAAGGCTGCCGCGCTGACGGAGGCATTACCCTTTATTCAGCAGTTCCGCGGAGAAACCGTGGTCGTTAAATTTGGCGGAAGCATCATGGAGAGCGAAGCCGGCTATCGCCGGATTCTTCAGGATATTGCTTTCATGGAATGCGTTGGCCTACGCCCCGTGCTGGTACATGGCGGCGGAAAATCAATTTCTCGGTCGATGAAAGAGGCTGATATTGCTCCCAACTTTGTTCATGGCCTGCGGGTTACGGATGACAAAACTATCCATGTCGTAGAAAAAGTGCTGAACGGTGAAGTGAATCCGCACCTAGTTGAAATCATCCAGCAGTTCCATGGCAAGGCGCGCGGCATTCATGGTGAAGATATCATCAAGGTCGATAAAATGGTCGGCAACGATTCTGTAACGAATGAGCCGCTGGATTGGGGCTATGTTGGTAAAGTGAATCATGTCGATGTGGAGCCCATTCAGGCTTATCTTCAATCTCATATTGTTCCGGTGATTACCCCGCTGGGCAGAGGGGCTGACGGTAAGCTTTACAATATTAATGCCGACGATGCGGCAACAGCGATTGCCTGCGAATTGAAGGCGCGGAAACTGGTATTCCTTACGGATGTGCCGGGTCTGTTGCTTGATCCCGAGGATCGGGACTCATTGATTTCTTCGTTGCACTTGGGCGAGGTGGACGAGCTGATCGATCGTGGAGTGATTACTGGCGGTATGCTGCCGAAGATCAAAGGAATGGCAGGGGCGGTTAAATCGGGCATCAAAAAAGTCCATATCATTAATTCATCGATGCCGCATTCTCTCCTGTTGGAATTGTTTACCTCAGAAGGTGTTGGTACAGAGATAACGGAGTAAGAAAATGAATACTAAAGAAATAGTGAAAATGCAAAATGAGCATCTCATGCCGACCTATGCTCCGGAGATTGCCTTGGTTGAAGGTTTGGGAACTTCTGTATGGGATTCGGAAGGAAATGAATATCTCGATTTTGTTTCAGGAATTGCGGTCACCAATATTGGCCACTGTCATCCTAAGATGGTTCAGGCAGTGCAGGATCAGGTGGAAACGCTGGTTCATGTATCGAATCTATACTACAACGAAAAACAGCCGCAGTTGGCTAAGGCCTTGGCGGAATATTCCGGTTTGCCGGGTGCAAAATGTTTTTTCTGTAATTCCGGAGCGGAAGCCAACGAAGGGTTGATCAAGCTCGCAAGGCTTTGGGGTAGCAATAAAGGTAAACACGAAATCATCACCATGCAGCAGTCGTTTCATGGCCGGACGCTGGCCACGCTGACCGCTACCGGGCAGGAGAAGGTTAAGACGGGCTTTGGTCCGCTTCCGGAAGGATTTACCTACGCGAATTTTAATGATCTTCAATCGGTTGAAGATGCCATCACTTCCAAGACCGCCGCCGTGCTCGTGGAAGCGTTGCAGGGCGAAGGCGGAGTCATTCCGGCAGATGCCGAGTTTATGACTGGCCTGCGGGCGCTGTGTGATGAAAAGGGCATTCTTCTCCTATGTGATGAAGTGCAGTGCGGTATGGGCCGGACCGGTAAATGGTTCGGGTTTCAGAACTATGATGTTCAGCCGGATGCCTTTTCATTGGCAAAAGGGCTAGGCAATGGATTTCCGATCGGGTCCATTGTTGCCGGATCAACGCTTTCAGATGTTTTTCAGCCCGGGCACCATGCCACAACGTTTGGCGGAACTCCGCTGGCTTGTTCGGCCGCATTATCGGTGGTTGAAGTGATTGAAGGCGAAGAACTAATTGCCAATACCATGATGATGGGGGCCTGTTTGGTAGAAGGTCTTTGCGATGTTGCGATGAAGCATAAGCAATGGATTGCCGGTGTACGGGGTCTCGGCTTGTTACTGGGGCTCGTGTTGGATGTGCCTTCGGCGCCGTTACAGAAAAAATTGCAGGAAAAAGGCATGCTTGCGCTGGCAACAGCAGGTAATGTCCTACGTTTATTACCGCCACTGAATGTATCGCAGCAGGAAATTGATCAGGCACTGAAGTTGATAGGTGAAGCGTGTGCCGAACTGCACGATGAAATGGCGGCTCAGTCGCCGAATCCCTGCGAATGCGGTGTAGGCGAATAATTCAATTAAGGAGATAAAGAAATGGCATATGATTTAACCGGTAAAGTGAAGCTCATCCAGGATGCGCAGACCTTCGGAAGCGGTTTCACGAAGCGTGAAATGGTGGTAATTGTTGAAGACGGAAAATACCCGCAGGAAATCAATCTGGAGTTTGTTCAGGATAAAGTAAGCCTGCTCGATACCGTCGAAGTGGGGCAGGAAGTGACCGTTACTTTCGATATTCGCGGACGGGAGTATAACGGTCGTTATTTTAACAACCTGCAGGGATGGAAAATTCAGGCGGGAACTGCAGCCGCAGCTCCGGCAGCCGCTGCTCCAGCTGTGGATGGAAAACCTCCGGTATCCGATAAGGATGTTCCGGCTGACTTCGACGAATACGAAGACGATATCCCGTTTTAATCTAGAGAGGATTGTAAGATGAAAGTTGTACTAGCCTATTCCGGTGGCCTCGATACCACCGTTCTCCTGACCTGGCTTCAGGAAAAATATGATGCCGAAGTTATCTGCTACTGTTCCAATGTAGGGCAGGAAGAAGAGCTCGACGGCCTCGAAGAAAAAGCACTTAAGCACGGAGCGGTTAAATGTTATGTCGATAACGTCGAAGAAGAATTCGCCGCCGACTACATCTATCCCATTATGCAGGCCAACGCGATCTACGAAGGAACCTACTTGCTGGGTACGTCCATTGCGCGTCCGCTGATTGCCAAACGTATGATCGATATTGCGATCAAAGAAGGTGCTGAAGCGATCTGTCATGGAGCAACCGGTAAAGGGAATGATCAGGTTCGTTTTGAGCTGACGGCCTATGCTCTCAAGCCCGATGTCAAAGTGATTGCTCCATGGCGCATGCCCGAGGACTTTCCGTTCGAAGGTCGTCCCGACATGATTAAATACCTTGAAGATCGCGGCATTCCAACAACCGTATCGGCCGCCAAGCCATACAGTATGGATCGCAACATGCTTCATATTAGTTTTGAAGGTGGAATTCTGGAAGATCCTTGGAATGAGCCCGATGAAGATATGTGGTGCATGACTAAGCCGTTGAGTCAGGCTTCCGACGAAGCGGAAACCGTCGAAATCAGTTTCGATCAAGGAATCCCTGTTGCCGTCAATGGTGAAAAACTAAGCCCGGCCACCTTGCTTAAAAAACTGAATGCGATCGGTTGCGAGCATGCCGTCGGGCGTATCGATATTGTCGAAAATCGTTTCACGGGCATGAAAGACCGTGGTGTTTATGAAACGCCGGGTGGTACTATTCTGCATCATGCGCATCGCGCACTTGAATCCATTACAATGGACCGCGAAGTAATGCATATGCGTGATTCTTTCATTCCGAAATATGCCGAACTGGTTTACAACGGATTTTGGTTTGCTCCGGAGCGTGAAATGCTTCAGGCCGCGATTTCCCAGAGTCAGGAAACCTGTACCGGTGATGTGCGGGTGAAACTGTTCAAGGGCGGCGTACACGTAAACGGCCGTCGTTCACCATACTCACTGTATAGTCCCGAACTTGTCAGCTTTGACGAGGCAGGCGGCTATGATCAGTCCGATGCAACCGGCTTCATCAAGCTGAATGCTCTGCGCCTGCGGGTGGGAGCAACTATGAAGGCGAAAAATAAGAAGTAAGCCCGCCTACATGAATTGGAACAGGGGTTTTCCAATCATTGGAAGACCCCTTTTTTTAGTTTCCAAATATTGGAAACATAAGGGGTTCGTGTATAGTCCGCCTCATTAATTTTTAGGAGAGTATGATGGTTGCAAAGAAAATTCCAATGAGTAGAGAGGAGCTGGAGTCGCTGACAGAGCGGTTTCCAACGCCTTTTCATATCTATGACGAAAAAGGCATCCGCGAAAATGCACGCCGTTTGCAGGCTGCATTTGCATGGAATCCAGGATTTAAGGAATATTATGCGGTGAAAGCGGCTCCCAATCCTTATTTGCTTAAAATCCTAAAGTCGGAAGGTTTTGGTTCGGACTGCTCTTCGTTTGGTGAACTGCTGCTATCGGATGAAGTCGGTATTACTGGTGAAAATATTATTTTCACGTCCAATGACACACCGGCATACGAATATCAGAAAGCCAAAGACCTTGGAGCTATCATTAATCTGGATGATATTTCGCACATTCAATATCTGGAAGACCACGTCGGTCTGCCGGAGCTGGTTTGTTGCCGTTATAATCCGGGCGCACTGAAAGCGGGGAATGCGATCATTGGCCATCCTGAAGAAGCAAAGTATGGCTTTACCCGCGAGCAGCTTTTCGAAGGGTACCGTATTCTGCGCGACAAAGGCATTAAGCGTTTTGGATTGCACACGATGGTGGCGTCGAACGAGCTGGAGATTACCTATTTTCTGGAAACTGCTCATATGTTGTTTGAGCTGGTTGGAGAACTGAGTGCCGAACTGGGCATCGAATTTGAATTCGTAAACTTGGGTGGAGGCATCGGCATTCCGTACAAACCGGAAGAAGAGGCCGTTGATCTTGAAGCGCTCGGCGAAGGCGTACGTAAGCTTTACGAAGAGCAGATTATCGGAAAGGGCATCAAGTCGTTGGATATCCGTTTGGAATGTGGTCGCATGATCACCGGCCCCTACGGCTATCTGGTCGGACGTGTGCTGCATAAAAAGAATACCTACAAGCAGTATGTGGGACTCGATGCGAGCATGGCGAACCTGATGCGTCCAGGAATGTATGGTGCTTATCACCATGTTACGGTTGCTGGAAAAGAAGATGCAACCTGCGATTTTGTATGCGACGTAACCGGCTCGCTGTGTGAAAATAACGACAAGTTTGCAATTGATCGCGCGATTCCGCAGGTGGATATTGGCGACTTGGTCGTGATTCACGATGCGGGTGCTCATGGACATTCCATGGGTTTCAATTATAACGCGAAGTTACGTTCAGCCGAGTTGTTGTTGCGCGAGGATGGCAGTGTTGTTCAGATCCGTCGTGGGGAAACAATTGAAGATCATTTTGCTACATTGGATCTCGCAGGATTGGAATCCTTCCATGCATGAGGCAATTGGCACTAGGTATAAGTGAATAGCATGAGCGTGCAGATTAAAAGCTTCCGAGATTTGGTAGTTTGGCAAAAGGCCATGAGTCTCGTGGAGCGGGTTTATGCGATCACTAAACAGTTTCCTGCTGATGAGCGATATGCGCTGACTTCCCAGCTCAAACGAGCGGCGGTTTCGGTGCCGAGTAATATTGCTGAAGGATATGGGAGAAATTCATCAGCCGACTATATCCGCTTTCTTCAAATTGCGTTGGGTTCTCTTTATGAAATGCAAACTCAATTAGAATTAGCCTGTAGATTAGGTTTTGTAGAAAAGGACGAATTTAGGAGTGCGTCGGAATTATGCACCGAAATTGGAAAAATGCTCGTATCATTGATTGCGAAGTTGCGTGCCTCGACTAAAGGTGATCATTAGTGTCTAATGGCCTTTTGCCTTATTATCTCAAGATACGCTTGAACTTTGCGCAGAAATAGAAAAGATGCTGATCGCGTTGGTTTCAAAATTGCATGCGAAATAAGAAGGGCAATCACTAGTGCCAAATGCCTAGTGCCTCATGCCTGATAAATCGGAGATTTAAAAAATGTTTTTTACAGGAGTATATACGGCACTCGTTACCCCGTTTAGCGCGAATGGGGCCATTGACTATTCGAAACTGGAAGAACTGGTGGAATTCCAGATTGCGGGTGGTGTGGATGGAGTTGTTCCGGTTGGAACAACCGGAGAATCGCCAACACTCTCAACCGCCGACCATTTAAAAGTGATTGAGACCGTGGCGATGACCGCTGCTGGTCGGTGTAAAATCATGGCGGGTACGGGTGCGAACTCTACTGCTGAGGCGATCGATTTGACCGGTGCCGCAAAAGAGTACGGGGTGGATGGAACGCTCCAGGTTACACCGTATTACAACAAGCCCAATAGGTCCGGATTGATTCAGCATTTTTCAGCTGTGGCAAATTTGGGGCTTCCGGTTGTGCTGTATAACGTGCCGGGTCGTTCTGCTTGTGAAATTCCGCTGGATGTGGTGGCTGAGCTTGCGCAACACAAACATATTGTTTCCGTGAAAGAAGCCGCCGGATCCGTTCAGCGGGTAACGGATATTAAAGCTTTGTGCGATATTGAAGTGATGTCGGGCGACGACTCGCTTGCACTGCCCATGATTCGGGAAGGCGCCTGTGGTGTTATTTCCGTGGCCTCAAATATTATGCCTTCAGAAGTCGGCGTGCTGATTCATGCCGCTCTTGATGGTGACTTTGAAACAGCTCAGATGCTACACGATAAATATGCGCAACTGTTCGATGATATCTTTATTGATACGAATCCGATTCCGATTAAAGCGGCCATGGCGATGAAGGGAATGATCGAAGAAACCTATCGTCTGCCGATGTGTTCGACGACGGATGAAAATAAAGCGGTGTTGCGTGCGTCGCTTGAAAGCGTAGGAGTACTTTAGAATTTTCGAGTTTTGAATTCAGATTTTTTTTATTTTTGGGTCTCCGACAGTGGCTATAATGGTTGCCATCAGAGCAAATAGCTTCAATCTTGATAGAAGCGAATGAAATCACGGCCATTATTATGGCATTTAGAAAAACAGCAGGTGGATCATGACTATAAATGCGTCGCAGACCGAGGGATCAAAAATCAAAAATCAAAAATCAAAAATTGTAATTCTTGGAGCTGCCGGCCGCATGGGCAAGGCGTTGATTCGTTGTATTCTGGAAGATAAGGTTCAAGGACTGGAGCTTCATGGCGCTGTTGATATTCCGGATGTGCCGGGCATTGGAAGTGATGCCGGTATTTTGGCTGGCTCAAAAGAAGCAAATATTAAATTAATCACCAACCTTGAAGAGGTCGGCCCGACTGCGGATGTGATTGTCGATTTTTCATCTCATGTAGGAACGGCTGGCAATGCGCCGCGTATTGCTGAATGGGGCACGGGCTGGGTGATTGGTACCACCGGGCTGAATGATGAAGAGTTGGATGCCATCAATACGGCGACGGCAAAGACGGCGGTTGTGCGTTCCGGCAATATGAGCCTTGGTATTAACCTACTATGTAATTTGGTAGAAGCCGGTGCCCGTGCGCTAAAAGGCAAGGGCTATGATATTGAAGTTACTGAAGCGCATCACAATCTGAAAAAGGATGCCCCGAGTGGAACCGCATTGATGTTGGGCCAAGCCGCGGCCGATGGATATGACTGGAACTTAAAAGAAGTTCAGGCCGATGGCCGTACAGGCCTGCCCGGAGAACGTCCAGAAAAGGAAATCGGATTCCATGCGATCCGCGGTGGCGATATTATCGGTGATCACACGGTCATGCTGGCGGGCATGGGCGAATTGCTTGAACTTTCACATCGAGCAACCAGCCGTGATGTTTTTGCCATTGGTGCTCTGCAGGCTGCTGCCTGGGTTGCAGGCAAGGATGCCGGACTATACAGCATGAAGGATGTGCTTGGTCTCTGATGCGTGACAATTGAAACGTGATTTGTCTTTAGTTCATTCGATCATCTCGAAAACAATTTTCACCTCCACCATTCCAATCCCATAACCGTGCGCCCCAGCATATCGAGTGTGCGTTTTGGTGCTGTCGCTCAGAAGCGCATGGAAGACATACGATGATTCAAATTTGTTGGCATCTGTTTCATAGCCGATGGCGGAGATAAACTTTGAAAAGTCAGCATTGGTTACGGAACAGGGATCGATTAGCCGATTTCATCCTCGGTTCCCATCAGGAAGGTGCCACCACCGTCGAGATGCGTTCAACCGGCTTCCCTTGCCGACCGTCGTCAGGCCCGCTCCATTTTTCGCCGGGAGTACAGCAACTTCCTTTACCCAACCTATTATCCTTAAAGTTTACCTCAGACTCGAATGGCACTTCCTTAAGCTACTTTTGCACGATATTTACTCCGATGCTTTATCTCGGTCATTTCATGGCGAGGGCGGGTTAAAAGTTGATAGGGCTTGGGTCTTCGCTT
>JADGFE010000262.1 GCA_016744085.1 Kiritimatiellales bacterium | reverse complement strand
CAGGAAAGAAAGGGTCTATTTTAAAGGAAAATCTCCTGTTTTCAGGGGTTAAGGGGCATAAAAGGGCAGCATACTACCCACCGATTCTGCGGAAGAGGCAGAAATACTTAGTGATTCAGCGAAAACCGGATTTGGCGAATGCGCAACTCCCTGTATTTGGACTGAAGTTTAGTTAGGAGTGGTCGTTTAATTCGTTCTAATTCCGGCATCCATCCCGGCAGGTCGACAAAGATGAACAGCTGAAAATCTTTAATGAATCCCGGTTGGCTATGTTTTGCAATTTGCTCGCCAACCAGTTTTGGCCAGGCTGCACGTAAAATAAGTATATTTTCCTGAGTGGGTTGCTCTAGCCCATCGACAACATCCCCCAAAACTTCACCGATGCTACGGATCTCGCGGCTGGGTGCTGGCGGTTTTTTCATATGATAGCGAACGCTGTCAAGGTCCCAACGATCACGGTTCATCTTGCTCTTTCGGGGTTGTTCCATAGGTCGTATTCAGCCATAAACTATGAGTGATTTGAAATATATTCATCTCTTTAATTTATTTCATGGTCACACGTTTTGTACGTAAACACAGTCCTTCGTATTTTCTTGTTCAGTCAAAATACCTCAACTGATACCTTCTTCTTCGGAGATTTTTATGAGCAAACTAAACGGATGGAAAATTCACCACATGGTCATGCTGGCTGTTGTACTACCGTTATCCATCTTAATCGGCATCAGTGATTTCTCCATTCACAAGGGAGATACTCTCCAACATATTCCGGAACACATTCTGCGAATGTTGGAATTTCACGACTTGATGACAAAGTGCATTTGACAGTTAGCGATCAGGGAAAAGGATTTAATCCAATTGAACAGGAAGGTAAACCATCCGGATTTGGTTTATTTAGCATCAAAGATGCGTCTAGCCTATTTTAATGAATCGATGCATATTGAATCCGAACCGAATGCAGGAACCAAAGTGCTTATTATTGACCCTCTGGCTCCTCCTGATTCCGACTTAAGAGAATGCCAAATTAGATGCGCCATCCCTAAACACTAAAAGACAATGAAAAAACTAGTCTTCTTTCCAAGTCCATTAAACGGAATATCAATTATCCCTCTGCATTTATAAAATCCACTGCATTCTCAAACAGTTTCAAACCAAGCCCCTGCTCAGGAAGCCTTTCATCCAACTTTTGCTTATCCCAATTAGGATGATTTTCAGGAAACAGGTAGGCTTCTGGATGCGGCATCATCCCAAAAATTCGTCCTGTCGGATCCGTAAGTCCGGCAATCGCATTTAGAGAACCATTTGGATTAGCAGGAAACTCCTGCGTAGGGCTGTTATCCGCATCAACATACCGGGCGGCAACGCAACCCAGCTTTTCAGCCTCTTCGATAATGCCTGCGTCTAGTGTAAAGATCTTCCCTTCGCCGTGTCGGATCGGCAAAGGCAGTGTGCCCAGCCCTTTAGTGAAGACGCAAGGAGAGTTATTTTCAAAACGAATATCACACCAAAAGTTTTGAAAGGTTCCACAGTCATTTTGCATCAGCGAAACAGCAGGTTCAAAGTATTTACCATCCAGTCCCGGCAACAAACCCATTTTGGTCATTACCTGGAAACCGTTGCAGATACCCATGATTAATTTTCCATCATCGATAAACTGCTGAAGTTGGACTTGCATGTGGTGCTTCACGCGAAGCGCAAAAACATGTCCACTGGTCATATGATCACCGTAGGAGAAACCACCGATAAACATCATCGCTTGAAAAGTTTTCAGCTGATCCGGATTGTCGAGTAAGTCGTTTAGGTGAACCAGCTCAGGTTCTGCCCCAGCCAGTTTCCAAGCATGTGCAGACTCTGCTTCACAATTAACGCCGTAACCCGTAATAATTAAAATTTTTGGTTTGCTCATATTTCCCCCTATTTAACCATGTCGTTAAGCATGGCAGTTGCCGCAGCAACCGGATCAGCGGCCTGCATAATCGGGCGGCCAATAACAAGGTGCGTTGCTCCCTGTTCCACCGCAAATGATGGAGAAGCAACACGTTTTTGATCGCCTATATCCCCATCAGGCATGCGTATACCGGGCGTCACCAAAATCGCTTCAGGAAAGGCCACGCGCAGAGCCTTGGCTTCGTGTGCACTGCTAACCATTCCATCGATACCAGATGAGATCGCTAATCGACCCAGTTCAACAGCCTGCTCGGAAACGGTACGATTAATACCTAGATCATTAAAATCATCCTGACTCAAACTTGTCAGCGTAGTTACTGCCACAATTTTCGGAGGATTATCACATGCCGCTGCCGCATTTGCAGCCGCTTCCAACATGGCCCGTCCGCCAATGGCATGTACAGTCATCAGGTTGACGCCATGCTTAGCAGCTGTTTTGACAGCATTACTTACAGTCTGCGGTATATCGTGAAGTTTAAGATCCAGAAAAATCTTTTTATTCCTTCTCTTCAAAGGTTCCAGCACGACAGGTCCCTCGGCACAGAATAGTTCGAGCCCGACCTTATAC
>JADGFE010000095.1 GCA_016744085.1 Kiritimatiellales bacterium | reverse complement strand
GTTTCTCGAGATCGGATTATTACTCTGGCTTCCACGGGATTTGAGGTTGCCCGTATTCCCGCTCCAAAAGATTATCAGCCTGAGATCTTCTACGATAACCTGCTTTTAAGGGGTGCGGTGTATAGCGAAACCATGCGCTGGATTTTTGATCCGGCCCATTCAGCAACGGAGGTGGTTCTTTATCCAGAAACATTATATCCAGCCTACGTGGAGTACGAAGCGGAACAGACGGCTCAAGAAAATCTATTGGCTTCAATGATAATGAGCATGTCAGCACCTATGGCCATGATGATGGGAGCTGGTGTTGAGTTGACCATCGAACCTAACTTTGGCTCTCCATTTGAGGATGGCTGGCTGGATCTGATTAACACGGATGCAGGTGGTTCCTATGAGTTTTACTTTACCTACAATCTGCAATACATCCCGTTTGCCACCAATACGTCGAGCTACTATACCGCCTGGCCTGCAAAAGTAGGACTACAGGATGCAGGCGGTTCGTTGCGCTGGAATTCGCCCATGGTAGGTGAGAATGGATTAAATCGATCCGCAGGATTTTACAGGGCATATAAATCCACCGACTCGGATAATGATGGACTGAGCGATATTTTTGAATTGATGATGAGCAAAACCGACCCTTCCGATCCGGTTAGCATTGACGGGCAGACGCTGGACGGCGACGTGGATCAGGACGGCGATGGGTTTACCAACCGGGAGGAATATCTGGGACTCAATCGCGATATCTACACGCATCCCCGCAAGGCCAACACGGATGGCGACGACAAGGATGACGACGTTGACCCGTGGCCGATGGATGCCGCCGGAGCCGAGGACACCGACCGCGACCGGATGCCGGACGTACTTTATCAAAACCGTATATCGACCAGCTATCCGATGCTGATAGCTGATCTGGATGATGATAACGACCGCTTCAGTGATACAGAGGAGGCCACGATGGGTTCCGACCCCAAGGATGTTGCAAGTCCAGGAAGTACAGCCTACCTCGATACGGATGCAGATGGCCTTTTCGATTGGCAAGATCCGTATCCGACCAATCCCGACGGTGACGATGACGGAATAGGAGATGGCTACGAGGTGAAGGTTCTAGGCAACTCTGCCACCACTCCGGATACTTACTCCCAGACAGAGAAAGATGCCTATACGGCAGTTTCGGGGGATGCCGATATGGATAGTAGACCGCAATGGGCTGAGAACAGCGATTCAACCAATCCAAACGATGGTTTGGATTTCAGTGTAAACATTTTCTAGGACGGGGATCGGGATGAATAAAAAAACATGGATTGTATTTTTAGGGATATTAAGTTTTCTAGCGGTCTTCGACCGTGCCGATGCCGGGCTTGATTTCAGGCATCAGTTAAAGCGTACTGATACAAAGCTACCAACTGCTAAGCGTGAAGAGGAAGAGATTGAGTCGGGATTCAATCTCATTACATGGAACATGCCCCAGCCCTCGGATGGCCGCCGTATTTCCCTGACCGGCATGCCTATGCCTAACCAATCGCCGGAAACGCAGGCTGATTCGGACTACTATCGGGAAGACACCTATGTTGATTCGTTTTCGCTCGATGTGCAGCATAGCGTGACCGATATCCATATTCCGGTTGGCTCCGACCATTTGGCCCTGGAGGTCCGTCGAACACTCACACAGGAAATCTGGGGTGAGCATGGCTTTGGTCCCGACGAGCACCCGGACAAGCCGTTTGGTAGATGCTGGCTCTCCAACCTTGCCCCGTCGATCCACTGGTATACGGACTGGGTCGGGGGCGGCTATTACTATATTACCGACCACACTGGCCAGCAATATACTTTCGCCACCTTTAGTACGAACTATGAAACCCCGTTCCCTGTTGGCAGTTCTGGGCAAGTCGCCATGGACATGATGAAAACAAAGTTGGTAAAGGATTCATCCAGCAACAAATTCACGTTGACCCTGCCAAGTGGAACCAAGCTCTACTATGCCGCCTTGCCTGATCCGAATATCAATGCCTCCCTTGCCTCCGCTTACGGTGGACGGCAGGTTGTGAGACCTGCCGGAGGCAGCAATGTTTTGAGGTATCACCTGTTTGCCCGGCTGGAAAAGGTCGAAGATCGACATGGCAACCAATTGATCTATTCCGGTGGTATGATTCCGACGACCATTACGGCACAGCCTTCGGGCTTGTCGCTGACGATCAGCCAGTCCGGTGGCCGCGTGAATTCCATAACCGATCCCAACGGCAACGTAATCACGTATCATTACGATGGAGGTACAGAAGGAATAGATGACGATGATCTTGGTGCCACGATCCGGCTCGATGATGAAAGCGTGGACTATTTCTCTGGAGATGAGTATGGCTGGCCTAGCGGTACTGCGCTTTCACAGGTTGAACGCGAACTCGGAGCAACCACCACGTATCAATACTGGTATCTTACCGAAGAAGACTACCGTCAATATGGTTACAGCAGTGGAGGCCAATACCCCGACGGAATGTATGAAAACTCATCAAGCTTCACACCAGAAGATCAGTACCACTTGAATATCCGCTCCATTACGGATGCCAACTCGAACAAATACAGCTTTGGCTTTTCGACCAGTTACGACTTCAACTTTTCCACTTGGAGTTTCCAGAGCCATGTACATGTGTCCATGCTCGGAGTTCCCCGGTTGTTGAACAGCGTCTCCGTGCCCGATAATCGGGGAACGGTTTCCTTGTCCCGCAACGCCATGGGCACCATGAGCAAGGGTTCCGGCCAGTACTATATCCAATCGCATCGTACGACTACCATCTACGATTTGGATGGAACCCGCTGGCAGCATGCATTTCTTCCAGACGAAGATCCTTTGGTCTCTGGTGTAACCAACTGGTTCGAATGGAGACAGCCAAATAGCCGCTCTACCCGCAGTTACGCCGCCCGCAAACTGGAGATCAGTAACAACAAGGGCTACAAGGAGGTCATAAACATTGATGCCATAGGCATCGTTGATAGCACTATTCCGGGTCATGTGGATGCCGACCCAACCGTTCTGGCCCTAGGAAGCCAAGAAGACCAGTGGGGCAATGAGACCCGCTATGAATACGGGCAGATGACTTATAATCCGTATGTGAGCGGAACCCGAGTGCAGCCCACGGATGTAAGCAAACCAACAAAGCGGCACAACTCCTATAACGATTTTTCCGAATATAGATACAATGAAACCGCCACAAAGGCGTGGCAGCCTGACTGGGAAGACGATGAATTCAATCGGAGAACCGACTACGCATATTTGACTTCAACTGGTAAGGAAGGTCTGATTAGCAATGTTACGGTTGCGGGAGCTAAAACCACCCGCTTCCTCTATGAAAATACCACATGGCCCGCGTTCGTCACCAAGAAAACCGAAGACCAGAAGAGCGGAGATCCCTCTTTTGTGCAGCGCACGATCCAGTACGTGCCGCATACTCAGGGATTGGTGTCGCAGGAAATCATCGATCCAACGGGGTTGGCCATCACCACCACCTATGGCTACGACTCGAACAACAACAGGATCATGGAGATCGACCCGGTTGGAAATACCAACTGGTTTGCGTACGACGCATTAAACCGACTGGCCGCCATCACCAATGCCGATCTGAGCGTTCGTACCTTTGGATACGATCCTAGGGGCAACAAGACCGCCGAAACCAACG
Organism: Kiritimatiellales bacterium; assembly: GCA_016744085.1. GTDB lineage: Bacteria > Verrucomicrobiota > Kiritimatiellia > Kiritimatiellales > Pontiellaceae > Pontiella. The sequence continues at coordinate 8,030 of JADGFE010000095.1, read as the reverse complement.
AAATTGGAAACATTACGTTCTGGCAGTACGATGGCTTCAACCGGGTCACCAACGAAGTCGCTGACCTTAACGGTAACGGTGCCATCGATGCCTCCGACATCTCCACGAAAACCACCTACACCGACATGGACTCAGTGGAGTCCGTAACCGATCCCAACGGCATGGTAACATTCAATTATTACGACCATCTCCAACGTCTGACCAACTCCATCGTAGATCCGGGCGGTTTGAATTACGTGACGACCTATGAATATGGAACCAACAGTGGTTCGTTGCTGTTCGAACCTTATGGTTTCAGCCCTACTCGAATGGTCGATGCGAGGGGCTACGAAACGAAGATTACCTATGACAAACTTTACCGTGAGGTTGAGCTTCGCCAGCAAATCAGCGGCACAATCTATGACAAAAACACCAAACAGTATGACGATGTAGGCAACCTTCGTTTTGAGACCCGTTGGAAGGACGGCTCCACCACACAGGTAACCGAGACTCGGTATGATTCACTCAACCAACCGACCAAAACCAAATTCGCTGATACTACCGAGATCGACTATGATTACACCTCGACTGGCCTGCTCTATCGTCAATGGGATGAACTCGACCGTTTGACCACGACACATTACGATAAGGCGCAGCGTCCGTGGAAAGTAGTTCAACCCACCGTGACCGGAGGAGCTCCAGAAAGCGAAACGAGCTATGACGATGCGGGTAACGTAACCAGCGTCACCGATCCCGAAGAAAACATCACCGCGTTTCTTTATGACAGCCGGAATCGAAAAACCCATGCCATCCATCCGCTGGTATGGGATGAAGAGTCCGGCCAAACCCTGCATCCCACTAATACCACATATTATGACGGAACAGGAAACGTGACGGGAATACGGGATGCCCGGCAGAACCTGACCACCAATCTCTACGATGCCGCCAACCGGCTAACCAACTCCATCCTTCCCGAGGTGGCGGTGTACGGCGGAGGAACCACCCAGCCTTATACCAAGACAAGCTACGATAAGAATGGGAATCCCCGTTACGTGGAGGATGCCAATGAAATTGTGATGGAAATGCAGTACGATGCCCTCAACCGGCTGACCAGTTCCATTGACGGAGAATTGCATTCTATTCAATACGGATATGATGCGGCTGGCAACCGCACATCCATCAATGATCAGAACGGAAATATTACCCGGTTCGGTTACGACGGGCTGAACAGCAATACCAATATCGTTTACGCCGACCAAAGCGTAGACGCGTTTGGCTACGACTGGTTGGCGAACAAAACCAGCCGCACCGATGCCAACGGTGTAACCACGGATTATAGATACAATTCCCGCAACAGGCTCTATGAAGTGGAGTATAATGGCGGTCGCACGCGAAACTATTCCTACGACAACGTGGGCAACCTCAAAACCGTGGCCGAATCCAGTAACACGTTGGCCAACGTCTCTTATACCTACGACGCGCTGAACCGGGTGGAAACTGAAACTTCAGTTGGGGTCACGCATGCCTATGGGTATGATCTCGCAGGCAACCGTACGGATGCCGATTACGGCATAACCGGGCGGCATGTAGACTGGAGCTACGATGGCCTCAACCGCACGGATACGATAACCGACACGCAGGGTTATACATCCACCATCAATGTTTCCGGTGGAGGTGGTGCCTTGCAGGCCGCCATCAACGGGGCATCCGGTGGTGAGCTGATTCTCGTGGCTGACGGAACTTATACACCCGTTGTGATCAATAAACCGGTAACGGTTCAGAGCGTCAACGGAGCGGCTTATGTCAATATTCAGGCTTCTAGCGGTCGGTGCGCTTCGCTCACCAATAATGCCCGTCTGGTTGGTTTCACGCTCACCGGAGGAAATATCACTGATGAAAAGGGTGCCGGTGCCTTAGTAGGCAAAGGATGCCTTATAGCTGATTGCGATATCGATGGAAACTCGGCCAGCGGCATCAACGCCTACGGCGGAGGCCTGTTCCTTCAAACCGGAGCTACAGCCCAAAACTGCCTGATCCAGAACAACACCGCCCTCAATGGCGGAGGTGTTTTCTGCGAAAAAGGTGGGCTGATTCGCAACTTCACCATTGAAAACAACACTGCCGAAAGTATGGGCGGCGGTGGGGTATTCATGCAAGACGGTGGTTGGATGGCCAACAGTATTATTGATGGAAACGTTGCCACGAACACCTTCGCGCGAGGCGGTGGAGGTATTTTGTTCTACAACGACGGTGGTAAGGTTAATTCGAGTACGATCGAAGGCAATACGTCCGTAGCAAACGGATCTGCTCTTGGCCACCACTCCACCTATGTTGTTCCCGGCAAAATCGGCGAAATGAATCATTCCACCTTCTGGAACAATACGCCTGTGGGAACCGGATCATGGCAGGGGGTCGGAAACCAGACTATTGACCCAGCCACCGTTTCATCCGCTCCGGGGGCTAACCTGTCCGTCAGCTCCTACAATGTATATGGCTCTCGCATCTCGCAATTCAACTATGATCTCAACGGGAATCTGATGCTTCGAGAGCTTCCCAATAACGTTGATGAATTCAGGGCATATGATGCGCTAAACCGGATCATTTCCAACACAAACAAACAACAGGCTGTTGTATTTTCTTCAGTTGAATACCAATTCGACCCCGTTGGGAATCTCATGCAGATGGACGATGCGGTAAGTGGCCTGCACACCATCCCATCCTCCGCTACTTGGAATTGGGCGTATGACGATGCCTACCGTTTGGAGTCCGAGACCGTACAAGCCCTTGCTAAACCCACACGAAAAATTGAATTTGATTGGGACGGCGCAGGAAATCGTACGGCTATGCGCAAGTATGAAGGTGGTTCCCTGACGGAAACCACGACATACAAGATTGCTTCTGTTTTGAATCAAATGCTGGGTTGGACTAGCGGTGTAACCAATGCCATCTACGCGTACGATGCCAACGGAAACCGTCAGGATAAATTCATCATAGTTGATGGAGACACCAACCCCACCAACTATGAATACGACGAAGATAATCGCCTTATTAAGGTCACTACTCGTGATACTGAACAACCAAAGGTCTATTCTTTTGAATACGACTACCGTACTCGCCGAATCAAGCGCATTTCCCCGACCGAAACCACTACGCACGTCTTCGATGGCGGACTGGGTGTCCAGGAATATGATACATTCGGTTCAGCAACCCTGTCCGTAAACAGCCTTACCACTGAGTCCATCCGTGGCGAAGGCATGGGTGGCGGTGTTGGGGGCATGATTTACTCTGTCCGTAATGGACAGGTCGAGGCTTCTCATTCCAACCATCGGGGCGATGTGTTTGCCCGTACCGACAACTCTGGGAACCTCAGCTGGTTTGCCCGCTACTGGGCGTACGGTAACCGCTTTGACGAATTCGGAGCAACCTATGACCGTCAACGCGCGAATACGAAGGATGAGGAAGAAGACCTCACCCTTCTCAATGAAGGTGAACGCTGGCGCGATCTTGAGCACGGGGTTATGCTGACTCCTGACCCACTCGGTTACTACGACGGACCGAACCGTTATGCGTACGTGCAGAACAATCCCATCACCCATTTCGATGCGCGTGGGCTGTATCTGGAGTCCTTTATCGAAATTGGAAGCATTGGTCTCGGTTTTCATAGTTTGGTGGGAAATATAAAAGAAGGTAATGTGGGATCGGCATTTGCGGATGCGGGGGGAATCGTTGTCGATGGGCTGGCATTGGCTGTTCCAGCGGTACCGGGTGGTGTTGGAATTGGGCTCAAGGCCAAGCGTGCGAAGAAATTGCTGGATGCAATCGATACGAGTTCTGACAGTCTCAAAAGTGCGGACAAAGTAGGCGATGCCCTAAACGCTGCCAAAACAACCGGTAAGGAAGTTGCCGAAAAAACCGCAAAAGAAACCACTGAAAAAACTGCGAAGGAGAGTTCGGAAGCGATTTCTCAGTCGGCAGTTGAAAAGCAGGCGAAAGAAGGTATATATGAATTCCCTGATCAAAAAACCCCAGGGCAAGATTATGTGGGTCAATCAGGAGATTTAGATAAGCGTCTTAAGACTCACGAAAAGAAAGGGCGATTAAAACCTGGAACCGAAAAGCGCACTGAAGTTAAAGGTGGAAAAACCCAACGTGAAATTGCGGAGCATAAAAAGATTCAGGAAAAAACTAGTGGGAACCCCGCAAGAAAATCAGATGCAGTTTCAAATAAAAAAGATCCAATAGGGCCAAAACGACAGGATCTCTTAAAGGAGGATTAGAATGGAAGAATTGTTATTACCAGAAGAAGTGCGAGATGCTGAACGGGCTATGGAGCTAGCTCGGATATGGGTATCAGATAATCGACCTACGTTTGTAGTGAGTGGAAATTTATGGGATAATCCTGCAACATGGGGTCTATTGCTTGTTGATTTTATGAAGCATGTTTCTACAGCATATGCAGAGCAAGGGCGGGATGCGCGCGAAGTTATGGATGAAATTCAAGATGCGTTCATTGCTGAGTTGAATAACCCTACCAGCTAATGGGTGGAATAGAATACTCAGTGAGAATAAGAAAAGAAGACGTTGAAAATTTAATGAACGAAATACTTCCCTTTGGTGAGAAAATGCTAGAAGAGCATGGTGAGTTCCTCCCCTATGGAGGAGTGATAAATGCAGCTGACGAAATCATCCATGTAAGCCCTGACGTGAGAGATGGAGAAACGACTGATTCAATACGCTTAGCTGACATTTTAAGAGAATCGCTAAAAGAAATGGCTCTTGATGAAAAGTGTAAAGCAACCGCTATTGTTCTAAACATATCTACTGAGTTACCAAGTACTGGACAAAAAAGTGATGCGATCCAAATGAATTTAGAGCATGTGAGTGATTATTCGGCTGAGGTATTTTTCCCATATAAAATTAACCATGATGATGGTATTATTTGGGGGGAAGTTTTTGCTCAGGAAGGCAGGTGCGAAATCTTTTCAAAAAAGTGATGCCTACATCGACTGCTCGAAATCATCTCGATCATTGCCTTTGTTCTTTTGCATTTGCGCTCTTAATTCAGCAGCGCGCGCGGCATCTTTTTTGCTGAGAGTCTTCTGCGGTGTTATGCGACCCGGAGAGAAACCGAGCTGGGAGAAAGGCACTTTTTTCTTGGCTTCTAAAGCTTCTAACTCCTGTTTTGCTGTCAGCTGTTGCTGATCGGTGGTTTTCTGCGTTTCTTTTGTCAGATCTACTTCCGGGTTGCTTGCCTTCTTAAAGGCTTTATTCACGTCAGGTGCTTTAGGTGGCCATGAATTATCCATAGTTTTGTGGGGTGGGGTTATTCGGGAAGCATTTCTCCGAATTCTTCATTTTCGTGTAGCTGTGAGACAGCAGGTTTCTCTTCTGCTATGCCTAAGCGGGGTTGCCTATAAGCATGCTGAAGCATCATTGCGAATTGTTCGGCTTTGTCTTGATCCGAAATTGAGGTGATATGGATAAGCCGTGAGCCATATATCATTTCTATTTTTCTAAATTTTAATTTATAAGAATCGTTTGAAAAGGCTTCTGTCGTGTGCCGTCTGCGCTCTATCGTGCTGTATTTTTCATCCGACAAATGGGGACGACTGGCACGAAACTGAATATCAGAAGTTGGTAATATATCAAACCGTTTCCAGCCAATAAAAATCGTGTCAGTTGTAAAGCGCACAGATGTTTTTCGTGGGAAAAATAGCCTACAAATAATTTTTGCGATAGGTATTCCCTTAAATACAACAACTCCACCCAAGCAAGTGCCAATAAAAGGGATTATAAGATCGTCGAATGAACGAGATCTGATTATTTCGTAATCTGAAAAAAAGAACGCATATATCACCCATCCGGAAAATGCCAGCCCTAGAAGCATCGTTATACTCTCGGCTAAACTGAGCCGAGGATAGGTTATATGTTTTCCATACACGCGGCATTCATTGGCCGCTTCCGATAGGTCAAGATTAGGCCATTTGGGCAGGGTTGAGCGGTCTAGTTTCTTCTTCTTCATAATCAATCCGCCATATAGTTTCTATACTTTTCAAATAGTTCGTGTTTGTCGTGGAAAGCACGTTGTAAAACCATGGCTGGCCATGTTGGCCGGATAATAAGTTGGCGCTGAAATTTGTCATCACGCCCAAAAAATCGCGAAATTTCTTCCGCTGTCATTAGGCTATGGACATGCTGGCTCCATGAGCTTCCGGTTGCGCCCTGTTTGGCTCGCTGGTCATAGCCGGGCTGATTTTGGTTATTGGTCTGGATGGTTGTTTGCCCCAAGCGTTTTGAAATCCATTCCAGCGTTTTAAGGTCGGAGTTTCCAAAGAATTGTAGAACGCCGGCATTGCCGACAAATGATTCCCACCTTTTATCATATAATTGTTCAAGCTGGCCGAAATCTTGAAGGATCGGCCAGAGCTTGCATCCCAGCCCCGCTATCTGTCCGGCGGCATCTTCAATGGTCTTCATTTTTCCAAGTACGGCAAACTCATCAAGGCACAGAAGAACCGGATGCACAGGTCTAATTTTTTCCAGCTCAAAGGCGGCTAAGGTTAGATTGACGAATAGCCTGAGCCAGCGCGAACAAGTACCCATTCGCATAGCAGGAAGGCTCAAATATAGGGAGACCTTTTTGGTCTTCAGTTCCCGCAGATCAAAACTATGGGCGCTCACTACTTTCTGAATTTGCGAGTACCCAAGGAAGCGAATATGCCGCCGCAGACTGGAGAGTACCGAGCTGCGCTCCGTGTCGGCTTTTTGGAAAAAGCTCATTGCTGCCGCCTGCACCGCAAAATTGGCGGCGCAGTTTTCAATCATTTCATTTTGCAATTTCTCGCCGCACTCCATGATACAGTTATATGCGGAGACCAAGTCTCGCCCGTCTGCATAAGCTGGGCAGGTTGCAACGTGAAGGATTACCCCTTCCAGAAACTGCTTGGCACTTTCATCCCAATGCGGGTCTTTTGTACCCGGCGCAGGCATAACGAGCGAGTCCGCAATCAGCCCTGCATCCTCAATGAGCGTTTCACTGTCTTCGGCAAGGATGGACAAGGGATTGAAGCCCCCAGCGTGGCGTTCCGCCACCTCCCCGGCGGCTCCAAAAGGATCAAGTACGATTACCTTATGACCCAGCATATCCGCCCGCCAGTCGGCGGTCTCTGCGGCATTCTCCCCCTTGGGGTCAACGACGAGAATGGAACCCGGATAGGTTACTAGATTAGGAATAATCATGCCGCGCCCCTTACCCGAACGTGATCCGGCCACGGTGATGATATGGCGATCATCGGGAACGCCTATGGCCGTTCCCCCCGTGGTGAACCGCTCAACCCGACCATCTGGAAGGCGGTGTTTATTGACCTCGCCACCTGTAACGCCAAGAAAGATTCGTCCTTCATTGTTGGGAAGAGCGAACTGCAAGGATGGAGTCCTTGCAATATTGTCATCACTTTCAAATCGGGCACTTGGTCCGGCAGACGCATCGTGATCCATTGCCCCGCGTGGAAAATCAGATTGAAGGGATGTGGGCATAAATGAAGGGGAAGGATTGGTGGTTAGGTGGTCTCTAGGCTTGTCGTATTAGAACCAGAAAATTCCAAGGAACCGACTTCTATGGCCATCGTGATGTTCGTGTTTATGAAGTTCGAGAGCGAGTTCCTCTTCTTCCCCTTTTTTCTCTGCTCTTAACTGGGAAATAGACATCTCAACTTTTTGAAGTTGAGATGTCATTTCAATATCTACCACTTTATTCTTCGAGAGCTTTGAGGAAATATCTTTCACATATGACTCGATATCGGTTAGGCCTTTCTCGAACTGCTCGTTAGTAAGGCCGCTAGTACCTTTTGACTGCTGTTCCATTTTCTGCAATACATCCAACATTTCTTGCAGTTTGTTATTTTGATTACCCTGTAGCCTGATATCTTGCTGCGAATTTAGCTCAATAATTTTTTGCCTCATCCGCAGAATCGGTGGGCCGATTCCGGCTCGGGCAACCCTCCCATTGTGTGAAACAGGGCGATTTTCAGCACTTCGTAGCTTCGAAACCC